>CAYMJV010000004.1:0-73900 GCA_964390545.1 uncultured Syntrophaceae bacterium
GGAAGCTCTCCTTGGTCAATCATCACTTAGAAAGGGCCATGAAAGCGTTAACCTCTTCTTAAGAGGTGGACTTCGATAACGGTCTCATTCAAGACCTAACGCTACGGTGGCTAATCCTTACCTGCAGCAAAAAGAGTTTCATTCTACAACCTCTGGATGAGGTAGATAAAGGTTGGGAGATGGCTCTCGATCTTGAATTGATTGAATTTTCTTAGCAGTTCCTTTCTTCTTTCTCTCTCTTTCGTCCCTCCGCCCATAAGAGGTGAGAGGTAGAAGGCTCCCTTATTACGGGAAGGAGCCCATCGACGGGTCAGCAGGTTAAAAAGGGAATCAAAATGTGTCAGGGGAAGATCGTTTCCGAATACAAAATTCGCAGTGACTTCGATTTTTTCATATCGCCTGTTTATCTCTCCCATCCTTGAAAAGGCTTCCCCCACTTTTTCAGCAGAGAGAGGCTTTTTCAGCGAAGACAATGTTGCCGGATCGGCAGACTCAAGACCGATGTTGATATAGGTGGAATAGGGAAAACGGTTTATGGACTCAAAGACCTTCTCTTGCGATTGGAGGAAGGAGTCCACACTGCCGAATAAGAAGAGATAGGCATCCTTGAGGTAAGATCGCTTCAATTCGAAAAGTTCGTAGGTCTTTGCTGCCGAAAACTGAAGCAGGTCCAAGCCTGCATGAAGGGCATCATGCTGTCCCAAAAATAAGGAGGTGTAATTCGGAAGGTCTTGGCCGTAAAACCGTTTCAGGTTCTCAATCTGTTCATTTATGTTTTCATGGGTTCGAGGGACGAAATTCTTCCCTGACTTCACTCGACAGAAACCACAATGATAGAGACAACCATCCGCGATTGTAAGAGGGATGACATCGTAGTCCACATGGCGGGTATCGGGTGGAAGAACCGTTACCGGCCCTCCGATGACCTTATGAAAATGTTGTGACCTTTGGCTCAGAATATCCTCATCCCCTTCAAGGACGTTCCTCAGAAAATTGTGAAGGTTCTTGGGCATCGGGCGGGAGACCCGTTGTTTTATTTCAGCCCGGAGTTGCTGCCAGGAGCTCATCGCCGACCGAACGGGTCTTTCGTTAAATGGATCGCCCTCCAGGATGGAGTTGCTTGAGTAAGAGAGATATGGGTAGTAATATTCTCCGATGAGATTCTGGAACCCCTGATAATCGCCGGCTGAATAATAAACCCAATCATTTCCCAACGTGCGTTTCAGCCATTCAGTCGGGGGGAGTCCATGCGGGCCCCTTCCTTGAATAAATTTTATCTCCCCATTGAGGTTGAACTGGAAGAGGGTGTCCTCCGTTTCGATTTCCGAAAAAAGGCCATAGCGAATGGGAAAGCCCACCTTAACATATTCTTTCGCCCCTTCTTTATGAAGCGTGATACGGACGTGACCGAGCGGATAAGTTTCCATAAAACCTTCTGAGGGTTAAGTTATTATAAAGCTAAAATTGAATTCCTATCAAATTTAAAAAATGGTCCCCTCAGCTCTGCCTTTATCTTGACAACTCCCTTTTGTTGTTATACGTTGCCTCCGGGTCAGGGGGTGGTTCTTCCCCCATGGGTCATGGTATCTGACAAGGAGGAACGCTATGAATTACCGTGTGTTTGTAGATGAGCAGATTGCTTCCATTAGGGAGACGGTGGGAAACGGCCTTGCGATCAATGCCCTCAGCGGTGGTGTGGATAGCTCTGTCGTTACCGTTCTCGGACATCGAAGCCTTAAGGACAGGCTCAAGACCGTATTCATCGATAACGGACTTATGCGGCAGGATGAGCCTGAACAGGTCGTGAAGATATTTGCCCGCCTGGGAATTCCTGTCGAACTGGTGAATACCCGTTTCGAATTCTTAGGTGCCCTCAAAGGATTGACCGATCCCGAGGAGAAGCGAAACGCAATCACCAAAACCTTTTATGCCAATGTGTTTGGAAGAATTGTCCGTGAGACGGGGGCGAAATACCTTTTGCACGGTACGATCCTCACCGACATTGAGGAGACAGTGGCGGGCATCAAGCGCCAGCACAACGTCTTGGCCCAGCTCGGTATTGATCCTGAAAGAGAGTATGGATACCAGGTCTTAGAACCGTTAAAGACGCTTCGAAAAGATGGGGTCAGGGAAGTCGCTAAAGTGCTGAAGCTCCCGGCAAAGATTGCGAAGAGGATTCCCTTCCCCGGTCCTGCCCTAGCCACGCGGATTGTAGGTGAGGTTACGGAGCCAAGGCTTGATATGGTTCGCGCTGCCACCGCCATCGTTGAGGAGGAACTGAAAAATAGCGGAGCTTTTCAGTATCTGGCGGTCCTCCTTAATGATAAAGCAACTGGTATCCGTGAAGGCAAAAGAGAGTTCGGGCAGATCATCGTCGTGCGATGCATTCATAGCGTGGATGCGAGAACCGCAACACCCGTCGAGATCCCGTGGAAAAAACTTCACCGGATATGCAAGCGGATCACCGCCCTTGAGGGAGTCAATCGTTGCCTTTATGACCTAACCCCCAAGCCGCCTGCTACGGTTGAGTACATTTGATTCGGAGGATTATCTCTTACCCATACTCATCAGCTCTTTCAGTCTTTCTACTGCCGGGGGTAACACTTGTCCTATCTTTTCATCGAAACGGAGGTGGCAACTTGCGTCCAGAGGGGTTTCTCCCTTATTGATGATGACCAGTCTGGCTCCCGATCGAAGGGCAGTCCTGGGCATCTCATTGGCTGGACTGACGACCAGGCTGGAGCCGACCACGATGAAGAGATCGCATCGGCTTGCATGGTCGAAAGAATCGTGCAACTCTTTGGCAGGAAGAGAATCTCCGAAGTTCACGACACTTGATACGAGTGGGCTCCCACAGGAACAGGTCTTCAACCCCAGGGATTTATCTACCTGAGCTTTGCACCGTACGCATCTAAGCTTCGTGGTATTGCCATGCAGTTCTGCCAGGAGATCGGGTCGGATGCCTGACTGAAGATGGAGATTGTCAACGTTCTGCGAGATGAGAAATTGTAATTTTCCTAACTTCTGCAGTTCGACGATAGCCTGATGGCCCGCATTGGGTTCGACTTCAGAGAATTGACGGGGTGGGGGAGGGAGTCCCTTTTCCTGCCTGGTCCAGATGCCATCGGGTCCTCGAAAGTCGGGAAGCCCTGATTCGGTGCTGATACCCGCCCCAGTGAAGACGACAAGGTAGTTCGCTTCGAATACCCACTGGGCTAATTTTTGAATCCTCTCTTCTAAGTTCCTCATCTTTCCGAGAATCGTGGAAATCCTTGCCCGGCCTTAAGAGGGATCAACCTCGCTGATCGGATCAGGTAAGAAATTTCGACAGCTTCGTCTTCCTTTAATGGCCGCAAAGAGGTCCATTTCGCCCCTCCTTTCCTCGGGAAGACGAATCAAATTTTGAGCTCCCGTCTCTTTTGAGTGAGAATGGAGATATGCCTAATCTCCTCGTTTATCAGGAGATCGATCTTATCCTTTCCGAGATGTTCGGGAACAACTCTTTTCATTGTCGTAAAGAAAACTACGGAATCCTTTTCAAAGATGATCGCGAGGTCTAGGGCCTCTTGGGGTGTCTTGCACTTGGATGCCAGTCCGTAAACATCTTTGTTCTTTATGAAGACATGGCTTTCGGCCATGGCTTGCAGATAGAGAGAAGATTCTCCTTGGGGATCGAAGAGGATCTCCCGCTTTGCTGAATCGGGCAAGGCTTTTCTAAGGTTTTCAAAAAGCTGTTGATGTTTAGACTCCCATTTCGAAAGCTCTGAGAACAGGCCTTTCACAGAAGGGTCCACACTATTTTTTGCCACCGTTTCATAGAATTGTTTCCCATTCGTTTCAATCTGAATCCCCAGTTGGAAAATCTCATCGGCATTGAAATCGATCGACATCGTCACCCCCTATCCAAGGCATTGGAAAAAAGTATAAATCCGATAGAAGGGAGTGTCAATCTTCGAAATTCCTTTTTAAAGGGTGGTATGTTATAAAAAGATCGCATGTCTAAAAAGGTCCGAGCTCTGTTTTCTTTCTCCGCCTTCCATTTCATTGACGATGGCTTTACCGATTCGATCTACCTCCTCCTTCCTTTTGTTGCCTTAGAATTGAACCTCTCCTTCAGTCAGGTGGGGCTCTTGAAAGGAGTCTTCTCCGGATCGATGAGTCTCATTCAATTTCCCCTGAGCCTTCTGGGTGAAAGGATCGGAGAGTTGACCGTTATTGCCATGGGAACTCTTGGGTTGACCACTGGATTCTTGATACTGAGTAAAGTCTATACTTTCCCTCTTATTCTTCTCTCCCTCATCTTTGCAAAGGGAACAGGTGGCGGTCAGCACGGATTGAGCTCTTCTCTCCTCTCCCGGGTCTTTGAAATTTCTGGCCGCAGAGCGGCCATGGGGACCTATAACTTTTCTGGAGATATGGGAAAAGTGTGTTTCCCTTTTCTTCTGGCTTTGATGATCAATTGGTGGGGCTGGAGGCGCGCGGTCTTCAATCTTTCCATCATCGGCCTCATCGCAGGCGCAGTTCTATGGGGTTTGGTAAGAAAGAACGCTCCTCCTGTCATACCTTCATCCAAAGAGAGAATGATTTCAAAGAAGAGTGGCTGGGGGATTCACAATGCGAAAAGCTTTTCTGCCCTTCTGACCATTGGGATCATCGACATCATGACCCGCAATGCCTTGCTCACTTTTCTTCCTTTTCTTCTTTTGGAAAAGGGGATTTCAGAAACCCAGATCGGCTTTGCGCTCACCCTTCTCTTTGCAGGCGGTGCAGCGGGGAAATTTACATGCGGTCTTCTCGCCGAGTGGCTCGGAGTCATTCCCATGGTGGTGGGGACGGAGATCCTGACCTCTGCTGGGATTCTCTCGCTGATTTGGTTTTCACCTTCAGGGATCTGGATTCTCCTTCCCTTTGTGGGAGTTGTTTTAAATGGGACTTCTTCTGTTCTTTATGCAACGGTTGCAGAGATCATTTCTCCCATGGCACGTTCTCGAGGATATGGTTTCTACTATGCCATCACCTTAGGTTCCGGCGCTGTCTCTCCTTTGGTCTATGGCTTGCTCACCGATGCTCTGGGCCTCTCCTTTTCGATCATCTGTGCGGCCTTAATGGTTCTCCTGACCCTTCCTTTGAGCCGGTACTTATCAAGAGCCAAGACCGTTTCGTCTTGAGTATTCCTTTCGAGAAAGGAGATGGAATGAATCACGAAGATTGGGTACGACAGGAATTACGGAAATTGAGCAGATCTCTCGGGTTCCGTTACACACCCCTTGACGAGATTGAAAGCCGCCTCGATAGAGTAAAAACCCGCATGGAAAAGCAGGGAATAGAGGCCCTGCTGGTGGTTCAGAAGATGGACTTCTATTATCTCACAGGAACCACGCAGGATGGTCTCCTCTTCTTACCCTTAGAAGGAAATCCCCTTCTCATGATCAAAAGGGAACTCGAGCGGGCCAAAGTGGAATCCCCCCTAGGAGGCGTCGTAGCGTTGAAATCACTTCGCGACATCCCCTCATTAATCCAGACTTATTGGCATAGACTTCCCCACAGCCTGGGACTGGAGTTTGATGTTCTCCCCGTGAGTGATTACTTGAGACTTCAAGAATTTTTTTCAGGCATCAGGTTCGTGGACATCTCTTCAATTTTGCGAGAAACTCGGAAGATAAAATCTCCCTTTGAAATTGATCTCATGAGAGCGGCAGGGAAAATTGGAAAGCGGGTTTACCAGGAAGCCAGGAAAATCCTCAGAAAGGGGATGGCCGAGATTGAGTTCGGTGGCCTCTTGGAAGCGGTTGCCAAAAGGCATGGTCACGAAGGGCTTCTCAGGGTGAGGTCTCTCAACTACGAAGCTTACACCTGGCATGTTCTAAGCGGGCCCACCGGGGGAATCGTTAGCCAGTCGGATTCTCCCATGGGTGGACTGGGACTTTCGCCGGCCTTTCCAGTAGGAGCAAGCCGCAGAGCCATGAGAGCCCATGAGCCCATCCTGGTAGACTTTGGGACGTGCTACCATGGTTACCAGGCGGATGAAACGCGGATGTTTTCTATTGGGAAGTTGAAACAGAAATTCGTTGATGCCTACAAAGCCTGTCGAGAGATCCATGATGCTGTCTTGGAAGAAACCCGTCCAGGAGCAGACTGCGAAGCCATCTTTATGAAGACCCTTGGGCTCGCAGACAAGCTAGGTTACAAGGACAGTTACCTAGGACCCCCAGGGCTTCAGACCCGTTTCATCGCTCATGGCATTGGTCTGGAACTGAACGAATTACCCTTTATCGCCCGAGGGCAATCTTATCCTTTAGAGAGAGGAATGACTTTCGCTGTGGAGCCCAAGATCGTTTTTCCTGGGGAGGGATCGGTGGGAATTGAGAACACCGTGGTGGTCACTGAGAACGGTTACGAAATCCTTACCCCAGTGGCAAAAAACATCTTTCAAATTTAAAGGGATCTTCCCTTCACGTCGGTATTGCTTCCACCTGCAAAGGATGGGGAACAGTCTTCACTAAGGCTTGTTGATCTGCAACTGAAAGAGAGCATAACGGTTGAAATGTAAATGTTAAGAGCTTCCCGAACAGGTCAATGGGGAGGGGTTTATTCCTTCATTTTACTAGCGGCGCAATAGCTAATTCTCCAGCTCTCAGACTTACCAATATTTACGAAGAATTGGTGCAAAGCTTCGTACCCGCTTCTCGGCGATTGTGGTTGGAGTGTGCGGCATACCCTTTCCGGCTTCCTCAAAAGCTGTAGCGAATCCCCATTGCCCATGCATTGGAGCCGCCGCTAACCCCGCTGAAAACTCCACTTGCACCGGAGCGGTGATGAAGGCGAATGACCAGGCCCCACTGTGGAACACGGGGAGGCGAAAGAGCTAATTCAAACATCAGTGCCCCTAAGAATCGGCCGGCCACATTATCGTGGTTCTTCGCTTCAATTTCCGGCACGGAGGTGGCATAGGACACCCCCGCCCCTGCAGCGAAACTTGTGTCTAAATGTGCGTCCCAGGGGAAGACCAGCCAACGAAAGTAGGGCACCACATTAAATTCCCAATGATCCTGGTCTCCAAAATGTTTGGCGATCTGCCCCTCGATTTCGATATTGCAGTAGTCTCGAAAGGTGTATAATCTTCTCGATAGGGCCAGGTCGATAAAATAGGCATTTTCAAATTTGAAATTGAATGTAGCAGTTTCCCCGATACCTGAATCGGTCAACCTCCCAGAATAGAGCGTTAGTGCCCAATCCCTTTCTGCGTCCGCAGCAGTAGCAGCAGTAAATGGGATAAAGCTGAAAAAAATCACCGCTAGTGCGTAAAATCCAAGCTGCCATCGACCCATTTGCTTCTCCTCTTCGTAACCAAAAGGATAAAGGAAAGTTGCTGAGAATATGAATTTCTCATAGACCTAAAGTTATAATTTGAGGAACGTCCCTATTGGGCTTAGACTCTTCAAGAACGTTAACAGGTTCGTGTTGAAGACCTCAGACTGTTCCACGTTTGGGAGGTGACGGGCCGATTGAATGATGACCAATTTTGAATTGGATATCTTCTTATGAATGGCTTGGGAGGCAGAGATCGGTGTTCCGGGATCGTCTTCTCCCACCATGATCAAAGTGGGGATTTTGATCTTGGAGAGGCGATCGAGAAAATTGAGCCTTCGGATCGCTTCAACGCAGCCAAGATAACCTTCGGCTGGTGTCGCCAGGAATTGTTTTCGGATGACTCCCAACATGGGAGGATTTGATTTGAGAAAGGATAGGGTGAAATATCGCTCCATAGTGGGCTCCATCTGCGATTCAATGCCTTTTCTACGAACGGCATCGATACGCTCCTGCCATAGGGGCTGAGCCTCCGGCGGAATAGCTGCCGTTGTGTCACACAAAGTGAGGCTCTTAAGACGGTCGGAATGATTTAAAGCGACGGCCTGGCCGATCATTCCGCCCATGGAGAGCCCGACCCAGTGAACCTTATCGATTTCCAAAGCATCCAACAAGGCAATAGCGTCTTTCGCCAGTAGTTCCGGTGTGTACGGCCCGGGCGGTACTTCGCTTCTCCCATGGCCGCGGATATCGTAGCGCAAGATTTGGAAATGAGGTCCCAAGGCATCCATCTGAGGATCCCACATCCCCAGACTGCAGCCCAGAGAATGGCTCAGGATTACCACCGATGCCTTCGTTTTGCCAGACAGTTCGTAATTCATTTGAATGCCATTGGCCTTGATAAGCATTTTCTTTCCTCCTTAGGAATGAAGGGTTTTAGATCCTACTATTCCCTAAAGGAGGATTAAAATCAAGATGGTCCTAATCTCGAAGCGAACGGGAATCGTAATTTTCATATGTGGAGCAAAGGGACGTCCCTGAAATTATGATTTACGAAAATGCTGCAGATTGCCCCGCCGTGCCTGTCCCGTCCTAACGGGATGGGCGGGGATGAATGCAGCGATTTCAAAAACCCGATAGGCCGGACATCCTTGCCCGGCAATCGCATTTTCGCCGAGACTGGAAAGTCTCGGCTATCCTCTCTACCTCTGCACATGTTTTTGAAGCGTGACTATTTGTCAGAATTTGAAAAATTTAACCTTTATTTCACACTCTCCTACCAAAAAACTTGTTAGAAAATGAAAACTTATAATTTTTCTACCTTGGCATTAGAAATGCAGGAAATCCAAAAAATCGATTTAGAAAAAGCCATCCAAAGCATCATCCAAGGCGGACCAAAAGGTTCGTCAGCAATCCAAAACATAAGAAATAGAGAATCTACGATGCCTCGCTTAAAGTATTTCTTAGATCTCATCTCTGTTCCCTCCCTGATCCTCTCCTTAAAGCCACGCCAACATGGAAGTTTTGCGGCAGAAAGTCCCCTCCATTTTGAACCGACGAAACTGAAACTGACAGGAATGGTCGAAGATATCATTGCTATGGGCACGCAGACGAGGACAAGGATCCTCAACTTTGGTTTCGTTCATCCACCAAAGAAGGTGCGAGAGAATCTAAGACTAAATGGGGATGCCAAGGTTCTTCGGATCGAGCGTATAAGATTCATCAAAGGACAACCTATTTCTTATACGGTCAGTTATATCCCGTCTGATTTGGGAGCAAAGATCAATATCAAAGATCTCGTTGTTCAACCCTTAATGAACGTACTAGAAGATAAATGCAAAATTAAAATTGCAAGGGGAAGTCAAGTCATAGGGGCAACTCTGGCGGACAGTCGGGTAGCTTCCTTTCTTGAAGTCATGGCAGGTTTCCCACTGCTTAAAATTGAGAGAGTAGCTTTTGACACTAGGAAAAGACCGGTCGAGTATATTTCAATCCTTTATCGATCTGATCGGTATCATTTTAACGTAGACTTCACAAGGAGAAGGTCAGAATCAAAAGCCCAATGGGATTATGCAGGGCCGTAATCACGATTCCCTAACTCACAACATACTTGGGCAACCATGAAAGAAAGCTCAGAAAAAATTGACGTTTTTTTGAATAGGGATTCTGTCTTCGAAGGGAAGATGACCTTTGAAGGGGTATTTCGTCTCGATGGGAAAGTGGTGGGAGAGATCCTCAATAGTGGGACGCTCATCTTAGGCGAGACGGCTATCGTCAAGGGGACGTTAGGAGTCAATGCCCTAATCCTCAACGGGAGGGTGGAAGGCGAAGTGAATGCCAGAGAACGAGTAGAGATCCATTCTAAAGGGAAGATCTATGGAACCATTATGGCTCCGATTCTTGTTATTCAGGATGGCGGGATCTTTGAGGGAAATTGTAAAATGGTTTCCAAATCTGATGATGAAAGTCATTTGGAGGGTGGCAGAACAGACATGAAATCAGAACTTAAGATCTGAGGGGTCTTAAAAATGTTCGTCAAGAAAATTCTATGGTTTATTCTGATGGTACCTATTTTGGGGTCATGGCTTACAATTTCTCCAGTTTATGCTAAGGAGAATTCATTGCAATACCAACTCTTGGATCATGCTGGAAAGTCGTATTCATGGGCTCAAGACCCTTCTTACTTAGACTATGATCTTGCCTTGCGAAAGTATGTAGCCGATCGAATTCTTAAACGATTCGGTATCGCCCTCGACCCAAAAATCTATTCCGGGTTTGACCTCCTTGACATCGAAGCTCTTTTCAAGTGTAAAAAATCAGAAGAACCTTTCGACCTCTTCTTAAAAATGTTTTCCAAATAACTCTCGTGTTATCTGAAGATGGGTTTTGAGAATTTCTCCTGTCACCTAAGCTGGGTATTAGATTTTGGTTGAAATCATTGCGTGTGCGCTGTCAGAAGATCGATCACAAACTCTTCAAGAACGTTATCAGATTGGTGTTAAAGTCCTCCGGTTGTTCTACATTGGATAGGTGGCGGGCAGATTTGATGATCACAAGTTTTGAGTTGGGTATTCGTTGATGCATGGCCTCCGAGGCGGCCACTGGAGTTCCAGGATCGTCCTCTCCTACCATGATGAGTGTGGGAATTTTAATCTCAGAGAGTCGGTTCAAGTAATTGAGCTTCCGAATCGCATAAATACAGCCAAGATAACCTTTCGCCGGTGTGGCCAGAAATTCCTCTCGGATGACTCCCAGCATGTAAGGATTCAAGTTGAGAAAGGTTGGGGTAAACCACCGTTCCATGGTTGGCTCCCACTGAGAAGCCACACCTTTTTCACGAACGGCATCGATACGTTCCTGCCATATGGGCTGCGCCTCTTCAGGAACGACGGCCATGGTGTCGCAGAGGGCGAGGCTCTTCAGCCGTTTGGGATAATTCAAGGCGATGCTCTGTCCGATCATTCCACCCATGGAGAGGCCAACCCAGTGAACTTGATCGATCCCGAGAGCATCTAACAGAGCAACGGCATCTTCCCCCAGCAGATCAAGAGTATAAACCCCTGGGGGTGCTTCGCTTTTACCATGGCCACGGGTATCATATCGAAGGATCTGGAAAAGAGATTCCAACACCTTCCTCTGGGGGTTCCACATCAAAAGACTTGAGCCAAGGGAATGGCTCAGGATTAGGAAAGGGCCATCTTTGTTACCCGAGAGTTCGTAATTCATTTGAATCCCATTGGCTTTGATGAGCATCGTTTCTCCTTACCTCTATGTTTCGAGAACCTTCAATGCCTCGGGCGCTGTTACCCACAGAATAGATAGGCACTCACTGCTTGTCAACAGAAATTCTTGAGAGATTAATCATTCATTCGGTTCACCACTCCTTCATTCGATAGACCTAACGTTTCACCAAATTTCATGGTAATAAACTTTCCTTCCTCAATACCATCTTCTCGTAGGGCTTTCCTCAAGTAGGCAGGTGGTTCTCCGAGAGGTTCGTCTGAGAGTTTGAATGTTCCCCAGTGACCGGCTATTGCTATTTGGGAATGCGTATCTTTTAGAATCTTGATCGCCTCTGAAGGATCGACATGGACCGGGCTCATGAACCAGCGAGGTCTGTAAGCGCCAATGGGAATGATCGAGATCTGAATGGGGCCGAAGCGGTGTCCGATTTCCTTGAAAATAGGGGAATAGCCTGTATCTCCTGCGAAAAAGATCTTACCCAGCTTGCTTTCGATCACCCAACCAGACCAAAGCGTTTCATTTCTATCAAAAAGTGTCCGGTTTGAGAAGTGTTGAATAGGGACGGAATGAACCTTCAAACCGTGGAAGGGACAGGTTTGCCACCAGTCCAGCTCGACAACATTCTTTATCTTTCTCTTTTCAAACCATCTTGCAATACCCAAAGGAACAAAATAGGTAGGTTCATTTCCAAGGCGTTCCACGGTTGGAGCATCCAAATGGTCGTAGTGATTGTGGCTGATCAGGACAGTATGGATGGGTGGGAGTCCGTCAAAAGGGACTCCTAAAGGCGCCACTCGGTTAATTCCCAAAAAGGAGTTGGGTCCGCAATAGTCACTGAATTGGGGGTCGGTGAGGATATTGGTCCCTTCTATTTGAATGAGAAAGGTGGAGTGACCGATCCAGGTGATCTGTACCTGGGCTGAGTCGGGTTGTTTGATGAGCGAAGTCGCTGGTTGAACACTCTCTGGTTTGTAATTCGAAACTTCCTCAGGGGGGATGGGTGAAATTTCTTTAGGTCCCAGACCGAACCGCCAGCGCAGAAAATCGCCGAAGCCTCGTTCAGAAGGTCTGTATAGATTCTGAAATCCTTTTGGTGTGTGATGGGGTGGTAAAGGATTTGCTTCTTTAGGCTGCTCCAAGCCCACACAACCTATTAATATGCAAAGGAACAGGGATACCATTACCCACATATGGAATGATAGAATGGACAGACCAAGATGGTCCCTGTCTAGGGTCCATCCTGTCATGGGATTTTATTGAACATTCTAATAGGGATTTTTGCTGCGATCAACATAGAAAAATACCTCCTAGTAAATGATTCTCTTGGATTTGACAATGTCTTTTTTTCACTATATCATTTGTCCTTGAAGTTACATTCCTGTTGGGGGGAATGCTCTAAATCAAACACAAGAAAGGAGGAGAGAAATGATGAAGAAGGTAGTAATCTTAGTTTGTATATTTATGCTGTTGATCGCTGTTAGTGCGCTTGCTCAGGCCACCAAGAAGACTGGACCCCCTGCTCAACCCGCAGCGAAAAAGGAAACTCTCGCGCAAGCTCCGAAGAAGGGGGGGACACTCGTATTTGGCCGTGGGGGCGACAGCGTAGGGTTGGACCCAGCCTATGAAACGGATGGCAACTCCTTCATGATCTGCGACAACGTCCATGAGGCTCTCGTCTTCTATAAGGAGGAGTCCACAGCACTGGAGCCAGGATTGGCTTCCTCTTGGAGCATCAGTCCCGATGGTCTGACTTACACATTCAAACTGCGTAAGGGAGTGAAATTCCATGATGGCACCCCATTCAACGCTGATGCGGTCGTCTTTTCTCATGGCCGGATGATGAAGGAGCGTAAGGTCAAATTCTTTGGTAAAGGCTGGGATATCCCAAAGCAGGAGCGTCCGCCCGAATATTGGGTTTCCATGGAGATGGATAACACCATTGATTCGATTGAGGCCGTGGATGAGTACACGGTGCTTTACAAACTCAAAAGGGTTGAGGCACCCTTCATAGCCAATATGGGCATGGACTTTGCTGATATCATCAGTCCGACAGCCTTCATGAAAGATCCAGGAGGTGCTGTTCGTAACCCTGTTGGCACAGGTCCGTACAAATTCGTCAAGTGGGTCAAGGATGACAGCCTAACCCTGGAAGCCTTTAAGGATTACTGGGACAAGGCCAAGGGCCCCTATATGGACAGGGTGGTATTTCGGGTCATTCCTGAGAACTCAGTCCGATTCTTGGAGCTGAAGGCCGGTGGCATTCACATCTGCCAGTTTCCCAATGCGGCCGACATTCCCATGGCCAAGAAAGACCCTAAGCTCTGGGTTCCTACTCAACCGGGGATGAATATCGGCTACCTGGGTTATAACCTCAAAAAAGAACCTTGGAAAAGTAATGTCAAACTGCGCAGAGCCATTGCCCACGCCATCAACCGCAAGGCGATCGTAGACAATATCTACCAGGGCATGGGGGAAGTGGCTAAGAATTGCATCCCACCTACGATGTGGGGCTATAACAAAGATGTTCCAGGGTATTCTTACGACGTTGAGTTGGCCAAGAAGCTGCTTGCCGAGGCCGGCTATCCAGAAGGAAAAGGCTTACCTGAAATAACCCTCTGGTCCATGCCGGTTCCCAGACCTTATAACCCCGAAGGTCTGAAGGTTGGCGTGGCCATGATCGGCGACCTCAAAAAGGTCGGTATCAACTCCCGCATCGTCAGCTATGACTGGGGGACTTACCTGAAGCGTCAGCGGGAACAACCAGAGGATATGGACCTCTTCCAGCTTGGCTGGACTGGCGATAATGGTGACCCTGACAACTTTTTAGCTGTGCTCTTCGACGGCCTTGCCAATCCAGCTGTCCGCACCCAGTGGCATAACGAGACCTACCATAAGTACATGCTGGACGGTAAACAGACCATCGACCAGGCAAAGCGTGCCGAGATCTACCAAAAAGCACTCCAACTCATGTACGATGAGTGTCCTGTGATCCCCATTGCCCACTCGACGGTTATGTGGCCAGCTGTGAAAAAAGTCCAGAATTTCAAACTCCATCCCACCGGATCCGTTATGTTGAGGAGTGTGTGGCTGCAGTAAGCTAATCTGGGCCTGGGAAAGAGGGTGATCTCTTTCCTAGGCCCAAGCTGTAACCTAGTCCCTTTCAAATCATGATCGGCTTTATCATTCGGCGAACCCTAGTTGTCATTCCCACCATTCTCGGGATAACGATCATCATCTTCATGATGCTGGCTATCACGCCTGGAGATCCTGCTGAGCTGTTGTTAGGTGAGCGAGCGACCAAAGACTCCCTGGAGGCCATGCGGGAATATTTAGGCCTCAACAAGCCCCTTTACGTCCAGTACGGCATTTTCCTCAAAAGAGTGGCTAAGTTCGATCTGGGCGAGACCATTTGGACACGTCAGAAGGTCTACATAGAAATCATGGAGCGCTTTCCAGCTACCATTGAGCTGACTCTTGCTGCTATGATCGTCAGTAGTTTCTTCGGAGTCCTCCTTGGAATTATATCAGCTACAAAGCAGTATTCATGGTTCGACTATGCCAGCATGGTCGGTTCGCTTTTTGGAGTCAGTATGCCCGTTTTCTGGCTGGGGTTGATGCTCATGCTGATCTTTTCGCTAACCCTCGGCTGGTTCCCTATGTCAGGACGGTTGGGAGTGGACATAGACCTAACCATTATCACTAACTTTTATGTTCTCGATGCCATTCTGACAAGGAATTGGGCGGCCCTCAAAGATGCATTAATGCACCTGGCTTTACCAGCCACGGCCCTGAGTACAATCCCCCTTGCTATTGTGGCCAGGATGACTCGATCATCCATGCTGGAGGTGCTCAGGCAGGACTACATCAAGACAGCAAGGGCTAAAGGGCTGAGTGAAGTGAAGATCGTTCTGAAACATGCTCTCAGAAACGGATTGATTCCGATCGTGACCGTAGTCGGCCTTCAATTCGGCATCCTTCTGGGCGGAGCGATTCTGACCGAAACGGTATTTGCCTGGCCTGGAATAGGGAAGTGGCTCTTTGATGGTGTAGTTAAGCGGGATTATATGGTCATCCAGGGTGGAACTCTGCTTGTAGCCACCATCTTTGTTTTCATCAACCTTATCGTGGATATACTCTATGCCATCATCAACCCTCGAATCAGCGTGAAGTAGTCTATGGCAGAGAATAAAAACCAAAAGATAAGTTTTTGGGCTAGAATAACAAATCCTGAGGATAGGCACCCTTTCTTCGACCAGATTGAGAAGCTTTTTAAGAACCGGACTGGGGTGGCTGGTCTGATCATCATCACCCTCTTCGCCTTAACTGCTATCCTTGCTCCCGCGATCACTCCTCACGATCCAGATGAAAATTCCCTCTATGACCAACTCAAACCACCCGTGTGGAATGAGGGAGGATCAACCAAAAACCTTCTCGGCACGGATGACCTGGGTCGGGACATGTTGTCAAGGCTGATTTATGGGGCACGGGTATCGCTGACTCTGGGCATCGTGAGCGTAGGAATAGCCCTTGTCTGTGGCTCCATACTGGGAGCCCTTGCCGGATTCTACAAAGGTTGGCCAGACAACTTGATCATGCGCTTAATGGATATCATCTTGGCTTTCCCCTACATCCTGCTGGCTATCGTAATTGTCGCCTATTTGGGACCCAGTTTGAGGAATGCCATGATGGCCATCGGTATCATCAACATCCCTCGTTTTGCCCGCATCATTCGGGCCTCGGTCATAGAGGAGTACGAGAAAGACTATGTCACTGCCGCCAGAGCAGTGGGTGCCAACAACAGGCGGATCATCTTCAATGCCATCTTTCCAAACTGTTTGGCCCCGATCATTGTCCAAGCCAGCCTGGGTTTTGGAGAGGCCATTCTGAGTGGTGCTGGTCTGAGCTTTCTGGGCCTTGGTGCTCAGCCTCCTCTCTCAGAGTGGGGAGCGATGATTGCTCAAGGTCGATCCATGATCCTTCGGGCTTGGTGGGTCATGACCTACCCGGGGATTGCCATCCTTCTGGCCGTGCTAGGCTTTAACCTCCTCGGCGACGGCCTGCGCGACGCTCTGGATCCTAGGCTGAGGGACTAAGGGCATGAGCGCCGAACACCTCCTGGAGATCCGAAACCTTAAAACCTACTTTGATGTTCGCGGTGGTGTCCTCAAGGCCGTGGATGACGTGAGTTTTACGATCGCGGCAGGAGAAACCTTGGGCCTTGTGGGCGAATCCGGCTGCGGCAAGACCGTTACTGCCAATTCCGTCATGCGTCTTGTCCCGATCCCACCCGGACGTATTGCAGGAGGCGAGATTCTCTTTGAGGGGATTGACATTCTAAAACTGCCTACATCCGAGATGAGGAAGGTGAGGGGTAGCAAGATCTCTATGATCTTTCAGGAGCCGATGACTTCGCTCAACCCAGTTTTCACAGTGGGCGATCAGGTGGCCGAAGTGATCCACCTTCATGAAAAGCTCTCTCAACGAGAGATTCGAGATAGGGTCATTGAGGTCTTCCGTCTCGTGCGTATTCCAGCCCCTGAAACACGCATCAACGAATACCCTCATCAGATGAGTGGGGGGATGCGCCAGCGGGTCATCATCGCCATGGCCTTGGCCTGTAACCCCAAGTTGATGATCGCTGATGAACCGAGCACGGCGTTGGACGTAACCATCCAAGCCCAGATCCTCGATCTGATGAACAGGCTAAAGGAAGAGACCGGTGCCTCCATTCTGTTTATTACGCACGACCTGGGAGTGATCGCTGAGATGGCTCAGAGGGTAGCCGTGATGTATGCTGGAAAAATCATGGAAGGGGCTGACGTGGACACCCTCTTCAACGAACCTAAGCATCCCTACACGATCGGTCTGATGAATTCCATCCCTATCTTGGGTATCGGGAAGAAAGAAAAGCGGCTGAACACGATCCCTGGGGTGGTTCCTTCCCTCTTCAAACTGCCTCAAGGCTGCCTCTTCCACGAACGTTGCTCGGTAGCGCACACTGAGTGTGATCAATTGGAACCTCCAATGATCGACCTGGGCAATGGTCACATCGTACGGTGTCACAAATATGCCTGAAGCGAAGAAACATACGAACACACCACTTCTTGAAACCAAAGAGGTGGTCAAACATTACCCCGTCACGGGTGGCGTTTTTCTGCGCCAGATTGCCTCGGTCAAAGCGGTGGACGGGGTGAGCTTGAATATCTTGCCGGGCGAGACCTTAGGCCTGGTAGGTGAGTCCGGTTGCGGCAAATCCACCTTGGGCCGGCTGATCCTGCGGTTGGAAGAACCGACGAGTGGCGATATCCTCTTCGAGGGCAAAAGTATCCTTGGTTACGATCCGAAACAGATCAGGGCGTTACGGCGAGAGATGCAGATCATCTTCCAAGACCCATTTTCCTCACTCAATCCGCGAAAAAACGTGGCTCACATTGTAGGAGAACCGCTCTTTGTTCATGGCATGACTGACCGACATGAGCGAGAAGCACGGGTGCTTGAACTTTTGGAGGTCGTGGGTCTCATGCGAGAGCATATGCGCCGCTACCCACACCAGTTCTCAGGGGGCCAGCGCCAGCGAATTGGAGTAGCCCGCGCACTGGCCCTTAACCCGAAGCTGATCATCTGTGACGAGCCTGTCTCAGCCCTCGACGTTTCCATTCGAGGCCAGGTCATCAACCTACTTCAAGACTTACAGAAGGAGTTCGGGCTAACCTACCTTTTCATCTCCCATGACCTGAGCGTGGTAGAACACATCAGCGATCGCGTGGCGGTCATGTACCTTGGGAAGCTAGTGGAACTGGCTGATTCCGAAACGCTTTACAAGTCCCCGCTCCATCCTTATACCCAGGCCCTCCTCTCTGCAGCACCTGTGCCCGATCCTAAACGAAAAAGAGAGAGGATCATTCTATCTGGAGATGTTCCTAGCCCTATCGATCCCCCTTCAGGGTGTCGTTTCCATACGCGATGTCTTTATGCAAAGGATGTTTGCAGTCAGAAAGAGCCCTCCTTCAGAGAGGTGAAAGAGAATCATTTAACCGCCTGCCATTTTGCCGAGGAGATTTTCGGATGAAATCTTTCTCCTTGAATTCTTCCCTCACCATAACCCGCGAATGAAATAGTAGGCCATCATCCCTGAAACCCCTAATTTTAGGACTGCTCCAAGGAGGGACCCAAGGATTACTCCCCATCCAGCTCTGAGAGCCTTCCCTTTTTCTTTTTGGACCAGCCACTCCACCGCCACCGCACCGATCAAAGCACCGAGAAGCATGCCAAAAGGGGAAAAAAGAAGTCCGATCGCCATTCCTGCAACCGAGCCCCAGATCCCCCATTTTGATGTCCCATATTTTTTAGCACCCCAGAGGGGAATTATGTAATCCCCAACCGTCACACCAACGGTGAGAATAGCCATGACAATCATCAGGGTTGGGGTGAGAGGAGGGAAAAAGTCCTTCACCAGGGCGAGCAAAAGAAGTCCAAGAAAGATGAGCACAGGTCCCGGCAATATGGGAAGCACACACCCAGCTATGCCGAGAAGCATAAAAATACTTCCGACAACGATTGCGATGGTTTCGAGCAAGGTCTTTCAGCCTCTATCTATTTCTTGATCAGTTCTATCTCGACGAAGATGTCCACCTCTTCTCCGACAACGACCCCCCGGTCTCAAGCGCTCTATTCCATGCAAGACATTCCACCAACATTAAGAGGATGGAAAAGAATGAACCGGTTTACTTCCTCTTTACCTCCAGTTGAGGGGCGATCAGAATCTCAACCCTTCTGTTCCGGGCACGCCCTTCCTTGGTGTCATGACTGGCTTCAGGTTGATAGAAGGAACGACCGATGGCTTCCATTTCCTTGGGATCTAAACCAATCTTTTCTTGAAAATACCGGACAACGGATGCAGCCCGAGCCGAAGAAAGTTCCCAATTGGAAGGGAATTTGTGGACATAATCTGGATGGATGGGAACGTTATCGGTATGTCCCGTGACCCGGATCTTTTTCCCTTTGATATTCTTCAATGCTTCTCCGACTTTTTTCAGGACCTTCTCTCCTTCGGGGGTGAGATCGGCTTTGCCAAATTCGAATAGAATGCGATCGATGAAGTTAAGAGAGAGTGATTCCTGGAACTCTTTAATGGTCACCTCCTGTTTCTGGATCTGGTCTTTTAAATCTGATACGAGCGTATCATAGATTGATTTCATCTGTTTCGCCTGGGCTTCGGCCAGTTGAGCCACTTTTTGGTTCTGTTCCGCAAGATTTTTCTCACAGGCCTGAAGAGATTGTTTCACATTCCTGTTTGAGGCGAATAGCGAGATGACGGTAATGATGGAAGCCGCCAATAAGATAGCTAAAATAATGATCGCAATATTTTGTTTTGTAAACATTCTTCTCCCTCCTTTCGCAATGATGGGATGCCTCCATCTTTTTAAGGATTGTGATTAGGAGCATCATCCCTTTTTCAATATCTCTCTGATGCGGTTTCGATCCTCCCGGCTCTTCTCATCGGCTGGAAAGAGCTCGATCCCATCGGGAGAAGAAGCCCCTAAACCGAGCTCCACGGCCCTTGCGATCTGTTCCTGTTCGAAGATCTTTTTCTTCATGATGGTCTCGTTGCTTCCGAGATATTTCAAGATGGCCACTCCCACCGCGTCAATGGCCACCCGATCAGCCGAGGCGAGGAGCATATTTGCTTGAGCCCGCTTTCCTGTCATAGGTCCTCCGTCCACAAAGGCTTCCATTCCATCGAGGATGACCAGGGCGGGCTTAAACGGTTGATTGACCTCTGCAATCATCTTGCGCTGATGAGGAGAGCTATGGAGCTCCCGCATATATTCATATCCATGGCGGGAGGTTGGGACGACTCCCACGTGGAGCTTGAGGGATAGGGTGAAAACCCCTCCGTACTGGTGAGTCTTCAAACAACAAGTGGAAATAAGGCACTCGGTATCGAGGACGGGTCTTGCAATCCGGAATCCCTTGGTCCAGTGGCTCTTCTTCGGTTCAAATAGGACCCAATCCTTCTCATCCAGATGATCGAAATTGATCACCCTGACATTCAGCTTTTTCAGGTGGGGCAGAATCCCCTTTTCCTCCATGACCTCCTGGGTCGGTGGGTAACTTCTCTCTCCGAGGCTGATGGATTTCGCTCCCATTTCCCAAATCTCCTCAATGAGAGCGGTCAGCGTGTCGTTGTGCGTCGATCCCGGGAAAAGGTCTGCCGTATTGAAATTCGGTTTGATCAAAACCTCTTTGCCTTTGACGGGATTCGACTTCAGCGATTTCATCAAGGACTTGATCCCATCCCTACGGTTTTCGGTCTTCGCAAAGGCGACGTAGCTTTTCGTCTCGGACATCACTTTCCCCCCATCGATTCCAAAAAATAGGGCCCCTCCTGCGAGCCCTGTGACTTTTATGAAATCTCTTCGGTTCATTCTTTCCATGGGTTCCTTTTAACCCCTCCCCCCTTCTTTGCTCCTTGGACGTCTTTCCCTGTGAGAAGTCTTTCGCTTAGGTCGTTATCCATCTCTTTGCTGATCTCGCATCTTCTTTCTGTCCCATGCGAAATGGTATCACATCCTCTTTCTTGGAACAAATTCTATTTGGAGCGAAGGCCAATCAGAAAAGACAATTGATTGTTGAAAGCCATTTCAAGCAGGCACATCAAGGATCCCTGCTCCTTTCATTTTGAAAGACCCCTTGGAGATAGGTGATATGAAAAGAGCGGGCGGCTTCTTCTAAAGCCTCTTTCTGAAAAGGGCGAAGAAGTGTTCTTTTAGCTTTTCCAATAATGGCCTCCGGTGCCATTCTTTCAAATCGATCTTGAGAGATTTTTTCAAATCCTCCTCAAATATTTCAGTCATTTTAGAAGCAAAGGAGGCATCGAGGATCCCGATATTCCCCTCATCGTTATAAATCAAAGATTGGTAATCCAGATTGGTGGAACCCACGATGCTCCAGTATTGATCAAACACATAAGTTTTGGCGTGGAGCATTTCTCCCCGGTAGGTATAGATTTCAATCCCAGACTTCAAAAGTCTTGTGAAAAAAGCCCTTCCTGCATAGGAGGCAGCAGGCACATCGCTCTTCCCCGGCACCAACAATCTGACCCTCACCCCCCGCCTTACTGCATCTTCTAAAGGCGCGATCATCCTTCGACTCGGGGTAAAGTAAGCGGTGGTGAGTAAAATTGTTGTCTTTGCAGTCTTAATACTGTCGCGAAGGACATTCCTCATTCTCTTTCGACCTCTTCGAGAATAGACGAAGATCGGAAGGACTGGGATACGGCCTTTCTCTTTCTTTGGGTGGGCGGCTTCACCTTCTTGCCGGAACACGAATTTTTCTCCTCTCCAAGTCGTCCAGCTTCTTTTGAAGGTCTCGAGGAGTTCATTCACAATAGAACCCTCAATCATAATTCCTGTATCCCGCCAGCCCCTACTTTTTCTTCGCAGGTGCAAACCGGAGTATTCGTTGGCGATGTTGAGTCCGCCGGTAAAGGCTTTCTTAGAATCAATCACAATGAGCTTTCTATGATCTCGATGAACATAACGGAAGGGAGCAGTCCATTTGAAAGGATGAGAGGCTCGGATACGAACACCTGCCTGGCTCATCTCTTTCCAAAAACTTCTCGGTGTTCCGAGAGAGCCGAAATGATCATAAAGGAGAAAAACCTTCACCGCTTGCCGGCTCTTCTCTTTCAGCAAGTCAGATAAGGCTCTTCCTGTTTCATCCTCTTTAAATATATAAAATTGCAAACAGACGAACCGTTTCGCCTGTTTGATCGCATCGAAGATCGTTTCGAAGGATTCTTTTCCCTTCCAGAGGAGTTGAATATGGGTGGCTGAGGAGAATTTACCCTGAAACATCCTCTCAATGGATTTAACGGTAAACCTTTTTTTCATAGGGACGGCAGAACAACATCGGGGCGATCAAGAGGAAACCTTTCCTGGACCACCTCCAAATTCAAAAGGTTGAGCCGAATGAAAACCGCCTCTCAATTCTATGAACTACTTTTTACCCCGTTAGAAAGCCCGGCTGCTCGCAGCAGGGATGATGGTTGGTCTTTTTTCAGCGAAGACAGGGTTTAATGCCCCGTGGGAGCCTTCCCGTTAGAAAGCAGAAGATTTTCTAACGGGGTTTAGTCGATCCGTCTTCTGGATAAATCGTTGAAGGGCGTTGAAATATTCTTTGAGACCCACGAGCATGATATCATTATGGGTAGCGGACGGAATGACGAGAAGTTCCTTATCCTCTGTCCCGAGGTGGTGATAGAGGTCTCTGGCGTTTTGGAGCGGGACGAGCCAATCCTGTTCCCCATGAATGATCAGGGTGGGAAGGAATATCTTCTGAATACGCTCCAGACATGCCTGATCGATCTTTTCGAGACCCATTCCATGAGCCGGCATTCCCAGATGGACCATGATCCTCACCACGCTCGGAAAGCCACTTTCCAGGATGAGCCCTTTCAGTGCCTCTTGATGGTGATAGGCCAGTTCCAAGGCAGAGATACTTCCCAGAGACCTTCCCATGACCCAGAGGTCCGTTCGAAGATTTCTTCTGGAGAGCTCGGCCCTGATCTCTTTGAAGATGGCATGGGAATCGTGAGCAAGGTCGGTAAGGGTAGGAACCCCGCCGCTGGCACCATAACCTCTGTAATCGGCGACGATTAAGTTAAGGTTTTCTTGATGATAGAGGAAAGAGATCTCATCATAATCGCTCACCACTTCACCATTTCCGTGAAAGAACAGGATCCATGGTCCTTGGTGGTGGCCCATGTAGAAACGGCACGAGATGAAAATACCTTCGCCAACCTGTACAGAGAGGTCAAAGGCATTCTGAGGACAGGGAGTAAAGTCCTTCCGAGGATAGAAGATGTATTGTAATAGAAGAGGGTAGTCAACCTGTGAATAGTCGATCATGGATTTCAATTTAGCACCAAATGGATAAATAGAAAAGGGGGTTTTAGAAGGAATACCTCACTGAAGCGTGGGGAAAAGCTGGCGATCTCGTCAAATTTCCACGGGAGAACGAGGCATTACTTCTTGGATGGGGACTGTTGGAAGAAGCCTATTCCAAGGGATAGGGATAGGGATAGGGATCGGGTGGGAGGATCCTATCCCCTTAATCGATATTTCCAGTGACCTCTTGTTCTTCCTGCAGATCACTCTGTGTCGAAGAGGAAGGATCCTCCTGCGTTTTTTCCTGCTCTGCCATCAGCGGGTTTGGGGTTACCACAGGCTCGAATGCCTTTTGAGAAGGTTCAGTAGTCGAAATTTCATCTTGCCCTGAATCCCTCGCTACCCCGACTTCTTCTTTTGTCTTTTTTGGGAGTTTCAACTCTTTGAAGGGCCTCTCAGGTTTTTGGAAAGCATAAACAGAGGATCCTTTTCTCTTCAATCCCTCTCTCGAATAGATGTTTTGCGGATTCCAGAGCAACCAGCCAAGGGATCCAAATCGCTCCACTCCATTGATCTGCTCTCTGATTTCCCGTTCTTCGAAGAACCTTCGGTCGAAGGCATAATCTCTAAAAGCTTGCAGCCATGGTCGAAAACGAAAAGGTGAAAGGCCGGTCCTTTCCTGGGCCTTTTTGAGAGTGAGGTAGACGATCTCATAAGGATGGGTGGTAGGAATCCGATAACCGGGTATTCCATACTGGAATCCCGACGGATAGAGCATGGGAGAGAGATAATCCAGATGGGGGGTAAGGTTTTCGAGGGTCTGCCCTATAGAGGTATCATTGAGATTCCAGCAGACATATCCAAAGATATCGGCCGAGAGAAAAACATTGTAGGGCAACAACCTCTTTCTAGCCTCCATGAGAAATCCGGAGATGGCTTTGACTCTGTTCTCCATGGTGTTCGGCATGGAGAACTGGACGGGCAGGGCATCAGGAAACCGGATATAGTCGAACTGGATCTCATCAAACCCTTGTTGAGCCGCTTCGATAGCAATTTGAATATTGTATTCCCATACTTCTTTCTTAAAGGGATCGACCCATGCCAGGCGTTCTCGATCGTGCCATATCCCCCCGTTCAGATCCTTCACTGCGAGATCAGGCCTGTGGTTCGCCAAGAGATTGTCTTTAAAGACCACAATCCGGGCAATCGTGTAGATGCCTTCGTTTTTCAAAGATCCGATCAATCCCTTCATGTCTTTCACCGTGGTGATTCTTTGAGCGCCGATTTCTGTGGCCAGGGGGATTGAACTTCTATAGGGGATCATCCCTCTGTCACCCTTGAGATCGATGACAAAGGTATTGAGCTCGGTCTCCCGCAAAAGATGTAATGCGTCTTCTCTCAATTTTCTGTCCCCAATACCGTAAAAGGAAAGATAGAGTCCCTTGGGAGTGAAGGGGACAAGTTCGATCTCTTTAGGAAGGGTAACGATCTGTTCAGCGATTCCTATCATCTTTTCGCGAGCCGCCTTATAAAGGGTTTTGAAAGTGGAAGAAGATGGCCTTGTCTCCTGAGGAACGTTGATGAGCACCTCAGCTCTTAGGTATCCACAAGCCCTCACAGCGACCCTTTCCCCTTCGATTTTGATGTGAGCAATTCCCTGTTCATCGGTTTGTTCCATTTCATTCCCGGAGGTCACAATGGCTCCTGCGATCGGTTTATCCGTATCGGAGTCGATGACTTGGATCAATCTTTTTATGAGGGAGGCGTCCATCCCTTTTCCATTTTTTGTGTAGACCATGGCATATCGAGGGAAAAGAGGGAGTAGGGTGAGTAGGATGACAAAGGAGATAATGAATTCTTTAACTTTTTTCTTTATAAACATGGTGAACCTCCCAATATTTTTCCAAAAGCCTTCCCTCTATCCGCATCGGTGATCAGATAACGAGGGAGAGCCATGACGGGATCAGAAGCCTTTGTATGAAAACGCTCGATCGTAAAAGCAGAGACATAGCCCGCTCCCACCGCCTTGCGGATTAAGTTCTCATCATAAATACCAAAGGGCCAAGAGAGCATGTCCACGTGAATGCCCAATTCTTTCTCCAGTTTTTCTTTTGACTTCTTCAGCTGCATCTCCACTAAATTTTCATAATCCGCAGGGCTTAACTTCTTCCTTTCATTCTTAAAATTAGGATGCCAATACGTGTGTCCCTGAAAATCGAACAGCCTAAAGGCTTGAATTTCCCTGAGCTGGTCCCAGGTCATGGCATAGGAGGCATTTGAGATGGCGGAGGGATAAAGAAAAAGGGTTACAGGAATCTTATATTTCTTGACGAGAGGGGAAAGGTCTGTAAAGACTGATTTGTGGCCATCATCTACCGTGATGGCAATGGATCGACACGGGAGAGACTTCCTTTTCCCGAGGTGATAATCAACCAGTTCCCTGAGAGGAATGATGGTATAGCTCGTTTCCATAAGATATTTCACATGGGATTCGAACTGGTGGGTGGTCACCGTCATGCTATCGGCCACGACAGGTCCGAAGCGGTGATAAACTAAAATGGGTATGGCCATTCTGGCAGAACCCTCTTGGTTTTCTTTCAATCCTGCGAGAGCGGATGAGAGTCCTATGAAGGAGACGATGAGAAAAGCAGCGCCAAATATGACAGCTTTCAGCTGCAGCCTTGAAATCACTTACTCCTCCTGGATTTAATCTTTTTTCCTTTTAGATATTCCTCCAGAGCCTCATCCATAACTTCTTTGATGTTTTTTCTCTTCCAGTACGCAAGGGACTTTATCTTCTCTAAGTGATCCTCCCGTAAAATGAAGGTCGCCCTTGTCCAACCTTCCCTGAGTCCATCATACGAAGTCTTCGTTTGAGCCATTTGTCTATCCTGTAAACCCTGTAAACCAGGTAAACTAGATCAGACAGCATTGCATCAAGCGTGCCACTTCACCACACTCCAATATGAACATAACTCATTGAATTTTATAAATATTTTTTCTGGACGAAAGGAGACTCTCTTGGCTCAATGCTGCAAGTGACAATGGTCGGCTGTTAAATGACAAATTGTCTGTTTGAAAAAACAAGTGGGAACGGAGAGATAACTGCAATGCTCTCTGCCCGAAGCCCAAGCCTATTACTCTGAGGGCTTGACCGGATGGGGAACATCATGATAAATGGAATAAGAAAGAAAGGAGCCTGACCATGGAACAAAAAAGACCCACACGCCAGGAGGCCTTGGAGCTTCTCCACCAATATAATGAAAGCGACAGCTTGCGCAAACATGCCTATGCCGTCGAAGGGGTGATGCATTACATTGCTAGGAAGCGAGGCGAGGATGAGGAGAAGTGGGGGATCGTCGGTCTGATTCATGATCTCGATTATGAAAGGTTTCCCGATCAACACTGCCAGAAGACAGGGGAAATCCTGAGAGAGAAAGGTTGGCCAGAGGAGTATATTCGTGGGGCCGTCTCCCATGGATGGGGGATCTGCTCAGACGTTACGCCGCAGACCGACCTTGAAAAGTTTCTCTACACCATTGACGAGTTAACAGGTCTGGTCGTCACCACGGCTCTGATTCGACCCTCCAAGAGCGTCCTCGATGTTCAGGTGAAGTCGGTGAAGAACAAATGGAAGGATAAGAGATTTGCTGCCGGGGTGGACCGATCAATCATCGAAAAAGGAGCGCAGATGTTGCAGATTGGATTGGACGACCTGATCGATGATACGATCAAGGGGATGCAGGAGGTCGCAGAAGCCATCGGGCTGAAGGGCCATCCGGCGTGAAACAGTCCCTCCTCTTAAGGTTTGGGCCTGCAGTTTTGATAAATGTTCCCTTTATCAACTTCGATGGTGGCGATCTCTCCTTTCAACCAGAAGGTCGAATTCCCATCACTGTATCTAGCCCCTGAAGCAGATGGCACTTTGGGGAGGTAAATCCATCTGCGATCAATGGTCAACATAACCATCTCACCGCGCGTATCAAGCTCCACCCCGAGGGTCTTGCCTTCGTCACATTGATAGATAAATTTCTCGGTACTTATTCCTTTGGGGGATGAACAACAGGTGAGGGTGAAAAGGAAAAGAAGGATTCCCAGGTAAACAAACAGGGCTCTATTCATCTTCATGTCTCTCTCCTTCAGAAGTGATCATTTCGTTAAACTTTCCACGGTCTCCGCATTGAGCTTTTTGATCGCAGCCGTTACGAGTCTTACGGTCTGATCGTAATCATCCCGATGGATGACGCCCGCGTGGCTGTGGATATGCCGGGTGGGAACGGCAACGACGAGATTGGGAACTCCACGGCGGTGGAGATGGATGGCGCCTGAATCCGTACCTCCTCGATCGAGGAGATCAAACTGATAAGGGACCTTAAGTTCTTCGGCTGTTTCGATGAAGAGGTCACGGAGGCGGAGGTTCGGGATCATACTGCCGTCACGGATCACGATGACGGGTCCCTTTCCGAGCCTTCCCTGGGCATCCTCTTTTTTCACATCTGGTACATCGCCCGCAACTCCGGCCTCCATGGTGAGTCCCACATCGGGTTCGACCACCCACGCGCTTGTCCGAGCCCCCCGGAGCCCTACCTCCTCCTGGACCGTCCCAACCCCATAAACGCTATTCGGATGCTTTTCCCGAACCAGATTCTTGATCACATCAATCACTAGAGCACATCCGACCCGGTCGTCAAACCCCTTGGCGAAGTAGGTCTTACCTGTTCCTGATAGGGTGAAAGGGAAAACAGGGATGATAGGATCTCCCGGTCGAATGCCCAATGCCTTCACTTCCTCCTGAGAGGTAGCGCCCACATCGATGTACATGTCTTTAGGTTCCAGAAGCTTCTTGCGCTCCTCATCGGAGAGGATATGAGGGGGTTTGGATCCGATCAACCCTGGGACATCACCCTTCCGGGATTTAATGACCACACGCTGGGCCAGCATCACATGGCCCCACCATCCTCCGAGCGTACTGAATCTGATAAACCCCTCATCCGTGATGAGCTTCACGATGAAGCCGATTTCATCCATGTGTCCGGCGATCATGATCCGTGGTGTCTCGGCTTCGCCCTTCTTGCGGCATACAATACTACCGAGCCGGTCTTGTTCAATGACCGTTATCTTCTGAAGATGTTTTCGAATAATCTCACGAACCTCCTGCTCATAACCTGAGATCCCTGAAGCCTCTGTCAGCTCACGAAGGAGTTCCACGGTTTCATCCGACATAAGAAAGCCTCCCTTCCCAGAGTTACAGAGTAGAATATCTGATTTATATGTCCCTTTCAACACCCATTATCCCTTTTCCGCATTTGTTTTGTTTTCACTCAATTTAATCTGTTCTTTCTTTTAGCAAGGTCTGTCGTGTGCTTATCGCCTCATCTTTCAATCATTTTCATTCAAATCCCCAATTCGCAATCCGCAATCTTTTTAGCATCAGCCTATCACCTAATTCCTCTTTTTAAAGTACCAAGAAGTCCAAATCATGCAAATTTTTGATAAAATTTTGATCAAAAATTGTTAATTATGACATCGTTCAAAAAACTGTTTTTTCGAAATAATTCATAATTCTAAACACTTATCGCTATGTTGAATCACTGGCATTAAAGTTGCTTAACTAATCTCAGCGAGGTTACTTTGCAAAGCGGGTATGAGATGAACGACGGTGAATATTACTTGGGGATCAGCACAACAACAGACCCTAATCACCCTAAATTGGTCCTTGGGTTTAAGTTAGCTGGGGAAAAAGTGGAGATTTACAAGAACCGAGATGCGTACATTGTCGTCAATACAAAGACGGACAAGTACCTGATGTGCCTGGGTTGGAAACATGCACACTATGTCTTTGAGGAGTGTGTCAGAACGCTAACCCCTATAGGGCGAGCCTAGCAAGCAGATAAGGGAATGATCCTTTTCTAGCCGGTACGAAAATTTCCTGAGCCTGTTTAATATCAAACCAGAATCCCTCCTCCTATTCATCCAGGAAAGAAGATCATGATTCTAAAAGTTTAGAAGCGTCAGGTGCAATCCCTTGACCACTTCGGCCGTCTGCTCAAAATCGAGGGTGTCAATCGTATCCGTCTCCAGGTGGTAATTCTTGTTCCTGAAGAAGGAAGTGTCCGTGATCATGATGGCTCTGAATCCATAATGCCAGAAGGAGTAGTTGTCGGAAAGATTAATGCCTCCGAAAAATTCCGGGGCTGTCAAGGACCTTGAATCGAGCCCCGAATATCTTCTTATGCCTTTCTTAAAGAGAGAGACATATTTGGAAGAACGGAAATTTCCAACCACCCCGATGTAGTTTCCTGTTTTAGGATAGAAAAATGCCATGCCCGGGAAGGGATACCGTTGAATGGTCTCCTTGCTGAAATATCCGATCATCTCAAGAGAGATCATTACCTCCACCGGGGTCTTCTGATCCCTTAGATGTTTTGCATAGACCATGCTCCCCATATGCGGGGATCCAAAGCAGGGAGGCTCTTCGTTCGCAAAGGCAGCAAAGACGAGGGTCTTTTGATTGGCACAAGGTTGATGCAGTCTCGCCAATTCCAGTAGTCCTGCTAGGCCTGAGGCGTTATCATCTGCCCCCGGTGTTCCAGGCACCGTATCATAATGGGCACCGATAATTAAAATCTCCTTATCGCTTCCTTTTTTTTCAACGATTAGATTCGAAACACTTTTGCTGTAACAGTTGTAGGTTTGGCGCCAGACCTCGTACCCATAAGAGGTGAGGACAGATTCGATATATTCTGTAGCCTGGCTAAGGGAGCCATTCCTCCAGAGATGGCGCTCTCCGATCTTCACCGAGAGGTGCTCTACATGTCGATAGAGGTTTCTTGTTACCTCCTCTTTCTGGAAAGTCGGAATTTCATCTTTTTTCATTTGGTTTTGGAAGTCTTATCGCTCGTGTCATCCGAATCCCTTTCAGGGCATGGGACATCCCCACTAAACCTGGCAGACTTTTCTGAAATTACACCGGAGGGTTACCGGTTCGTCCTTCACCTTACTGAAACGCTCTTCCTCCAAGGGAGTGTTCTTCTCCATATCCATCAACAGAGACTGCATATCCTTGACGCTTCCCCGGATATATCCTTTAATCGCATTGGCCTCTTGATGGCCCACGGAAAACCAATTTGCCTTGTCAAAAGAGAGATTGTACTCAATCACCCGGAGGGACTCCGGAGGAGAGTGCCATCTTTCCATTGCGTAGAGGGCATAGCAGGAGAGTTGGATGCTGAGGTCCTCGGAAAGGCTCTTCCCTGTCTTCCAGTCGTAGATGAATGCGTCCTCTCCCTCCTTGATGGCACAGTCAATGACCAGATTGATCTTCACCTGGTCCAGATGGAATGAGGAGAACTCTTCCACTTCCAGCCACCCTGCCTTCGGATGGGATTTCAAGCCGGCGTAGATATCGGAGGCGTAGAAATGTCTGAGGCAGGTTTCCACATGATTGGCCACTTCCTTCCACTCCTCGTCCGGCACTTCCATCTCATATTCATGCTCAAAGAGGGCACAGGCCTTGGGATTCTTCCAGTAATTCTTCAATTTTGAGGAGCGGAACTCAGCCCTCATCTGATCGAGGGTGATGGCGACGATTTCATCGACTGGAAGGACCCGGATCCCTCTTCGGATATTGTTGAGGCTTCTCTCGATACACTCATGGACCTTCTCTCCGGCCCAGGCGTGTCGGTTTTTGAGGTTCTTCAGGATGTAGATTTGGCGGGTTCTTTCCGGAGCATCTTCGAGCCAGCCGTTCCAGTAGCCATAATAGGCAAACCAGTATTGCCTAGGACAGGTCTTGAAGATCTCATCTCTCGTCTTCGACCAGGAAAATTCGTTTTTCAGTTCGGTCATGAAGTGGCTTTCATTCTACTCTCGTAAAGAATGCTTTGGTCCGTGGGGATATCTCCTTCGGGTATCTTCTCCTTTCTTCACAGAACACCGAAAATAGTATAATCGATTCAAAGAAAAATTGAAATCCGGACTTTTCAGGGACCCCTTTGAATGACAACCTCCCTGTGTGCCAAATTTGTCAGTTGTCTGACAAATTTGTTCAAAATTGCTGGAATTTAGGGAGAAGCAGATTTTCAATCCTTTTTGGAAACGATAAGTTATCGATTTTAAAGAGATGGCATGGGATTTGCTTTAATTAACCAACAGGATCGATGCCTTTTCTGACGGGAAGGCGGGAACCCTGATATTACCAAAAAGGGATTGATTGCGGCTAAGGATTGGTCAAAGATGACCACTGCTCTGATCAAAGGAGATCAACACTCAAATCATCATGGGGGAGCCGCCATGAAAACGAAAGAAGGAGATCAATTCAAGAACGCTGTGGATGGGGTGGAATATATCCTTAGGAAAATTGTGAATCGAATGGCTCTTCTTGAATCTAAAGACGGAAAGAGGCAGATTCTAACAGAGGTTGATAATCTAAAAATTGACTCCTTCTATCAGAAAATGGAATTGAACGAGACATAAGAATCACGAAAATTCTTCCTCTCATCCTTCCTTTTCTTCTCTTCTCTGAAAGCTAATAAAGCAAATACTTAACCCGTAACTTTTGAAACTCTTCAAGAGATTCTTCCCATTTCGACACAATGAAGTGAGGTTCGCTCTCCTTGAGGGCGTCGACAAGCCAGCGACTGCCCATCAGCCCAAGCGTCTTGTCGATCTCAAAATCCTTTGGGTACAGCCGGTAAAGCGCACTTGCGATTTCAATCCCGAGGGAGGGAGAATCAAAGCACTGACGGTCATTCAGGATAATCTGAATCCCATGGCACGGCTGGTCTTTGAAGCGATACCTGTGAGGTACAAAATGGGCTGGCCTGAATCTGACCCCAGGGATCTGGCGCTCATTCAAATACTGGGTCAGCTCATCAGCACTCACCCATGGAGCGCCGAGGAGCTCGAAAGGAGTGTCCGTCCCTCTCCCCACGCTCACGTTGGCTCCCTCGACCATGGCGACTCCAGGATAGAGAATCGCTTGGGTGAGAGATCGTAAGTTGGGAGAGGGATTCACCCAGGGCAGGCCGGTCTCATCATACCAGCTTGTCCGCCGGTAGTCGGCCATTTTGATGACATGGAGCTTCACGCCGATCTTGTTTTCGACATTGAACATCTCCGCAAGTTCTCCCACGGTCATGCCATGCCGGATCGGCAAAGGAAAATAGCCGGTAAAGGATTTCATGTCCCTATTCATCATCGGCCCCTGGATCCTCGAGCCTGTAAGAGGATTCGGTCGGTCCAGAACATAGAACGCGATCCCTTTCTTTGCCGCGGCTTCCATCGCATAGCCCAGCGTGGTGATGTAGGTGTAGAAGCGCGTCCCCGCATCCTGGATATCAAAGACCAGAGCATCAAGGCCATCCAACATCTTCTTCGAAGGCTTTAGAATATCTCCATAAAGGCTATAGACAGGCAGGCCCGTCAATGAATCCCTACTATGGCGCACCCTGCCCTCCAGCTTGCCAGAGAGGCCATGCTCCGGACTGAAGATCTTCACCAGGCTCACCCCGGGCGCGCGTCGGATGAGATCTATGGAACGCCTTCCCCCCGAATTAACACCGGAGTGGTTCGTAATGAGCCCCACACGTAATCCGACCAAGGGGGAGAACTTCTTTGCAACCAAAACGTCCAGTCCCGTTTGTACCTTTCCCTGTGAATCCCCACCGTAGTAGTTCTTCAGGGAGGGTCTCTTTGCGAGAACTTGTTCCGGGAAAACCATCCCAACCACCCCGTTGATAAGAGACAGGATCTGAGATCGCAGAGGATCGGCATTGCCTTTGCCAATGGGATGCAAGCGACTGGTTAGAATGATCACATAGGTCTCAGAAATTGGATCGATCCAGATGCCAGTGCCGGTGAACCCTGTATGTCCATAAGAGCCTGCGGGGAAGAGTTCATCGCGATTGGAGGCAAAGGGTCCGTCGATGTCCCACCCCAACCCTCGTAATGGGAGTCGATCAGACGGCGATTGGGGCAGAGTCATCTTCTCGACCGTAGAAGGTTCAAGAATTCTTACATCGTGAAGGCTGCCGTCATTAAGCATCATCCGGACGAAGATCGAAAGGTCATCGGCCGTTGAGAAGAGCCCAGCATGACCGGCGACACCGCCCATTCTGGAGGCGACTCCATCATGGACAGTCCCTCGGCACATCTGCCCTGTTGCCCGGTCCCACTGGGTAGGTGCGATGCGATGATGAAGATCAGGAGGGGGCTTGAAGCAGCTATCTTTCATTCCAAGGGGCCTGAAGATATACTCATCGCAATACTGATCAAGGGATTGCCCTGAAATGCGTTGGATGAGCTCACCGAGGATTTGAAAATTGATATCACTGTAGGTGAAGAGTGTTCCTGGAATGGAGATGGGTTTCTCTTCAACAATCTTCTTGAGCCCTTCTTTGTAACCAGACCAATCAGGTCTTAGATCGAGTCCGGATCGAAGCCCCGAATAATGGGTGAGAAGGTGACGGACCGTGATTTGTTCTTTCCCATTTATGTTAAACTCCTGCCAGTATTTAGCGATGGGGTCATCGAGCCTCACTTTCCCGGTTTCGATGAGCTGCATGAACGCTGTCGTCGTAGCAATGACCTTGGTGAGGGATGCAACGTCGAAAATGGTATCCGGGGTCATAGGCACCCTTTTCGGCTTAAATGCTCGCAGGCCCAAAGCGCAACGATAGAGAACCTTTTCCCGGTTCCCAATCAGAATAACGGCTCCTGGAACCTGGCCTGTTCGAATCGCTCTCTTGGTACTTTCTTCAATGGCTGCTATTTGCTCCCGGGAGAGTGCTTCCAGGGAATGGGCTGGAGAAAAGAGGAAGGTTTGGATCAACGCAGGAAGTATCAGTATGAAAGAACTTTTTGACCATGCCACCATTTTAATCTTTTTGTCGGACATTATTTGTGAGATTTGAAAGTGTTCCTATTTTTAGAAGGGAAAGTGGATCCACTCGAGCCCCATTGATTCTAATTCCCCAATGCAGGTGAGGACCCGTGGATCTTCCCGTGGATCCCACCCGACCCAGTATGGCTCCTGTACGGACTAGATTTCCTTCCTTGACGAGTACTTCTGAGAGATGGAAATACATTGAGTATAACCCCCATCCATGATCAAGAAGGACCGATTTCCCGGTGAAGAAGAGCTCATCCACGAGGACAACCACCCCATGATTGCTGGCCAATACAGGGGTTCCTTTCTCTGCTCGTAGGTCAACCCCGGTATGTTGACTTCTTTGCTGTCCATTAATGATACGGTTTAATCCAAATCCTGTGGAGATTTCCCCCTCCACTGGACGGACAAAAACACCCTCCCAAAGTTTTTCATCCCGGAAGGTTTGAAACAAGGCCTGCAGCTTCCTTGCCTCCTGATTGACTCGTTCAAGAGTCTTCGCATCCAAATCTACCATGGAAGGTGGTAGCGAAAGGGCCTGGATCCCGAAATCAACCTTCTCCACCCTTAATGAAAGGGTGTTCGAATAAACCCTGTTGTCTGAATCTGTCGCAATGACTTTGATTTCATAAGTTGCAGGTGAGGTGCTCATGTCAATTCCAATGAGGCCCTCGTAAGTCCCTGTTTCGTTGTTGAAGGCGATTGGAAATCTTTCTCCCTGAAATTCCCCATGGATGGACTTGAGGGATGCCGGCCTTGATGTCCTTACAAGGCATACATCCCCTTGCCTGGCCACCTTCGGGAAAGACTCAACGCGAAGATCGCTTTCACCGTGCGCAGCTATTCCCGTGGTTATTAGGAGAACAGGGATAAGAAGAACCTGCAAGAAAAGTCTCACCTGATCGCTCCCCTTATCTGATCATTTTCTGTTTCTAACGTCTTCAAAACAAAATGTTCTTTGCTCTATGCCGTGTGCTGTTAGGACAAGTTGCTATTTTCCATTTAGGTAAGTATGATTTTTCATAATAAGAACATCCTCAGGAGGGCTTGTCAATGGGAAAAGAAACCTATCTCAAGCAGGTGATGAAAATAGCAAACAGTTCCCCTTACTATCGGCTCCTTGGAATGGAAGTCAAGGAAATCAAGGAAGGGGAGTCCAGAATCGAGATGCCATTTAAGCAAGATCTGACGCATCCTTATGGGATTGCCCATGGGGGAGCCATCGCATCTCTTGCCGATTCTGCTGTAGCGATGGCTTTGATAGACCTGGTAGACCCCAGGGATCGAATCGCCACGATTGAGTTTAAGATCAACTTCTTTGCTTCCGTAGACAAAGGAGAACTGGAGGCGCATGCCAAAATCATTCACAAAGGTTCGAAAACAGCGGTTGGCGATGTTGAGGTCGTCAACGAGAAAGGGAAATTGGTGGCGAAGCTAGTAGCCACTTACAGCATTAAGAGAAGTGATTAAAGTGACGAGCAGCCAACCTTAGGGAGAGAAGTTTCACTCTCATGGTCATAGAAGGATTATGGGTGAGAGTGATGAGATCTGTTTATTCTCTTCCGGAGCAAGGTGCACTGGAGCGATAACCAGAGGATCCGTAATTTAATTCTAAAACTTCTTATCATATTCCTCCTTAAATCGGTTCACTTCGGCTGCATACCGGGTGTGGGACTCGGTGATGCCTGTCTGGGAGAGAGAAGTGGGCCCTGCGTAGTAAGCCGATAGGGCAGACTCCCAGGCTGTCGATTCAGATGTGGCGGTGGTTCTGTAATATTCGTAAAGATCTTTGAGGATATGGGTGGCCATCGTAATGTTTGTGGCCGGATCGAAAGCCGCATGGACCGAGAGCTTGAGATTCAGCTTTTTTACGAACCAGTCCCAGGTGACAGGATGAATCTGCATGAGACCCATCGCGTTCTGGGAGGAAAGGGCAAAAGGAGTGAAGGTGCTCTCCTTCCTCATCACGGCGAGGATCAGAGACACCGGAAGGTTCAATTTTTTCGATTGCTGAATCGTTACTTCCGCGATGTCGAGGCCCTGACTTAAACTGATGCCCTTACTCCTCAATATCGAATAGATGGTTTCCTTCGTCTTTAGCTCCTCAAACTCCTGCCTCTGAAGGATGAATGCCGTCCTGATTTTTGCCTCATAAAAAAGTGACCATCCCAAGGAGGCGATGATCGTCAGATAGAAGAGATGAGTCAGGACAAACCAGCCCCTCCATCTTCTCTTTGATCGTTCGTGGGTGGATCTCCAAATGACAGGAGATTCATAATGCTTGCTCTTTACCATCGTTGATCCTCCATACCAAAAGTTCACCCTGAGCGCGCTTTTATACCCCCTTTAAAGAATAGGGCTTGGGCGCAGTCGAATGGGTCGAATCGGATATCTTTATACTGAGCAAAGAATATGCCGTTTCCTTGTCTTGACACGATTTGACTCCATTGATTACCCATTGACATGAACCGCCTCTTAATGTGTGTACCCATTTTCCATTTTTTCTCGATTTTTTTCCTTTATGGGAAAAGTTTTTCCCAAGCGGGTATGGCAACACGCGTAGAGCGGAGCGGAAAAATGGCGAATCAGAGGTTTATCCATTATAATGTTTAGACCTTATGCGGTTCGTCCTCTTTGTTGGCATCGTCCAATCCATTCTCCTCTTTGGCCACTGGTTTCTCTATAGAACCTTGGTACGCTTTTTCGGGCTGGCGAATCCATCGGTCCTTTTGACGATGAGAGTTGGCATGGCTCTGCTGTCCGTCAGCCTTGTGGCAACATCCTTTCTTGCTTTTCGCTATTCGAACCTTCTGGTGCGATGCCTTTATACGGGTGCCGCCTCGTGGCTGGGGATTTTCTATTTTCTTATTCTCGCAGCCATCCTCGCCTGGATCTCCTACGGCCTGGCTAAATCATTTCACTTCCCCTTGGATCGAAAAATATTGATCGAGATTTTGATCGGGATCGCCTTCGTGGCAAGTCTGTACGGATTTATCAATGCAGCAGTGATCCGCATCACCCGAATCAATGTTCAACTCCCTGGTCTTGCCAGTTCATGGAAGGGCAAAACCGCAGTCTGGGTGAGCGATACCCACTTGGGCCAGGTAAGAAATTTTGGGTTTGCTCAGAAGATTGCGGCCATGGTGCAGGATTTACATCCGGATATTGTTTTCATTGGGGGTGACCTCTATGATGGGGAGGCGGTGGATGGGGATAAGGTGATCGAGCCTTTCTCCCGGCTCTCCGCTCCTTATGGTACCTATTTTATTACGGGGAACCATGAAGAATTTTACGACAACACCAAATACCTTCAAGCCGCTCGTCGCGCCGGGATGAGGGTCTTATATAACGAAAAGGTTGAACTGGATGGCTTGCAGATCATCGGGGTCGATTACCGAGATACGAGGAGGGAGGAGCCGTTTAGATCAATTTTGAAAGAGATAGGGATCGATCGACTAAAGCCAAGTATTCTGTTAAAACATGCCCCCTTTTATTTGCAGGCCGCAAGAGATCATGGAATTACGCTTCAGCTTTCGGGACACACTCACCATGGCCAGGTTTTCCTTTTCCGATTCATTACCTCACGCGTTTACCAAGGTTATGATTATGGATTAAAAAGGTTTGGAGACCTTTCAGTCTATACTTCCAGCGGGGCTGGCACCTGGGGGCCGCCCATGCGCGTGGACACAAAGCCGGAAATCGTGGTCATTACGTTTAGGTAATACTGCCACCTGCGTTCTAACCCCTAGGTCTTCCCCTCGACGACGCTGGCGATGTGACGCACCATCTGGCGGTAGACATCGAGAAAAATGTCAGGAGAGAGAAAATAGTAAGGATTTTCATCATAAAACGACGAAACCAGTTTCTTAGCCGCCGAGTCAACATCCCGGGTGGAGCGGTAGACCTCCTCCATCAGGGCTCGATTCTGTTTCGCCATCTCGATCGTTCTCGGAACAAAGGTTTTCGCCTCTTCTCCAGTGACGTATCCATAGTGGTCAGCACAGTAGACTTCCACTTCTAGATCCTTCAGCTTCTCGAGACCCTCCTGATATTTGGTGTAGTTGGAATTTCCAGAAGTGATGATGGTCTCATCGAATGGGATACCTCCCCCGTCTGTGGGAAAGAGGGCTTTCAGTTCAGGAACATAAGCCGCGATACAGCAGGAGGAATGGCCTGGGATCTCAAAAATGCAGACTTTGAAGCCTCCGAGATCGATTTGGTCCCCTTCGCGAACGGTCTTACCTGTCACATCGTTTCGCCATTCGAGATCATAGATGAAATAAGCCTCTTCCTCTTCCATCCGTTTCGCCACATTCCGGCTGAACTCATTAATTGTGGCGACGGCCTTCTCCATTTGAAGGATCTCCCAAGCCCTCGCGGAAGCATAAACCTCCGTTCGGGGAAGGCGGCGTTTGAAGAAAGGGATGACCCCAACATGATCAAAGTGAGCATGGAGGATCAGGATCTTCGAGATTTTCTCTTCGTCAATTCCAAATTCGTCAAATTGCTGAAGTATCTCCGGAACGATATAACTCATGCCTCCACTGATGACCATCGCCCCATCTTTCCCTTGAAGTAGATAGACTCCTGACTCTTCCCGTCCCAAGAACCAGATGTGATCCCCCACCCTTCCTGGTTTTCGAATTCTCATGATGACCTTGTCCTTTCGACTGCTTCGCTTTTCCATTTATAAGGCAGTTTCGCCGCGTTGTAAAGGTGAGGTAGTTATGATCGATCATGAGGTTCCTTGAAGAAGAACTTGAATCCTAAGAGGGCCAGAAGGCTGATGGCACTGATGAGCAAGTAGACGACCTCGAGGCTGGAGAACGCCAGTATGGAGGTCGCAATCATAGGCCCCAATGCAAGCCCTGTGAATCTCGCTGAATTTAAAAAGCCGATGATCCCCCCCTTCGGCTCCCTGAGAAATATGGAGATGATTAAGGGAAGGGTTGCAGCCACCAGCCCTGTCTGGATCATTCGGATCAGAGTAAAGTCGATGATTCCTGTGCTTAAAGCCATCAGGGCCTGGAAGAAGATGCTCAGGGTGAAGAGGAGGGTGATGATTCTGAAGAGTCCGTATTTTCTTGATAACCAGCCCCAGAGATAGGTGCCGATCATCGCTGTGGCCGTGTAGAGCATCACGATGGTTCCGGCCAGTTTGAGAGCAACAGGCTTTTCAATATGAAATTGATCAAGGACATTTGGAAGGATACTTGGCAGGAACATAAGCTGGATGGAGGCGCTGAAACAGAGCATCCATCCAAGGATGACTCGCTGATCAAGGAGCGTCCATAGAGAGGATCTCAGTTCTTTCGGGAGCTTGGAGACATCGGTGACATAGAGATAGCAGAAGATGGAAGCGGCAAATATTACAACCGATGCACTTGCGAAGGCACCCTTAAAACCTAGTGTTACTGCCGCCAGGGAACCGAGGGGAGGCCCTACCAGTTGGCCTAACGTCATGGAGGATTGATAAATCCCCATATCTAATGATACCCTTTCCTTCAAAGACGAAGACGAGACGATAACCATCCCAATCGTTGAAATCCCTCCTATGAGTCCCTGACATATTCTGAGGATGAGCAGGACATGGAGGTTCGTCGTAAAGCCCATGAGAAAAATCATAATGGAATGGACTATCAGCCCTCTAAGATAAAGCACCTTGGGACTGAAGTGGTGAGTCATGGAACCCCAGAAGGTAGACGTGACGGCTGTGACGATACCAGAGGAACCCAGTATGGCGCCGATCCAGAGAAGAGTTTCTTCGAAAGAATAGGGGCTGATATTGAAGATATAGAAAGGCAAAAAGACATTGAGGAAATTGAAGGAGGAAGCTGCTCCGAACTGGGAGAAAGAGATGAAAATCAGATTTCGACGACTGGGTTGTTGGGTAACCATCTTTGTTCAAGATTTATGAAGATTCTCAATCGCTAAATCGTAGAAGAACGGACAAGAGGTGTCAAGGACGAGTTGCCCTTTTCTTGCGAATCAAGTTACGATATAGTCATCTCTTGGGTCAAAAAGAATATTTCATCTCGTGAGTTGGCCCATGCTTAAGGCTATTCTCTTCGATTTGGATAACACGTTAATCTATTTTGATGAACTAACGTTTTATAAGAAATATCTCTCTCAAGTCTCTCAGGTATTCGCCGATATCATGCCTTTCGATTTGTTTCAGAAGAAACTCCTATCGGCCACGCAGGCATTGATGGACAACCATGGGAAGATGTCCAATGCAGAGTATTTCATGAGCATTTTCTGCAAAGGTTTTGAAGCACAGCGAGATGAAATCTGGGAACGGTTTATGAAATTTTACGAAAGGGAGTATGATCAGTTCCGAACACTCGTCTCGGTGCCCGAGGGAATCCGTGAAGTCTTTCTTCAATTACAGAAAGAGAGCTTGAAACTTGTGATTGCCTCAAACCCCATGTGGCCCTTGGATGTGCAGATGAAACGTTTATCATGGGCTGGCCTTGGGGATTTCCATTTTGATCTCGTGACGCATATTGAAAATATGTCCTATTGCAAACCTCGCATTGAATATTATGAAGAGATTTGTTTGAAAATGGATGAAAGGCCTGAGGCCTGTTTGATGGTTGGCGATGACCCGATCAATGACATGATTGTGGCCACCATCGGCATGAGGACTTTTCTGGTGATCGATAGCCCTCATTTCGATGAGTCATCCCTTGAAATGAGCCGGAAGATACGGATTGACCCAAAAACAGAGATCCCTGTACCGGATTTCAAGGGGGCCCTTTCAGAGGTCCCTCACGCAGTCGATTTTTTGCTTAAGAACGGTAGACGACCGTAAGAATTTCTGTTATATAATATAGGTTGAAAAATTGGTCTGAAGGGGGGATGTACATGAAAAATGCAGTGCCTAAAGAAGTGATCAAAGAGATTTTTCAGAGGAAGCTAAGGAGGAGGGATCTCAACGGCGAGGTTTATAGAAAACTGAGGATGATGATCGACTCCGGAAAGCTAAAGAAGGGAGAGAGGTTGATCCAAGAGAAACTTGCTCTCCAGTTCAATGTGAGCAGACAGACGATCATCTTTGCCCTCCAACAATTGAAAAAGGATAAGTTGATCGTTGTGAAATATAAAAAAGGGGCCTTTGTCTCTTAAAGGAATTCGGTTTCGCTCCGTCCCTTTCATCTGTACCTGCTCCCTTTCCTACGGGAAGCTGACCTTTGCGAACTCTTTCCTTTCTTGCAGGGTTATCTTTAGGCTTCTAATCTCCAAGGAAAACGGTTTTTTTCGAAGAGACCACAAGAAAATGACAAAATTTGTCATGGTTTAGAACTATTGTTCAACATTCCTCCCTTGTAAAATCATGTAAAATCATGCAGTTATATGCTTTTTCCATTTGGCACAGATAATGCAATTCAAAAATCTGCCATGAAAGATTCTTTTGTTAAAAAAGAAGATGATAAGGACCTTCTCTCCTCTTTAATCAATAAAAGTGATGTCAAGCCTACCCCCCCAGAGGAAAAAAGTGCCCCAGAGGAACAGATTCCTTACTCTTTATTCAATGTTTTCATAGAGCTCGTCCAGCGGGTCAAAGGGAGTCTCGCTGGCATGAAGACATTTGCTTTTCTCTCAAAAGATAAATTTAGTGATTTGGAATTAGGAGAGGATTTTTATCAAATCGTTTCTGAAGATATTGAGAAGACCATTTCCTTGCTGAACTGTTTCCAGGATTATCTCAATTTTAATTCCCCCATGAAAAAGATGAATACGGTGAACAACGTCATTGACGAGATCCTGAGGAATCTGGAGGATCAGATTGCAGAGAAGAAAATCAAGATCGTTAAAAAGCAGTTCGAGAAGAACCTTCCGGAAACGATCCTTCCTGATGAACAGTTGAGATATGTACTCAATTCCATCATTCAGTATATGGTCCATTCCACCCGTCCCTATGGGAGTTTAGGTTTTTTGACACAGCAATTCGACCCACTGGGGTCGGCGGGTGAAGAAGCGGGCCTTCTTCAAAAGGATGGGACGTATATTGAGGTTCAGATTGCCTCTATGGGTGACAAGCAGAGAGAATTGCTGGACCTCGTCCCTGGAATGACCGCTGATCAGCGTGAGGACGGAGTGGATTTAATCCTGCAACTGGTTAAAGAAATCGTCCAGAGGAACCGGGGAGCCTTGACGTTCAAAATCAATTCGCAGCAATCCATGTCCTTTCTCTCTGTTATCTTACCGATGGAGAGAAGAAAGGTCGTCCATTATCTCTCCACGGAAGAGCGAATGAAAAGAAGTAAAATGGCAGAGCAGGAACCTTCCAAGAAACTCTGATTTTTTGGGATGGGTTTGGCAAATTTCTAAGGAATGAATAAAAAAGGGTTAACCCGATTGAGTTAACCCTTTTTTTTGGTGGAGCAGAGGAGATTTGAACTCCCGACCTCCAGAGTGCGATTCTGAAATGAGAGAGTTTGTAAACCCAGGGAGTCCAAAGGTTTCTTGGGGTTACTTTTTTTTGAGTGTATAGACAATTTGGGTAGTTTAAAGCAGTTTTTCTAGCTTTGGTGAAAAGATGGGGAAAAGCTTTGCGGAAGGGGAACCTGTTGACGTCACCCCCTTTTCAATCGCCTTCCAGATATGGGTTCCCTACCGCCAGAGAAACTTGTCCTATTTTGCCTGGAGAACCTGAGTAGTACTTCCTCCAAATCTTGTTTTTCAATTTCTACTCTTCTATGCAACATTTCAAGTGATAATAAGGGGAATAGATCTGGGATTTTGATTTCTTTCCCATATCGCAATCTTCAAAGAGGCGCGTATATTGACAAGCTATCCGCGGCATAGGATTGTGATCGTTGCTGGAAATGGCATCATCTTTTATGCTATTCTTTTCAATCTTGATTAAGGAAAAAAGGAGGAGATCTGATGATAGACACTATTCACAACACGAGGCACAGGCCGATGCCTCTTGAGGGGATAAAGATAGTGGAATATGGGGTCTTCCATGCTGGTCCTGGAGCTAGTTCCATCCTCGGCGACTTAGGAGCCGATGTGGTGAAGATAGAGTCAGGGTCAGGCGATCCAGAGCGTTACTGGACCAGGTTGGGACGGATTGACATGTCCCTTCCGAGCGGGGAGAACATTTTTTTCCAGATATCGAATCGTAACAAAAAGGGGATCTATCTCGATATTGAAAAAGAGAAGGGACGTGAGATTCTCCATCGCCTGGTTAAAGAGGCAGATGTTTTTCTCACAAACCTACGCAAAAGCACCAAAGCCAAATTAGGCATTGATTATGACAGCCTGCGCCCGGTGAATCCTCAGATCATCCACGCCAATGTCTCGGGATACGGACCTGAGGGTCCGATGAAGGATCTCGGTGCTTTCGATCCTCTTGGCCAGGCCCGCTCAGGATTGATGTATGTGACCGGCGCGTCAGAGCCTGTCTTACTACACGGGGGGGTAATGGACCAGGCCACGGCCATCGCGGCAAGCCATGCTATTTTGACTGCACTGCTCGTCCGGGAGCGCTCTGGAATGGGTCAGGAAGTCCATGTCTCCCTTTATGGCACGGGGCTTTGGCTGATGTACCCCAATATCATGTTGTCCAATGTTTTGTCGCTTGGTCCGATGGATATTTCAGCTAACCGCTACGACCACTCTCCCCTACGCAACCTTTTCCGTTGCAAGGACGAAAAGTGGATCATGGCTACACATCATCCCGAAGAGAAATACTGGCCTCTCTTCTGCAAAGCCACCGGCCAAACCGCCCTTCTTACCGACCCTCGGTTTAAGGATAACTCGGAAAGGAAGGTTCACTGTGCCGAGTTGGTTGCCATTTTTGACAAGGTTTTTGCAACTAAGACGCGAGACGAATGGGTGGAGATATTGCTCAAAGAAAAACTGATGGTTTGCCCTGTTCTAAACATCAATGAAATTCAGGATGATCCTCAAGCCCGGGTCAACGACTATGTGGTCGACTTTAAGGACCGCCTCCTTGGTGATGTGACGATCCCTGGCTATCCCGTACACTTTAGTGCCAATCGAGCAGGCACCCGAAGCTTCGCCCCGACTTTGAGAGAGCACACCGATCTGGTCATGCACCAGATAGGCTATACGGATCAGGAAATCCAGGAACTGAAAAAGGAAGGGGTGATTAAATAGGGGAATGAAGAGTTGTGGCAATAAAAAATAAATTAAAGGTTCTCTTCAAAAAGTGCTTGTAATAACATGAAATAAAATGATGGCGCTGCCTTTTTTGTTTCTACATTTCAACCAACAATCTTCAATCCTCAGTTGTTATCTTAAATGACCAATAGTAGACGTACTCCGCAATCTTGCCCCACCCTCCCAAGACGCTTCTCGTTGACTTCTCCAATCGACCCCCATATAATGCCTTCAAAGTTTAGGCCCTCCTTTGCTATCATCAGCTAAATTGACAAAATAACCTCTAACCATTAGGTGGATATAAGGTTTGGAGATGAATTCAAGACCCCATTTCTGAAAAGGGAATGGGGTTTTGTTTCATTTCTTGGGTTAAAGAAAAATACAGAGATAAGATTCTTGTATTGATAGGAGAAATAATGAAAGCATCTGAGGGTGTTATTTTGTTTAGTGTACTAAATATAGTATTTGGGATACTACTGATCTTGGATGTCAAATAGGAAGAGCGATGATAGGCTGTCTTAAATAGTATTGGCAGAGGAAAATGTGGCCCCATGAGCCACGTATTGAAAAAGAAAGGGTTAACCCGATCGAGTTAACCCTTTCTTTTTGGTGGAGCAGACCGGGATCGAACCGGCGACCTCCAGAGTGCGATTCTGGCGCTCTCCCAGCTGAGCTACTGCCCCAAAATCTTGTTAGAGGTTACAGGTTGGAGGTTGAAGGCCAAAAAATCATTAACCCATAGTAAATAATTAGTAAAGGATTTGCCTCAAACCTCTAACCTCTTACCTCAAACCCTTTAGGTAGCGTTTTAGTTTCGGAGCGATCTCCGGTTGCTTTAGCCCAAAAGCGATGTTGGCTTCAAGGTATCCCCATTTGTCTCCCGCATCGTAGCGGTCGCCGATGAACTCATATCCGAAAACTGGCATCTCCTTTATCAATTCCCTCAGTCCATTGGTCAACTGGATTTCACCTTTGCCATCCGGCGGAACTTTTTCTAACCTATCGAAGATCTCAGAAGGAAGGATGTATCTTCCAATGATGGCCAGATTTGAAGGGGCTGTTCCCTGCTTCGGTTTCTCAATCATCTCCTCGACGCTGTAAATCCGCTCTCTTACTTTCTTGCCTTGAATGATTCCATAGAGGTGGGTTTCTGACTTAGGCACTTTTTGAATCGCGATCACGGCCCCTCCCATCTCATCGTAGACCTCCATCATCTGCTTGATGCAGGGGACCCTGGCATCGATCAGATCGTCGCCCAGCAGAACCGCGAAAGGTTCATTCCCCACCACCTTTTTGGCACAGAGGATGGCGTGACCGAGTCCCAAGGGTTCCTTCTGTCTGACAGAGACAAGCGTTACCATCTCCGAGATGTCCTGAACCATTTTAAGGAGATCTTTCCTTCCTTTCTTTTTGAGGTGATTCTCCAGTTCCACTGAAGTATCGAAGTGATCCTCGATAGAACCCTTCTCCCTTCCTGTGATGAGGACTACCTCTTCAATGCCTGCTGCGACCACTTCCTCCATGATGTACTGGATGGTCGGTTTGTCAACAATGGGTAACAACTCTTTGGGGACCACTTTCGTGGCAGGAAGAAATCGTGTTCCAAAACCTGCGGCCGGAAGGACCGCTTTCTTTATTTTCATAAGAGCCCCAGAAGTCTGCGAATGGTTGTTTTCAATTCCGTCAGGTCAGCGCACTTAACAATGTAGGCATCAGAAGCCCAGGTGGTCAAATCCTGTTTATACTCCCCATAGGCAGAACACATGATAATAGGTAGTTTTCGATCCAATTCCCGGATCCGCTTCAGGGTTTCAATACCGTCCATTCCCGGCATCTTGATGTCGAGGGTGATGAGGTCGGGTTTGAAGATCGAGACTTTCTCCAGGGCTTCTTCACCGTTCTTGGCCACCTCCACTGAAAACCCATCCTCTTCCAGTTCCTCCGTGTAGAGAAACCGGATGCTCTCCTCATCATCCACGATCAGGATCTTCTTCATGAGTTCACCTCGCTTTTCATGAATACGCTAAGCGCCTGCCTACCGTAAACACTCTTCAAACCTATTTCTTCTCCTCCTCCCGTGCTGCCGGGAGGGTGATGATGAAAGTCACTCCCTCTCCAGGGCGATTGTCCACTTCAATGAAGCCCTGATGGGAGACGATGATCTTGTAGACGAAGGGCAAGCCCAGACCCAATCCGGATTCTTTTGTAGAGTAGAAGGGGTTGAAGATATTGTGGAGATTCTCAGGATCGATCCCGCTTCCCGTATCCTCTACTTCGATCCGGACAAAAGTGGAACCATTCTTCGTAACAGGACGGACACGGAGAGAGAGCGCTCCTTTCCCCTTCATGGCTTCATAGGCATTGTTGAAGAGATTGGAGAAAACCTGTATGAGCTGCCGGTGATCTCCCTTGACTTTTGGAATCCCTTCCGGGTATTCCTTGGTGAGTTTGACTTCTCCGCCATTAAGGTCTTTTGAGACCATTGAGAAGCTTTCTTCCAGAATTTCCTGCAGGTCTACCTCTCCAAAGGTCAGGGACTCCTTCTGGGTATAGTCTAAGAGGTCACTGAGAATTCTCTCCAGCCTGGAGACCTCAATCATGATTGTTTGGGTATATCGTTTTTCCGGGGCCTCGTCCGGAACGGACCGATAGAGACGGCGCGCAAACCCACCGATGGAGACGAGGGGGTTCCTGATTTCATGAGCGACGGTGGAGGAAAGTTCCCCCAGCGCAGCCATCTTTTCCTGATGGACGAGAAAAGTCTGGGTCTCTTTGAGCCTCTGATGGACCTCCTCCAGATTGCGGTAGAGGATGGCATTTTCAATGGCCAATCCTGCCTGAGTGGAGAACATGGTCAGAATTTTGATATCCTCATCTGTGATCGGATTTTGGTTGTAAAGGTTATCCACCAAGATAACCCCGATGACCTTTCCCTTTCCCCATAGGGGAACCGTGGCAAAGGAGTATACCCTGGGATCTCGACTCAGATGCTCTCCGACATGGCATCCGACTTCCGAACCCAAATGGCAACCTCTTTCACACGCGGGTTGAATCCAGGCCCCCTCCGATCGAGGAAATCGAATGTTAAATGGTCTTCCCTCAAGAACTGTTTTTGACAGAATACAGTCTTCCAGTTCAAGTGGAATGTGGATTCCCTTAACGATGGTATTCAAAGCGGAATTTTTGTCTTTAGAGAGATCGAGGTGGCCGATCAAGTCTGAAAGAATCCCTTTCTCTTTGGAAAGGGTTGTCCAGATTCTCCCCGCCTCTTCGGCATTATCGGGCCCCACCGCCATTGTTCCTTCAAGAGATCGGCTCTTCTCATTAACCATGAAGAGCATGGCTCGATTAAAGCCCAATCCTGCACCGATCGTGATGGCCGTTAGGGTCATCTGAATAATGTGCTCGAAATTGACCGTGGTCAGAAGGGCCTTGCTGAGTTCCCAAAGAATGGTCAGTTCTCTGACCCTCTTCTCATTCTCCCAGGCCAGCTGGGACGTTTTATAATGGGTCAACGCATTCTCAATGGCAAAGGACATCTGGTTTGCCATGGTCAGCAGCAATTGGAAATCCCTTTCATCGAATTTGGAAGGATCGGTCTCCTTATCGTAGAAGGCCAGGGTCCCCAAAATCCTTTCTTTGGAACGGAGAGGAACACAGAGGATGGAGTGAATGGGATTGTCCATCCCGGAGTGATTGAGGAGAAAAGGGGTTTGAGTCATGAGAACCCTTTTGGCGATCTTCTCGTCAAGGAGATGCTGGGAGTAGTCTCCCAAACTCCACTGAACCTTTAACTCCTTGGTCGTCTTGTCTTCAACTCTCAAGACGCCCCCCTTGGCCTGAAGGATTTTCAAGCCGGTTTTGACGATCGACTCGAGGAGTTCTTCTAACTTCAAGGTGGAAGTGGCCACCTTTCCCATCTCATGGAGCGCCGTCAATTCAGACGAGGTCTGTCCCACTTTTTGTTGGAGATGAGAAAGCTGAATAGCCTCTCCCATTTCCTTTGTGACGAGGACAAGAAGATCCATCTCTTGCGGGGACAACGTTCGGTTCTTGGGGAAACCGATATAGAGGGTTCCCTGGAAGGTGTCCTTGTCAAAAAGAGGAAGACAGGCAAAGGGTGGGCGGACTAACTCCTTCTCTTTCGGATGGACCTGTTCCTGAGGGAGGGAGGATTCCTCTTTGATCCAAAAAGGTTTATTTTCTGAGGCGAGCCGCCAGAGAAATCCATTTTCGACGATCTTTTCTCGCCTCAGAAGAAGGGTTTGATCCGCCCCAAAAGCTTCATTGATCGCTTGGAGCATCTGGTCCAATTTATCCTTGATCGGAAGAGAGGTGGTGGAGAGATGGATAATCTTTGTCAGAAGCTCATAGGCATCGGGATGGTCAGACATGGCGAACTACTTTGCCTCTCTCAAATACTCCGCAGCCTCTTCAGGAGGGGTCGGGTTGATGTAAAACCCCGTCCCCCATTCAAACCCAGCAACCTTGGTCAGCTTGGGCATGATTTCGAAATGCCAATGGTAATGCTCTGCTTCCAATCCCGAAAAGGAGGAGGTGTGAATCACGTAGTTATAGGGCGGGTCGTTCAGAACCCGATTCATCCTGCTGAGCGTCTCGGAAAGGATCTGGGCAGCCTGCTCATAGAGGGAGGAATTCATATGCTCATAACTGGAGTAATGGGTTTTGGGAAGAATCCATGTCTCAAAGGGAAATCGAGAAGCAAAAGGAGCCACCGAGATGAAGGCATTATTTTCGAGGATGAGGCGGCTCTTCTGTTGAATCTCCTGGCGGATGATATCACAGAAGACGCACCGGTCTTTATAATTGAAATAATTTTTCGCCCCCTCGATCTCTTCAACCACTCGCCTGGGGATGATGGGGAGAGCGATGATCTGGGAGTGGGAATGTTCCAGAGAAGCCCCTGCTGCCACTCCATGGTTCTTAAATACGAGAACATATCGGAGCCGTTGATCATTCTTGAGATCGGCAATCCGGTCTCGGTAGGCTGTCAGGACATGTGCTACCCCCTTGAGACGCATGGTGGCCAAGGTTTCATGGTGGCGGGGTGTTTCAATGACCACCTCGTGGGCCCCGATTCCGTTCATCTTGTCGTAGATCCCCTCGCCTTCACGATTTAAATCTCCTTCGATCCGGAGGGCCGGGAACTTATTGGACACGACACGAAGTGTCCATCCAGGGGAGTTCGGTGGAGTCCCGTTATCCCTGTAGGCAATGATCTCCGGTGGCGTCCGATCTTCATTCCCCTCACAGAGGGGACAAAAACCACCCATCGGCTTTCGCTCTTCGGGCACGAAATCCGAGGGTCTCCTGCTTCTCTCGGTGGAGATGATCACCCATCTTCCGTGTATTGGATCTTTTCTCAGTTCGGGCATGAAAGGTCTTCTTTCTGGTAGAATCTAGGAGGGAAAGCTACTTTTGACCTTTGTCCCCCTCTGTCGCTCGACCCGTTCTTGATCCTCTCTTTCGGTCTTGCATTCGATGCACAAAGTGGTGACCGGTCTGGCCATCAGTCTCTTTTCCGAGATGGGCCTTCCGCAAGATTCGCAGATGCCAAAGGTCCCATCGTCGATCCGATCCATAGCTTCCTTCACCTTTTGGATCAGTTTCCTTTCGCGGTCCTTGATCCTCAGAAGGAAATTTCGATCCGATTCCAAGGAGGCTCGATCCGTCGGATCGGGGAAGTCCCCATCATTCTCATGACGCATGTCACTGCATGCCTTTCCCGCTTCTTCCACAAGGTCATGAAGCCTTCCTTCAAGCAGTCCTTTAAAATAAAGAAGTTTCTCTTGATCCATCTAAAAGCTCCTCCAGGAAAATTCAGACTCCCCAAAAGGAGGAGAAGTCTTTTTAAGTTCAATCAACAAATCATAATATATTTTTTCAAAACAAATCAAATGATAAATGGGGGGCGACCTTGTCTCAGGAAACAAAATGGCAAGCGACGAGATGGGCCTCTCCTTCATCGAGGAGAACAGGTTCATCGGACTGGCACTTCTCTTTCGAGTGGGGGCATCTGGGTTGAAAGTAACATCCTCTTTGTGAAGGGAGGATCCGGGGTTCTTCCTTGGCAAGAGCCTCTTCCTTTCTCTGAGCAGGATCGAGTTTTGGAATGGCCCTGAGCAAGAGCTGAGTGTAGGGATGGAGGGGACGGCGGAAAAGATCCTCTCCAAAAGCCATCTCCACGATCTTTCCCATATACATCACAGCAATTCGATCACTGATGTGTTTGACGATTCGAAGGTCATGGGAGATGAAGAGATAGGTGAGACCTAATTGATCTCGAAGATCCATCAGGAGGTTAAGGATCTGGGCCTGGATCGAGACGTCCAAGGCAGAGACGGGTTCATCCGCGACGATCAAATCGGGATGAAGGGAAACAGCCCGGGCGATGCCGATCCTCTGGCGCTGTCCTCCACTGAACTCATGGGGATAACGGAATGCATCCTGGGGATGGAGCCCAACGTGCTCAAGAAGTTCTGAAACCCTCCGAATCTTTTCTTTCCCCTGGGCTACGTGATGGACTTCCAGACCCTCTCCTACAATCTCTCCTACTTTCATCCTGGGATTGAGGGATTCATAAGGGTCCTGGAAGATGAATTGCATGGAAGGTCTTAATTTCCTCATGGACTCCCGATCGGTGCGAAGAATATCTTGACCTTTGAAGAAGACGTGTCCGGAGGTGGGTTCGATCAACCTCAGGATAGACTTCCCTGCAGTCGTCTTACCGCAGCCGCTCTCTCCAACCAATCCAAGAGTCTCTCCTTTCTGGAGGACAAAGGAGACACCATCCACCGCCCGAATCGGTTTCTTGTCCGAAGAGAAAAGACGTTCCCGGTAGAAATACTTTTTTAAATCTCGAACCTGAAGGAGAAAGTCGTTATTCGACATATATATCCATCCATGCCAAGAACAATGCGTCCAAAATTCCAAATCACAAATTCCAAATCCCAAATAAGCACCAAATTCCAAATTCAAATGACCAAAAAGATTTTGTTTCGAATTTGGTTGATTGGGATTTATTTGAGATTTGGTGCTTGGAATTTGGTGCTTCCATATCGCTATGCTCCATGCCCTATGCCTTTTTGTTTCGTATTCCGAATTCCGCAATCCGCAATCAACAACAATCTTTCCATCGAATGCAACGGCTGAAATGGTCTCCATTGACTTGAAAGAGAGGAGGTTCCTCCTTCTTGCAATCTTCAATCATCAGATAACACCTCGGATGGAACTTGCAGCCTACAGGGAAGTCCATAGGGTTTGGGACCTGACCTGGAATAGTATCGAGCCTCTTTTTCCTTTCCGTCAGAGAAGGAATCGAATTCATGAGCCCCCTGGTGTAGGGATTGCGCATCTCTTCAAAGATAGCTTCAATGGGACCGTATTCAAAAATCCTTCCCGCATACATCACGGCTACCCGGTCGGCTATTTCTGAGACCACTCCAAGGTCATGGGTGATCAACATCACCGCCATTCCCATCTCCCTCTGGATCTCTTTAAGCAGGCGGAGGACCTGGGCCTGAGTCGTTACATCGAGTGCCGTGGTGGGTTCGTCGGCAATCAGGAGTTTCGGTTGACAGGAAAGGGCCATAGCGATCATTGCCCTCTGCCTCATGCCTCCGCTTAGTTGATGAGGGTAGGCATCAATCCTCGTCTCAGGAGAGGGGATTTGGACCCGATCGAGCATCTCAATCGTCCTCTTTCTGGCCTCTGTCCTGTCGACACCCTGATGGAGCGTGATGGCCTCCATGATCTGATCTCCTATGGTAAAGACCGGATTGAGCGAGGTCATCGGTTCCTGGAAGATCATGGAGATGTCATTCCCTCTCACCCGCTCCATCTCTTTTTCTTCCAATTGCAATAGGTTCCTTCCATCGAAGAGGATCTCGCCATTGACGATTCGACCGGGCGGAGTGGGAATGAGCTTCAGGATAGAGAGGCCGGTCACGCTCTTTCCGCACCCAGATTCACCCACAAGGCTGAGGATCTCTCCCGCATGAATTTCGAAGCTGACATTTTCAACAGCTCTGACCACTCCGTCTTCCGTGAAGAAATGGGTGGACAGAGACCGAACTTCAAGTAGGGGGGTTTTTTGTGAAGAGGAATTCATTTTCGCTCCAAAGAATGTCAAATGACAAAATCCAAATGTCAAATAAATTCCAAAACCCAAATTTCAAAACCCCTCACCCCAACCCTCTCCCCTGAGAGACTGTGTCGTAATGTCATTCTGAGGCGTTAGCCGAAGAATCTCTGTTTTCTAACTTGTTGATTCTATGAGATTCTTCACTTCGTTCAGAATGACAAACATGGCATCTCCCTCATTACGACACAGTCTCTGAGGGGAGAGGATAAAGGTGAGGAGGAAATTTGAACTTTGAGCTTTGACATTAATCTTATCCATTATCTTCTTCCTCTTAGTCTCGGATCGAGGGCATCCCTCAACCCCTCCCCCAGCAGATTAAAGGAGAGAACGGTGACGAGAATGGCGAGCCCGGGAAAGATGGTCAACCACCAAGCATCGAAGATGTAAGTCCTCCCTTCGGTGAGGATGTTTCCCCAACTGGGAGCAGGGGGCTGAGCGCCAAATCCGAGGAAGCTCAGACCCGCTTCCACCAGAATGGCTGTGGCCACATCGAGGGTTGCGGTAACGAAGACAGGCGCGAGGGCATTCGGAAGAATGTGCCGGAAGATGATCCTGAGATCTCTCACACCAAGCGCCTGGGCCGCCTGAACAAAATCCCTCTCTCTCAAGGAGAGAAATTCTGCCCGGACGAATCTGGAAGTTCCCATCCAGGAGGTGATGCCAATGACGAACATGACCTTCAAAAGGCTCGGGCCGAGAAGAGCGACGACGGTCAAAATGAGGAAGAAGGATGGAAAGCAGATCATGATATCGACGAAACGCATCAGAAGGGAGTCTACCCATCCACCGTAGTATCCTGCTAAGGCGCCCACGAGGATGCCGATGAGGATGGAAATGGCAACGGCGACGAATCCCACAGAAAGGGAGATCCGGGATCCGTAAAGCATCCGGCTGAAGACATCCCTCCCTAATTGATCGGTTCCTAAGACATGCTGAGAGGAGGGAGGTTGTAATTTGAGAGAGACCTCAGTCTTTCCGGGATCGTGGGGGGCCATCAAGGACGCAAAGCCCGCGATCAAAAAGGTGATCACGATGACGGCCAAACCTCCGACCGCTAATTTGTTTTTTTTGAAATATCGCCAGAAGGTTTTCTTTTGTGTGTCCATAAATTATTTCAAAATCTCAGGGTAACCTTCTCAAAGCCATTTGATTTCTTAACTTCAAATTCCAAATCCCAAATTACAAATCCCAAATAAATCCCAAACCCCAATTTCCAAATAACCAAAACAATTCTTTAGAGTTTTGGAATTGGTCAACTGGAATTTATTTGTTATTTGGTGCTTGGGATTTGTAATTTTCATTCATTTATCCATATCTTATTCTGGGATCCGCCACTCCATAAAGGATGTCGGCTATAAAATTTCCAATCAGTGTGAGGACGGCCGAAATCGTAAGAATGGTCATCACCACAGGATAGTCCCTAGCAAGCACCGCCTGATAGGCGAGTCTTCCGATTCCGGGCCAGGCGAAAACGGTCTCGATGATAATCGAGCCACCGATCAGGCTCGGGATGAGAAATCCGAAGATGGTGATGATCGGGAGAAGGGCATTCCGAAGGCCGTGTTTATAATAGACCGTTTCCTCAGGAACGCCTTTGGCCTTGGCCGTCCGGATGTAATCCTGGCGAATCACCTCAAGCATGCTTGAGCGAGTGTATCTGGAAACGGCCGCAATGCCACCGATCGCCATAATGATCGATGGAAGCATGAGATGCCAGAAGCGATCCAGAATGATCTCGGTCGTTGTGAAGTCCTCGGTTACAAAGGATCTCATCCCAAGAACCGGATAACCGAAGAGTTTCACCGTGCCGAGGATGAGAAGATAGGCGAGCCAGAATCCAGGGATGGAGATTCCGAGATAGGCTCCAAAAGTCCCGAGATGATCCAAGAGGCTATACTGTCGCTTGGCTGAAAAGACACCAAGGGGGATCGCCAGAGAAAAGATGATCAGGGTGGCCACGAGATTAAGGAGAAGTGTGTTCCAGATCCTTTCCCCGATCTTTTTCAGAACCGGCCTTCCATCCTTAAAAGAGTAAAGTTTTCCCGTGACCAGGCGCTGGATCCATAAGAAATATTGCTGATAGAGGGGTTTATCTAGGTCATAATTCTTCTTCATCTGTTCGATGATCTTAGGGGAGACTTTTGGGTCCAGGGTAAGGGCTACCGGGCTTCCGGGTGCCTGGGTGATGATCACCCAGGAGATGATGCTGATCCCGATCAGGGTGATGAACATATAAAGGATACGCTTTAGAAGGTACTGAGCCATCTTTCCAGAAACCTCAATGCAAATTGCAAATTGTAAAATGCAAAATGATAAGTGGACTAAAATTCATAAATTCAATCTGCATTTTTCAATGTTAATTTTGCAATGTTCAATGATGTTTGATCCTATCTCTGCAAAACAATCTCCCGTGGAACATACCATTTGATCAGGTCATACATCAAGCCAGCCTTTTCCATTTTTATTTCCTGAAGGGTTCCTTTACCAGACCCATCTCTTTCAGCCAAGGAAAATTTTCTTTGGAGGGTGGAGATGCCAAGGGGCACATAGAGAAAGGTGTAGGGCTGGTCCTCTGCCATCAATTCATGGATCCGCCAGTAGATTTGTTTCCTCCGGTCGATGTGGTATTCCTTTCTTCCTTCCTCCCAGAGCCGATCGATCTCCGGATTGCGGTAAGAGATAAAGTTGAACCCTTTCTCAATCTGGCTGGAATGCCAGATCTCATAGGCATCCGGATCCACCGAAAGGCTCCAGCCCAGGATGCAGGCATCAAAATGTTTCACATTGATAAAGTTGCTGAGAAAAACACTCCATTCATAGAGTTCGAAGGTCACATCGATCCCGAGTTCGCGGAGTTGCCTTTGGACTAGGACCCCGACATCCCTCCGTGTCTCATTCCCGCTGTTCGTAATGAGCGTAAAACGAAAGGGCTTCCCTTCGCGGTCCAGAATCCCATCCCCATTCGTATCTTTCCATCCAGCCTCAGCCAGAAGCTGCCGGGCTTTTTGAGGATCGTAGGGAAGAGGTTTCACATTCGGGTTCGAATACCAGAGGTGGTTGGGAAAGGGTCCGCTTGCAACGGCTCCCAAACCATAGAGGACGTACTGAACGATCTCCTCACGGTTGATTGCATGAGTGAGGGCCTGTCGGACTTTCTTGTCCTGGAAGACGGCGTGCTTTTGATTGTATCCGATATAGGTATATCCAAGGCTCGGCTGGGAGTAGGCTTTCAGGAACGGGATCTGGCTTATTCGACGATACTGATGGGGATAGATGCCCGAATAGTCGATTCCCTGGGTCAGGATTTCCATTTCGCTAAGAGAGGTCTCGGGTATGATGCGATAGATGATCCGATCTAAAAGAGGTCTTCCCTCGAAGTATTGAGCATTGGCTTCAACGACAATCTTTTCGTCCGTAACCCACTCTACAAATCGGAATGCTCCGGTTCCGATGGGCCTTCGGTTGAAGGCCGTGGTATTGATGTCCTGCTTCTCCAACAGGTGCTTTGGGATGATTCCAATGCCCCAGCTCTCCAGGCCCGGAGAGAAGGGCTGCCGGTAGGTCACCCGGAAGGCATGAGGATCGAGCACCTCAGCTTTCTTCACCAGATCATAACTGCTTCGGCGAACGGTATTGGTCTTCTCGTCCATGATCTTGTCATAAGTAAACTTCACATCATGAGCCGTGAATTCTTTTCCGTCATGCCAGCGGACTCCCTTTCGCAGGAAGAAGGTGATCTCAGGTTCCGGTCCTTCCTTGACTTTCCAGGACTCTGCGAGCTCGCCCACCAAGTTCTGGAGGTTCCGGTCATATTTGATCAGACCGTTGAAGACGAAACCATTGATCTCGCTCGAGGCCGAATCCTGGGCCAGGATAGGATTGAGATAGGACGCATCCCCAATCGAACTGATAACCAACTGATTCACCTTCGGGGGAGGCCGGGAGCCGACAAAGACGATGTTGATTCCCAAGAGAATGAGAAAAAGAATTGGGGAGATGAATAGGAACGTCTTGACCTTCAAGAAAATGATCCTTTTGACAGTGAGATTCTGAACCAAGTTCAGGATGACAATAACAGTTTTATTTTTCTGTCATCCCGAATTTATTTCGGGATCTTGATTTTGGGTCAGCCTATTTTATTCGAATGACTTCTTTTATCCCCATTATACACATTTTCGATCGCAGAAGCATCAGAGTATCCAACAACTATCTTTTTTATTTCTAAATCCGCAATCCGCATTCTGCACTCCACATTCCGCATTGTTTCTATCGGCTTGTCACCAGAACCTTAAACCCCATCTGGGAGAGTTTTTCTGCAGTGCCTAAGGCTTCTTCTCTCGTTTCGAACTGTCCGACCCTGACCCGATGATATTTCTGGGTAAGGGTCTCCATCGTGGTGACATGGACATTGTCAAAACTTTTTCGCAACTGCTCTGCCAGTCTCTGGGCATTGCCCTCGTCAGCGAAGGAACCTACTTGAAGTGTAAATCGTTCAACCTGTTCAACGACCGGGCCGATGGCTTCCACCTTGACATAGGCGGTTCCCTTTTCATACATCCCAATGATCTGTGCAGCGGCATAAGAAAGGTCGATGATCCGATCTTTAACAAAAGGGCCCCGGTCGTTCACTTTCAACTCAACCGATTTACCGTTCTCTATATGGGTGACCATCACCATGGTGCCTAGAGGAAAAGTATTGTGGGCACAAGTGAGTTGGTACATATCATAGACCTCACCGCTTGAAGTCGGTTTCCCATGGAAATCTTTCCCATACCAAGACGCAATCCCATATTGAACGGCTTGAGCCGCCTCTTTCTTGACCATTTTCTGCTCCGAAGGAGGTATCCGCCTTTCCACAGAGACGAGGCGTTTGGACGCGCAGGCAAGTAAGATTGAGAGAGAGAAGATGAATAGAACAGTGAAACATGTAAAATTTTGAATCGAAAACTTAAAGTTCTTTTCCATTCATCATCCCCCTACATCCCCCTTTATAAAAGGGGGAATGAGATATCCTCCCCTCCCTTTACTAAAGGGAGGCCGGGAGAGATTATAGCGGGTACCGCCAAAATAATACAGATCCCTTCTACGGATGGAAACCCTTCCTCGCTGGTTTTGGAGGACAAGCATCCCCCTCGGGATATCTTCGCGAATTTGGATAGTAATCTCTTCCAGTTGAAATTGCTCTCTTAACTTAAGAATATTTCCATTTCGCTGGCCCCTCAGGTTCGAAACCTCTTTAGGATGGCAGAGGAAAAGGACATGGGATCCTCCTGAATTGTTGTGGAGAAGATGGTTGGCCATGTCAAAAGCGATTTCCGAATCGACAAGCTGATGAAGAGCAGGGTGATAGGGTCCTACGAGGAAATGCTCTTCCAAACCCTGAGTGGGCTGCAGACCAATTCGCGCCACCCGAATCCCGGATCTTTCCAATGTAAGCAATCCCTTTTTAAGCCAGCGAATCGTCTCTTCTAAAGAGAGAGGGACATATCCTCCGGCCTCCCATAGGATTTGAAGGGGAGCCCCTCTGAGAACCAGGGTGGGGTGAATTCTCAAGAAATTGGGTTTGAGGTCGATGACCCGATCGATGGTTTCAAGAAAAAGTTCGTAAGTATCTCCAGGAAGTCCGATCATCAACTGTAATCCAACCTCGAAGCCACATTGTTTTAATCGTGACGTGGCAGAAAGGATATCCGCTACAGAGTGGCCTCTCCGGGAAAGAGAGAGAACTTCATCGATCATCGATTGGGCTCCAATCTCAACTGTTTTCACGCCATATTCTTTGAGCAGGGAGAGTGCCCCTTCATCCAGAGCATCGGGGCGTGTCGAGATGCGAACGGAGTCGATCAAGCCCGAGGTGAGAAACGGCCGAACCGCTTCCAGATAACGAATCTGGCCTTTCTTACCGATCGCCGTAAAACTTCCACCATAGAAAGCAATCTGTTTCTCTCTCGCCCCATTGGAGGGTAGTCCTTTCGTGGAATCCTCTATAAGCTTTTGAACGAAAAGAGGGGAAGGAACTTCTTCGGCTGTCACCCTTTGGTTGCAGAAGAGGCAGCGCTGACGGCAACCCAGATTGGGCAAAAAAATGGGAATAATGATTGGGGTCACATTTTTCATGAGACGTTAGTATAATAGAAGCACCCTAAAATCCCAATAACCAAATCCCAAGCTCCAAATAAATTCCAATCACCTAATCAAAATGACCAATGATGGATTTCAAATCCCTCCAACCCCCTTTTCTAAAGGGGGGGCGAGGGGGGATTATTGATTTTCAGGCTTCGAGGGTGGCCATGCGGCCATGATTAATTTATTTGTTATCTGGTGCTTGGGATTTGGTGCTTATTTCTTCCAGGGCTTTTTTTGCTGCTTCCTGTTCAGCTTCCTTTTTACTCTTTCCCCATCCGATCCCCTTCACCTCTCCTCCAACGGAGACGGAGGCCTGGAATCGTTTATCGTGGTCCGGCCCCTCCTCCTGCAAGACCTGATATTTGGGAGACCGTCCTTGGGTTCGTTGAGCCTGTTCTTGAAGGAGGCTTTTGTAATCATTAAAAAGAAGGGGTGGGATTTCAGCTTGAAGATAGGGTCCGAGGTGATGCTGGAGCACCTCCAAGGTTCGATCAAATCCTGAATCCGTATAGATCGCTCCAATCAGAGCTTCATAGGTGTTCGCTAAGATGGAAGATTTCTTCCTTCCACCATCGATGAGTTCGCTTTTTCCAAGAAGGAGATGATCTTCCAATCGAATTTCTTTGGAGAGATGTGCGAGCGAACTCCGCTTCACGAGGTGGGCTCTCCGCATGGAGAGAATCCCTTCATGGGCTTCGGGAAAGGTTTTAAGGAGAAGGTGGCTTACAACGAGGTTGAGGACGGCATCCCCCAGAAATTCTAAGACCTCATTCGATTCTTTTACCGGCGTGTTGGTCTGATGAATAAATGACTTATGAGTCAGCGCCTGGTCCAACCATTCGATCTGATCGAATTGATAACCCAGACGGGCCTCCAATTCTTTTAAAGAAGTGAACCTCTCTTCATCCATTTGACCTCTCCATGACCTGCCCCACCAGACCGGTTTCGGTGCAGTTCGTCACCTTCACCGTCCATTCCTGATTGATCCAATCCAAATTCCCTCCTGCGACTCCTTCAGGGGCGAGCAGCACAGGGATATAGTTTTGTGAAAATCCTTTCCACCTTCCAGTCCCTTTTTCTCTTCGCCCTTCCACCAGCACGTTCAACTCTTGATGGAGAAACCTGGAATAGAAAGCCCGGCGTTTCTGTTTTCCCAATTCCCTCATCGCTTCTGCCCTCCGGGTAATGTTCGTCTGATCCACAACCTGAGAATATTGAAAGGCAGGGGTTCCTTTTCTCTTTGAAAAGGGAAAGACATGGAGATAGGAGAAAGGAAGCGATTCGATCAATTCATAGGTCCCTTTGAATTTCTCTTCGGTCTCACCGGGAAATCCTACGATCACGTCGGCCCCAATGGAAAGCCCTGGAATGGCCTGATGGAGTTCTTGTATGAGATCAAAGAGAAAAGATCGACTGTAATTTCTGTTCATCCTTTTCAAAATCTCATCCTCTCCGCTCTGGATGGGGATGTGGAGATGGGGACAGACCTTCTTCGAGGTTGGCAGGAAGTGGGTCAACTCTTCTGAAAAATCCATCGGCTCGATTGAGCTGAGTCGAATTCGATGGGGGGTCTCCTTTTCCTCAAGTTGTCTCAGGAGTTTTCCCAAGGGGAAGGGAGGGGAAAAATCCAGCCCGTAAGAACCGAGGTGGATGCCTGTAAGTACCACTTCATGGTAGCCCCTTTCTCTTAAGGCCCTCATATGCTCCATGACTCTCTCCGGGGGAAGGCTTCTCGATCGCCCTCTGGCATAAGGAACGATGCAATAAGAACATCTGGCATCGCAGCCATCCTGGATCTTGAGAAAAGCCCGGGTGTGATGATGGAAGGTATGGAGCGGGACGTCTGAGAAAGAGGACTCCTTCTGGATATCACTGACTTGAATGGGAGGAAGGTCCCCTTTCTCCATCAGGGGAAGAAGGTCAGGAATTCTGTATTTCTCCGCGTTTCCCAGAATGTATTTTGTTTCTTCAATTTTGGCAATGGCCTCTGGATCGACCTGGGGATAGCATCCGGTTACGACAATCAGGGACTCCGGATTGAAACGGAAAGCCCTTCTCACCATCTGTCTCGACTGAAAGTCTGCCCGCTGGGTAACCGTGCAGGTATTGATGATCGTGATCTCGGCCCCTTCTTCAAAGGAGACGAGATGATACCCCTGTTGTTCCAAGGAAGCCATGAGGGCCTCCGATTCGAACTGGTTTACCTTACAACCAAGGGTAGCAATAGAAACAGTCGACATATGTCTCATTATCGGCCCTACAAAGACTTAAATAGAGTTTATAGTTCAATCAACCTGACGGAACAAATTCCAAATTACAAATCCCAAATCACAAACAAATTTCAAGCACCAATTCCCAATGACCAAAACATTTTTACTTAGAATTTCAAAATCTTTCTATTCCCAGAACAAGGTTTTCCAGATGAATTACGATAAAGTTTTGAATTTTGGTAATTAGAATTTATTTGTGATTTGGTGCTTGTCATTTGGTGCTTTTGCCAAATGCCGAAAAGTATGACAAATCGGTAACTTGACAACCATCCAATATCAGGGCGGCTCGAGCCGAATTAGTTTAATATTTCCCCGGACACCCATCTTTTCTCCGACAATGATGAGTGTTCCCAGGACTCCCTCAATCTCTCTTCCCCTTTCGAGCCCAAGTTCGATATCCTTCTTCTCCTGGACGATGTTTCCCACCGCCGTCGCTGCGGCATCGGCCAGGGCAGCCGATTTGGAGAGGATGCAGACAGCATCCGCCTTACCAAAACTCAAAGAAGGCCCCACCGTTCCAGAAGAAGTGCAGACGCCTAGGGGGGATTCCTCAGGCCCTATCACAATCCCTATTTTCAGGCTGAGAGGCGATTGGCCTGCATAAATTCCAATGGTACGCTCTCGGGCAGTGGCGAGATAGATATCCCCGCCATTCTCTGTGATGACCTCTTTTGAAAGTGTGAGCAAATCCTTTGAGACCCATTCGGCTATGGCCCCAGCCACGGCAGCCATCGGGCCCACCCGAGCCAATTGAGAAACTCGGATCATTTCACGAACGAGTTCTGGCGCATGGAGGTCTTCTGCCAAAGGAATGAGGCTTCTTTGGAATGATGGGTTCATTGTGATATAAGTTTCAAGTTGGTGCCGGTATTTCAGGACCGATTCTCGAGTTTCGTCAGAAAGATTGCTCTCAGCCCGGACAAGGAGGTCCGTTTCCTTAACGATGACCTCAAACTTAACGAGATCGTCGGTTCTTACTAAGTTCCGGTAAGTCCGTTGTTCATACATTCTAGTTTTTTAAAAACCCTTCGGTGGCCGGATGGGATGCTTTTTGAAAACTCATTATAATACTCGAATTTATTTTGTGTCAAAGAATTAACTTTTTTAACGATAAGGGTGATTTGCTAAGATAATTTTATGAGGTTGAAAGCGGAACAGAAACCTACTATCGAAAATGGGGTTATCGGGGATAGAAATAAGAAAAGGGGTGCTGCTTTTCTGAGCAGCACCCCTGAATCACGGAGGCCATCCTTATAGATATTCCTGAATCAGGATTTCAGCAATCTGGACCGCATTAAGGGCCGCACCCTTCCGGATATTGTCCGATACGACCCACATATTGATTCCATTGGGGATGGATTCATCTTCACGAATTCTTCCAACGAAGGTCTCATCCTTTCCTGCCGCATAAATGGCCAGTGGATATTCGAACTTCTTCGGATTATCGACCACGATCACCCCCGGAGCCTTGGACAGAATTTTTCTCACATCCTCTGCTGTCAACTTTTTCTCGGTTTCGATATTGACCGCTTCCGAATGGCCAAAGAAGACCGGGACTCTGACGGTGGTGGCTGTCACACCGATTGAATTGTCCTCCATAATCTTCTTCGTTTCGTTCACCATTTTCATTTCTTCTTTGGTGTAACCATTGTCGAGGAAGACATCGATGTGGGGAAGACAGTTAAAAGCGATCTGATGGGGATACACCGATTTTTCGATCTCTTTATTGCCGTAGATGGCGAGAACCTGAGACTCTAATTCTTTGATGGCTCTTTTCCCGGTTCCCGAAACTGCCTGATAGGTGGAGACCACAACCCTTTTGATTCGAGCAACATCATGGATGGGTTTCAGAGCTACTACCATCTGGATGGTCGAACAGTTAGGGTTTGCAATGATATTCTTTTTCGGATACTGCGCAATGGCGTGGGCGTTCACTTCCGGGACGACCAAAGGAACTTGTGGGTCCATTCGGAAGGCACTGGTGTTGTCGATGACCACGCAGCCCGCTTTCCCTGCGATGGGTGCGAATTTTTCACTGACCGAGCCTCCTGCAGAGAAGAGACCGATATCGATCCCCGCAAAAGAGTTCTCGTTCAATACCTCCACGGTATATTGCTTTCCCTTAAACTCCATCTCGGTCCCTGCCCCTCGGGTGGAAGCAAGAAGTTTTAGATTCGCCACCGGAAAGTTCCTCTCTTGTAAGATGGAGACCATCTCATTTCCCACTGCACCGGTGGCTCCCACCACAGCCACATTGTATTTTTCTTTTTTCATGGGCTCCTCCAACCCTTATATAGAAACAGGGATGTCCGTCTGAACATCCCCGTCCCTGGATACCTCCTCGTATCAGTTTAATAAATAGAAGAAAAAGGGGGTTGTTGTCAAGAGGGAAATGAAAGATCAATGCCAAATTTTAAATTACAAATGTCAAATTTCTGATCAGGTGTTCGGGGATGGTAGGTAAGGTTTATCTCTTCTTCTTAATTCTCTTTTTTCGGAGGTGTGCGATAAGTCCGCCATCCTTTAAAAGATCCCGCATAAAGGCGGGAATGGGGTTTGCACGAAATTTTTTATTCCGCGTGAGGTCGAAGATCTCACCGGTGCTGAGGTTGACCTGAACCCGATCTCCATCCTTTATCCCCTCTGAAGCCTCAGGAGACTCCAAAAGCGGAAGGCCGAGGTTAAGGCTGTTTCGGTAGAAGATTCGGGCAAAAGTTCTAGCGATGATGCAAGAGACTCCGGCTGCCTTTAAGGCGAGGGGTGCATGCTCCCGGGAGGAGCCGCAACCAAAATTCTTGCCTGCCAGCAGAAGGTCACCTTTTTTTACTGCCCTAAGAAATTCCGGCCTCTCCTCTTCCATGACATGTTTGGCCAGCTCCTTCGGATCAGATTGATTAAGGTATCGCGCCGGGATGATCGCATCCGTATCAACATCCGATCCAAACTTCCAGATCCTTCCTTCGATCTTCATGAGTGCTTCCTAAAAGCAAGGGTTCGAGGGTCCAAGGGTTCCAGGGTTCTAGTATTCCTTTATCACAAAAGCGTTTTTCTTTCGCAGTAAAATTATGTCCATCATGATTCTGCTCGACCCCTTGAACCCTAGACTCCTAGGACCCTTTTCTTCACTACTTCCTCAGGATGACAGATCCTTCCTTTGACAGCGCTGGCAGCGGCCACAGCGGGGCTGGACAAATAAACCTTGCTCTCAGCGTGGCCCATCCGTCCGCGAAAATTACGATTCGTGGTGGCCAAGGCTTTTTCCCCGCTGGCCAAAATGCCCATATGGCCTCCCAGACAGGGACCACAGGTGGGCGGGCTGATGACTGCGCCGGCAGAAAGGAATATCTTTAGAAGGCCCTCTTTCATGGCCTGACTGAAAATCTCCTGGGTCGCGGGGATGATGATGAGTCTGAGGGAGGAGGCGACCTTTTTCCCTTTCAATATCCTGGCTGCCACACGGAGGTCATCGAGATGGCCATTGGTGCAGGAGCCGATGACCACCTGATCGATCTCGATCTTTCCAATCTCTCTCACATCCTTGACATTAGATGGGATATGGGGAAGGGCAACCTGAGGATGAATTTTTGAAACATCGTATTCCCGCATCTCCGAATAGGATGCCCCTGGATCGCTTCGGAAGATTCGATGGGGTCTTTTGGCACGTTGTTTAATAAAGTGGAGAGTGATCTTATCGGGCTCCATGATGCCATTCTTTGCGCCTGCCTCGATCGCCATATTGGCCATGGTAAATCGGCTTGCCATGGGGAGGGAATGAATTGCCTCTCCGCAAAACTCCATGGCTTGATATAGGGCTCCGTCAACACCGATATCCCCGATCGTGAAAAGGATGAGGTCCTTTCCCGATACCCAAGGATTCAGTCTTCCATGATAGATGAGTTTGATGCTGGCTGGAACTTTAAGCCACAACTTTCCTGTGGCCATGGCTGCCGCGAGGTCTGTGCTGCCCACACCCGTCGCAAAGGCGCCCAGCGCTCCATAGGTGCAGGTATGGCTGTCGGCACCTATGACAACATCTCCCGGAAGGACAAGACCCTTCTCCGGGAGCAGGGCATGTTCGATACCCGCCTCCCCGATTTCGAAGTAATGGGTGAGGTGCTGGGCCTTTGCAAACTCCCTGAGCATCTTGCACTGCTCTGCAGAGAGTATGTCCTTAGCAGGAGTGAAGTGGTCCGGGACTAAAACGACCCGGTCACGGTTAAATACCTTTCCCACTCCGATCTCTTTGAAGGCCTTGATGGCAAGGGGAGCCGTAATGTCATTTCCGAGGGCCAGATCAATCCGGACATCCAGGAGTTCGCCAGGAACAATTTTCTTTTTTCCGGCATGGGTGGCCAGGATCTTCTCTGTAATCGTCATCGGACTCTTTTTCTTCATATGCTACCTACACTACCCAAAAAGGTTAAGGCTGAGGTTAAGGTTAAGAAAGAAGTAAGATTTTGATCTTCATCTTAACCTTAACCTGAACCTCAACCTCAACCTCAACCTGTGACTACATCCCTACCAACTTCTGTTTCTTGAATTCGATTTTATTAAGGGCATTGATATAAGCCTTGGCGCTGGCGACGATCACATCCGTATCTGCGCCCTGACCAATGACGGTATTCCCTTTCTCTTCCAGTCTGACCGTCACCTCCCCTTGCGCCTCTGTCCCAGAGGTGATGGCATTGATGGCAAATTGCAGAAGTTTCGATTTGGTGCGGGTGATCTTCTTAATGGTCTTGAACGTGGCATCCACAGGTCCATCACCAAACCCTGCCTCTTGAAGAAGTTTCCCATCCACCTCCATCTGGACCGTGGCAGTAGGGACAGTGACATTACCAGCCACCACATTAATGTAGACCAGCTTGAAACGGCGTGGCATTCTGAGAATCTCTTCCACAACGATCGACTCAATATCTTCATCAAAAATATCACGCTTTTTGTCGGCCAATTGCTTGAACCGGTTGAAGGCCCTTTCCAGATCCGAATCCGAGAGCCGATATCCAAGGTCCTTCAGCCTCTCCCTGAAGGCGTGCCTCCCGGAAAGCTTGCCCAGGACGATGGAGCTTTTGGTAATGCCCACCGACTCGGGTGTCATGATCTCGTAGGTTAATTTCTCCTTAAGGACTCCATCCTGGTGAATGCCAGATTGGTGAGCAAAGGCATTCGCTCCCACAATGGCCTTATTGGGCTGGACGACCATGCCCGTGATCTTCGAAACGAGGCGACTTGTGGTAAAGAGGTGTCTCGGGTTGAGACGCGTTTGGAACCGGAGGAGATCGTTTCGGGTACGAAGGGCCATCACCACCTCTTCAAGAGACGTATTGCCAGCCCTTTCTCCAATTCCATTAATCGTACATTCCACCTGTCTGGCGCCGTTCTGGATGGCAGCGACCGAATTAGCCACAGCCAGACCGAGATCATTATGACAGTGAACGCTCAGGGTGATTTTCTCGACCCCTCGGACCTTCTGCCGGATGGTACGAATGAGTTCTCCAAACTCCGAGGGGATGGCGTAGCCCACCGTATCCGGAATGTTGATCGTAGTCGCTCCTGCCCGGATTGCTGCTTCAAAGATAGCGATGAGGAATTCCACATCACTTCGAGTTGCATCCATGGCCGAGAATTCGACATCGGGGGTATGACGTCTGGCCCTTGCGACAGATTGAGCGGCAATCCGGATGACCTCCTCCTTCGATTTCTTTAACTGATGTTTGAGATGAATATTGGAGGTGGAGATGAAGGTATGGAGGCAGGGGAATTTCGCTCCCTTGACCGCTTCCCAGGCCCGATCAATATCCTTCGGATTCGCCCTGGCCAGAGCGGCGACCCCTGAACGTTTAATCGTCCGGGCAATGGCCCTGACTGCCTCAAAGTCTCCCTCTGAAGAGATGGGGAAACCTGCCTCAATCATATCCACATTCAGTTTTTCCAGCTGCTCAGCGATCCTCACCTTTTCAGCCACATTCATCGTGGCCCCCGGCGATTGTTCTCCATCGCGCAGTGTGGTATCAAAAATCTTAATAACCTCAGCCATCTTATTGCCTCTCTTCAGCGTATTTGTGTTTTATGAATGAGATGCTGAAATCGTAGACCCTGATCCTGAAACAAGTTCAGGATGACATTACTTGTTTCAGGGCAAGGTTCAGCATGACTTTCGAATTTTCGTTTTTTGGAGATCTTTATTAATCCATAATTCATAACTCATCATTTTTAACTTTTAATTTAAAAAATTTCCATTACCTTTTTATAAAATTCCTCTTCCTCCCAGATTTTCATTTCGATGCGTAGGGCAACAAGGGGTGGGTGAACAACCCTCATCATTCCTAATTTTACAATATCCTTCTCTGTGGTCACAATCCAATCCGCCTCTTTGCTTTCTTTTTCGATGGCGACCAGATCTTTGGAAGTGAAGCGATGGTGATCCGGGAAAATCATTTCGTTGACAATCTCCATTCCACATTTTCTTAGGAGGAGAGAGAAGTACGTGGGATTGGCGATTCCAGATACGGCCAGAGCCTTTTTCCCTTTGAGGGCTTGAAGCCCTACCCATTCTCCATCAGGTCCGATCAGACCCTGAGGTTCGTAATGGCTGTGAAAGACAGGAGAGGAGGGATGGATTTCCTGAAGCATTTTCTCAAGGGGACGGCAGCTTGCAGGATCCTCCACTTTTGTGAGAAGGAAGAGATGGGCCCGGTGAAGATGTTCTAAGGGTTCTCTCAGGATGCCTCTCGGTAAGACATGGTGATCTCCAAAACCGATCTCGGAATCGATGAGGAGGATATTCAAATCTCGATGGAGTTGAAGATGCTGATAGCCATCATCCAGGAGCACCCCTCGAATATCGAACCGTTGAAGAGCCAACTGCCCGTTAGCGAATCGATCCTTTCCGATAAGTATCGGAATCCCCTTTAGAGCCTTGGCCATCTGAAAAGGCTCATCGCCTGACTCCTCTGGTGAGAGAAGAACGGTCTTCCCATCACTCACCCATGGTTTGGAGGATCCTCGTCCTTTATAGCCTCTACTCAAGATGGCCGTGGGAATGCCTCGGCCCATCAATCCTTTGGCCAGAGTGATGACCAGAGGCGTCTTTCCGGTTCCCCCCACCGTGATATTCCCAACGCTGATGACCGGGCAGGGGAGGCGCTTTGATTTCCAGAGGTTGATAGAGTAAAGAATAGTTCTTATCCGCACTCCCCATCCGTAAGGGAGGGAGAGAAGGGTGAGAGGAAAAAGAAGCACCTTTACCCAGAAGGGCTTCTCTTTTTGATAGAGGAATTTGTCGATGCGCCAAGCCATCTCTTATTTCAGATTTGGTAATTGTCCAGCCAAATAGAGGTTCCCACGCAGTCGGAGCTCGGCAGACTGCTCTCCAAGGCTTCGAATGGCGGTCCTTGGATTGAGTGGAAAACGGACGATTTCATCTGAGCAAGCCTCCTAAATCAGGTTTAAAGGCCTGTGCCAGTTGGTCAGAAGGTGCGCCCCGAAGCCTTTCCGAACGGTCCGTCGAGCTCCGCAATACGACTTTATCATTAATCTGGTTAAACAGTTACCAGATTTGAGATTTCAGAATGAATTCGGGTTGATTGGAAGTTTTCAATCTGAAATCTACAATCTGCAATTTGCAATTACACGAGGTAGGGTCGAATCTGCTCAAACATCCGTTCTGTGGCGCCCTGATGCTTCCGGAGAAATTGGTAGCCCCTCTCTCCCATTTCTTTTCGCGCCCTTTCGTTCTTGAGGAGACGTCTCATGTGGCTGGCAAGATCCTCTATCCCATTGGCTTGAATCGCTCCTCCCTCCTCGACCAACCGGCGAGAGATCTCTGAGAAATGAAACATAAAAGGACCGAAGAGAACGCACTTTCTAAAGAAGAGAGGTTCAAGGGGATTGTGGCCCCCCACGGGCACAAGACTTCCGCCGATGAAGACCAGTGTCGCGATACTATAGAAACTCATGAGCTCACCCATGGTATCGAGAAGAATCACCTCGGGCCGTCTTTCTTGATCTGGGCGGTCTTGATCCATGGGTAACACGGTCCTTCGAATCCATGAGGGGGACTCTTTTCTTAGCATCCGCTCCACTTCCTCCAACCGGTTGAGGTGGCGCGGGGCGAGAATGAAAATGAGATCGGGAGCGATCTCCCTCAATTCCTTGCTGAGGCTGGTCAAGAGCTCCTCCTCCCCAGAGTGAGTGGACCCTGCAATGAAGACGGGTTCCCTTCCATGAAGACCCAGAGATTGGGCCAATGTGGCCCTGGCCTCCTGAGTGACGGAAGGCAAGGCCTGATCGAATTTCAAGTTTCCTACCACTCTCGTTTTTTCGGACGGGGCACCGATCTGAATGATTCGGTCTTGATCTTCATTCGTCTGCATGAGGAAAAGGGAGACATATTTTAGACATTCTTTGAATAGGAATCTGAAGAAGAGGTACCCGCGAAAGGATTTTTCGGAGATCCTTCCGTTGAAGAGGATGATGGGAATTCGCTTTCTTCCGCAGGCTCGGAGGAGGTTCGGCCAGAGTTCTGTCTCTGCAATGAGGAGAAGCGTGGGCTGGATCTTCTTGAGGACCCTTCGAAGGATGAAAGGGTGATCGATGGGAAAAAAGAGGATATGGTCCGCCTCAGGCAATTGTGTCTTGGCCGCCTCATTTCCGGTAGAGGTCATGGTGGTCAAAACGATTTTGCGGTTGGGAAATTCTTTCTTTATTCTCCTCAGGAGGGGAATGGAACAGAAGACTTCCCCAACGGATGCAGCGTGGATCCAGATGGAACCTCCAAGGGATCGGGTTCCCAGAAAACCCATCCGCTGGATCAGTGCCTTACGGAGTCGTTTCTGAAAGAGGCTTCTGATAAAGAAGTAAGGAGAGGAGAGGACAAGCAGGACGGTGAGAAGAGTATTGTAGAGGAGATAGATCATTATATTAAATCCGAAATTCGAATATCGAAACTCGAAACAAATCCAAAATTCAAATGTTCAAATTCAAAAACGTTTACGTTTTGGTCATTTGTATTTCGAACATTCGTGCTTGTTTCGGATTTCGTGCTTCGAAATTCGATATTATAAATTCTGGAAATCTTACGACTTAAACTCAGAATTTCTGCTCAGGCCCATTCCAGGGGCGTGAGAATCAAAATAATGGTCTGCCTGCTCTGTTATTTCATTAAGGCGGTTTTCCAAGAGGAGCCTTTTCTCTTCCAGATGATTACGATCCCCCTTGGGGTCCACATGAATCGGTTCGCCCCAAATGAAGACCCCTTTTGAAAAAGGATAGGGGAGAACGAAACGATCCCAACTATTAAAAACAATCTTCTTAGAGGCGCTGAAGGTTACCGGCACAATGGGTCTTCCCGTAATTCTGGACAATTCGATGACACCAATCTGGGCTTTCTGACGTGGCCCTTTCGGACCATCTGGTGCAATCACCATATCCGATCCATTCTGAAGAGCCTTGATCATATTCTTGAAGGCGGAGAACCCTTTGCGTGTGGTTGAACCCACGATCGGATGGTGGCCAAGCAATTTCCCTGCCTTGCCCATGATCTGGCCATCCCGATGGGAGGAGATGAGGAAACTCATATTCTTCCCTCGATAAGCCCAGTGCATCATGAGAAGCCTTGCATGCCAGAAGGCCATGATAAATGGGATTCCTCTTTCCCACAGAGATCCTGGGATATCCGGAGAGATTACTTCGATACGCACGGCTCGTCCCAGGACCCTGATCGTCCCATACGCGAACCAGGGAGCCAACCAAGCCACCAATTTCTTTTTTAGAGGTTTTAGAGACATTTCTTAAGAATGGGGTTCAAGGGTTCGAGGATTCAAGGGTTCAAGAATTCAATTTCTTAGACTTTCACTAGACCCCTTGACCCCTAGGACCCTTGAAACCTTTGGTGTTAATAGATTTTCTTGACCTTCGTTTCTTTCCAGAGTCTCAACCCGTCATCCTTGAATTGAAGATCGTAAAGCCGTCGATATTCTCCATTGAGAGCGATTAATTCTGTATGGTTTCCTTGCTCCACGACCTGACCATCGGAGAGGACAATGATCCGATGGGCATTCCGGATGGTCGAGAGACGATGGGCAATGACGAAAACTGTTCTTCCTTTCATCAATTGATCCAGGGCCTTTTGAACCTCTGTTTCTGAATCGGAATCAAGGGATGAGGTGGCTTCGTCCAAAATTAAGATGGGGGCATTTTTCAAAAGGGCTCGAGCAATGGAGAGGCGCTGACGTTCTCCACCGGAAAGCTTCACCCCTTGCTCACCGATGGGCGTATTGTATCCTTCGGGAAGCTTTATGATGAAGTCATGGGCATGGGCAGCTTTAGCAGCCTCGATGATTTCCTGATCCGAGCAACCATGGATATTTCCATAGGCGATGTTATTTCGAATCGTATCATTAAAGAGGATCGTCTGTTGTGTCACCAGAGCGATCTGATCTCTCAGGGATTTGAACGTGACCTTTCGAATGTCGTGACCATCGATGAGAATCTGGCCTTTCTCGACATCATAGAATCGGGGCAGGAGATTGACCAGGGAGGTCTTGCCGGCTCCACTCATTCCCACCAGGGCGATCACTTCTCCCACGGTGACATGGAGAGAGATGTCTTTAAGAACGGTTTCCTCGCCATACTTAAATGTAATGTCTTGAAAATCGACCCCCTTTGAGACGGGGGCGAGAGGAATCGCTCCCTCTTCCTCTTTGATCTCCGGAGTTGTGTCGAGGAGCTCGAAGACCCTTATGGCTGCGGCCATACCATCCTGGACTTCGAGGTTCACCTTGTTTATATCACGGATGGGAGCGTAGAGCATGAAAAGGGCGGTCATAAATGAGAAAAAGGCTCCCGGTGTCAACTCTCCTTGGATGACCCTGTAGCCACCCACCCAGATGATGATGGCCACGGCAATCCCTCCCAAGAGTTCCATCAGGGGATGGGAGAAGGCGCGGATCTTTACCCGTTTGAACACAATCTTAAAGAAACGGTTGTTTTCTTCTGCAAAGCGGCGTTTTTCATAGTCTTCCATGTTGAAGGCTTTGACGATCCGGTTTCCAGCAATGGTCTCATGGAGAAAGGTGGTGATGGAGCCCATTCGCTGCTGACTCTTCCGGCTGAATTTCCGGAGCCTCTTTCCAAATTCCTTGATGGGGATGATGACCAATGAGAAGATGACGAGAGCCATGAGCGCAAGTTTCCAATCACGGTAAATGACAACGCCAATCAATCCGATGACAGTAAAAGCATCCTTTACAAGCCCGGTGATGGTATTGGAGACCGATCCCTGAATCAGATTGACATCATTGGTGATTCGTGAGATGAGGATGCCCGTCGGAGTTTTCGTGAAGAAGGACAGGGAGAGGGTCTGGAGATGGTTGTAAAGTTTCTCCCGGATATCGGCAACGATCCTGAGCCCCACATAGTTCATTAAATACGCCTGACCGTATTCAAAAATCCCTTTGAAAAGAAAGAGGAGGATGATGGCAATGGGGAGCAAGAGGAACATCTCCATATCCTTCTTGAGAAGGAGACTGCTCAGATGAAGCTGAATAATGATCGTCTTGATCCATTGGGGAATCTGCTCTTTCTTGAGGAAGACGCCGTCGAGGGCAGGTTTAACAAGAAAGGCCTGTCCAGCTGTCAGGACGGAGACGAAGACCATACAGATCATGGCCCCCACAAGCTTGAGCCAGTAGGGCTTTACCATAGCGAGGAGCCTGCGATAGAGGTTCATTCGGTGACCTCTCAACTAATCCCCCCTCGCCCCCTTTTAGAAAAGGGTGGGTGGGGGGATTCGACATCTTGAAGCATGGACATAACGATGTGAGCTGCTCGTTGAGCGGCTCCAGGGTTGCCTAGCCGCTGGCGTACTTCCTTTAGAGATTCTACCATTTTTTGCTGAAGGACTGAATCCTTTAAGATGCGAAGGGCTTCCTCGGCAATCCTTTTGGGATTGACATCCTTCTGGATCAGTTCTGGAGCGATCCCTTTCCCGGCCACCAGATTCACCAGGCCGATATGGTTGACTTGAATCATTGCCCTGGCGACCCAGGAAGAGAGCAGAGAAACCTTGTAAATAATGATCATCGGTTTTCCGAGGATGGCTCCCTCCAGAGTAGCCGTCCCTGAGGCCAGGATCAGAAGTTCAGAGATATTCATCACATCGTGAGTCCAGCCCTGAATCAGTTTCACTGGTGCAATGCTGTTTCTCACCCAGGGGGATAAGGCTTCCTCAGTAAAACCTGGAGCCAAGGGGATGACGAATTGAAGATCTGGAATCTCTTTTTGAAGGAGATGGGCCGACGCAAGAAGAGGCGGGAGGAGCCTCTCCACTTCATGGGTTCGACTCCCGGGAAGAAGAGCGATGGTTCTCCTTTGGGGATCGAGACCGAATTTCCGAAAAGCCTCTTCTTTGGAAAGCGTCGGTTTGACAATATCAACGAGGGGGTGACCCACCCACTCCACATCCACTCCAGCCGCTTCGTAGAGAGGGACCTCAAAAGGGAAGAAGACGACCATCTTCTTCACTCGCTCCGCAATCAACTTCACCCTTCCATGCCTCCAGGCCCAAACCTGGGGACTGATATAGTAAAGAACCGGGATTCCTTTTTGATGAGCGATTTTGGCCAATCGAAGGTTGAAATCAGGAAAATCGATCAGAATGATGAGGTTCGGTTTCTCCCGGTCTAGGGACTCCCTCAGGCCTTTCAGAACCTTCAGAATGGTTCTGAGTTTGAAAAGAGCCTCTGTGATTCCCACAACAGAAAGGGAACGGGAGTGGTAGAGGAGTTTCATCCCTTTCCGCTCTAAATGCTCCCCTCCGACACCCAGAAACTGAACTTCTGGATCGATCTGATGAATAGCTTCCACCAGGTGGGCGCCATGGAGGTCTCCTGAAGTTTCCCCGGCGACCATCAGGATTTTTCTCGATGCCATTCCACTCACCCTGTTGTAGAAAAAACATCGATGCCTGGGATCCGCAAACTTAGGTCAAATCTAACGCTTATCCTGCTTCGATAGATCGCGGAATAACTCGAATCGTCCTTACTCAATAAACACGAAAGAATTGGTCCAATTCCATCGATCCATATTTTCATTCAACCACAGAGTTAAGTTGTGCCACCCTTTCTTTTTCTCATGTCCTCTTCAATTTTCTCAAGGATCTGAAAAGCCACTTTCAGAGCCTTTTTCCCATCCCGTCCGGAAACCCGGACCTTCTTCCTATGTTTTACGCTCTGAAGGAAGGAATGAATCTCTGACTCCATGGCGTCCACCTTGGTGACGGGGATTTCCTCCGTCACAATTTCAGAGGGTTTCCTCTTCCCTGAAGAGGCCGCCTTCTTGGTCAAGAAGGCCTTTTGAGTGAGGTAGTCGATGG
>CAYMJV010000005.1:0-63766 GCA_964390545.1 uncultured Syntrophaceae bacterium
ACCGGTAGGAACTCGCTTCATCGATATCCTCCTGGATCTCCTCAAAACGTTTGATCCGAAACGATTTCCCCTGGTAGGCTGCGCAAAAAGTGCATCGATTGTAAGAACAGCCCACGGTCACCTGAAGGATCAAACTGTCGGCCTCGCTGGGGGGGCGAAAGATCATCCCCTCATAGTTCATTTGGAGGGCTCCTTCTATTCACGAATGATTCGAATGATAGCGAATGTATACAAACGAATCACACAAATGACATCGAATCTCACGAATAAGAATGAATTCACCCCGTAACGACGCAACCTCGATTCCTTTCTCGCAAACGGTATATGATATTCGTGCTATTCGTTGCCATTCGTGTTATTTGTCATAAAATATTCGTGTCATTTGCCGTCATTCGTCCTATTTGCCTTTTGAATTTTTTTTGTCGTCCGGGGAATCAAACTGATAAATGACCTCTCCCTCTTTCACCATCCCCAACTCTTTCCGGGCGATTTCTTCAATATAGCGCTTTTCATACTGTAGCCGTTTCACTTCTTCCCTTAGTTTCTGGTTCTCTTCCTCTATCTTTACATTCGCCTCTTTGATCCGGCCCCATTCCTTCTGAAGACGAAGAAGATGGACAATTCCCTTGTCTCCAAAAAAAGTGAAAAATCCGAAAATTAAAAAGAGAAAAAGGACCAAAATGAGAATTCGCTTCTTGCTCATCTCGTTACTGGAGTTTAAATTTGATGGGAATCATGCCCCACTCCTCCACGGGAGGTTGATCTTTGGGCAACGGAGCGAATCGCCATTGTTTCAAATATTGGATGGCCAAGCGTTCAAGCTCTGCATCCCCTTTCACGGAAGGGATGGCACGATCGACGATCCCGCTGGGCAATACCCAAAAGGTCAATTCAATTTCTGTCTCCACTCGTACCTTAATTTGCGGAAGCGGTGGCCTTTCCAAGATTTTTCGAGCGGCGAGAGGTCCCTTGATTCCCAATTGTAAGTTCTCCTCAAGAGGCTTTCCTATTGAAGGTTTTTCCCTCGAGCTCAAGAGCCCCTCAACGATCTTCTCCGTCCCCTTATCCTTTCGAGGGGGCAACTCCAAGGCCTCCTTGAGGGATGGCATCGGAGATTCTGGGTTGAAGAGATCTTCCTTCTGTTTCAAATATTCCACCAACACCTTCTCGATCTCCTTAAACTCAGGAGAATTCCTAAAAGCTTTCATCCTCTCCTCTTCCGAAGTCCCCTCCAATTTCTTCGGACGGGGATATTCTGGAACCAGGGATTTCCAATCTTGACTGGCCTTGGCCTCCTCCATTTTCTTGAGGATGACCTCTTCCCTGATTCGTTTCTCCTCAGGAGGGATTTCTTGCTTCCCCCATCCCAATAACCTCCTGCTTTCCCTGTTCAGTGCCTCCCATCTTTCCTCCATGAAGGTCCGAAACGCAGGGGTTGACAGGAAAAGCAATGCCAGGAAACCTAGGAGAACAAGGATCAGGGCGATCAGGAGGGGAACAAACCGCCGCTCTCGCTTCGGCTTTTCTTTCATTGACGAGGCATTCCTTTCTGAATCTGATCGATCATCTTCTTGGCCAACTCTCTTCGATCTTCCCTCTTCGTCTTTGCAAGCAATTTCTGGTAGACCTGTTTCGCTTCGGTGAATTTTTTCTCGTCCAGATAAAGCACCCCCAATTTAAGAAGGGCTTCCTCCATTACTTCAGCCCGGTGGGGATAGAGGTAAACGACTCTTGAAAATTGAACTAAGGCCTGCTCTTTATTCTCAGCTCCGAGATGGGCCTCTCCCAATTTAAGCTGGGCCTGACTGGCGACCCCTTCCTCTTCGCTTTGAATCGCCACGGAAAGGACGGAGATGGCGTCCCCGAATTTTTTCTGGCTCAAGAAGAGAAGTCCCAACCGGAGATACCCTTCATACCTCATCTCATCATTGGGAAACTTTCCAACAAAATCCCTCATGACCTTCACCGCCTGGTCCGTCTTCCCCAGGTGCCGATATCCTTCCTCCATTCCCAGGTAAGCTCTCTTCACGATGAGATGTTGCGGATGATTCTGAATCACCCAGTCAAACTTTTCTAATGCCTTTGGATAATCTTTCAGGCTGAGATAGAGCTCGCCAGCCTCCACATAGGCTTCTACATAGAGATGGCTCTTGGGATGCTGCCTGATGAACTTCTCCATCTCCTCCGCGGATTCCGCCCATTTTTTTTCCTGTTTGAACAGAAGGGCAATACGGAATTGGGCTTCTTCAGCTCCCTCCCCATTCGAATAAAGGTTGATCAACTCTCGATAGGTCTTCATCGCCTTCTCGCTCATCCGGTTTTGTTCATAGGAGTCTCCTAATTGAATCAGAGCTTGACCCGCCAAGGGATGTTGAGGATACCGTTTCACAAAAGACTCTACGCGAGCCACAAAGGCCTCTCGCTTCTTCTCTTGGAGGAGAGAGAGGATGATGCCATAATCAGCCTCCGGGGCTTCTTTTGACTTAGGGTATTCCTTGATCAGTTGAAGATAGATGTTGGTCGCTTGACCATATCGCTTGAGATTATAATATCCATCTCCCATCTTCAGTAGGGAGGACGGAACAAGAGGGCTCCGAGGATATTGTTGGATGACGCGTTGAAACTCCCCGATCGCCTTGTCATAATTTTTCTTTCTGAAATAGGACCATGCGATCCAGTACTGGGATTCGTCCCGATAGGAACTCGAAGGATAAGAATCCAAGATCATTCGAAACCGGTCGATGGCTTCATCAAAGCGCTCTTCCCGATAGCCAATCCATCCAAGGAGATACAAAGCCTTCTCGGTGTCCCCATTCCCTTTGGCTTGAGACGTTAGACGCACTAGATGAGTCCTCGCCTGTTTATAATCATTCTGGTTCAGAAAACATTCGGCAACCATCAGGGAAATGGAAGGAGTGGACTGATATTGAGGGAATTCGTTGAGGATCTTCAGAAAATAGTGATTGGCCTCTTTCCATTCACGCCTTTGAAAATGGTACCAACCCAAACTGCTCAATCCTTTCGGATAGAAGGCAGGGTCCGCTTTCAATCGGTCCACATATCCTACACCCTTCCGATAGTCCTGTTTGCGGAGGCTTGTCTCTGCCAGCCAATAAAGGATTTCATCCTTTCCCTTATGATTCGGGTAATCCGTGAGGAGCCTTTCCCAGGATAGGATCGCCCCCTCATAATCTTTCATGAAAAAATAAGCATAACCTAACCTTAAGAAGACCCGATCCTCAAGCCTGGCCTGCCTTTTCTCTTCTAAGGCTCGACGATAAGCCTGGATGGCTGCGGCGTACTCCTTTTGACTGAATAAAGATTCTCCCAGCATGAAATAGGCCCACTCCTGGAGGGTGCTTTCTGGATAGATCCCGAGAAATTGCCGGAACGTCGTGGTCGCCTGTGCATATTCCCCCCTCTCAAAATAGTGTTGGCCAATATCAAAAAGACTTTTTTCACCCCAAGGAGAAGAGAGAAAGTGAGAAAGAAATCTCTGGTAAAAGAGGGTTGCCCTCTCCACCTCATTGGTTCCAAGATAAGTCTTTAGAATTCCCCAGAAGGTGGGATCTGAAAGATTGCCTCTCGGGAAGGTGAGGAGAATCTCTTCAAAAGTCTTTCTCCCCTCTTCATATTGCCCAAGGGAGACCAGACTCCAGGCATAGGCGTAGCGTGCGCTCTCTTCGAGCGGATGCTGGGGGAAACGTATCCAGAAATTTCTGAAAAGATCCGCTGCCTCATTGAATTTCTGAAGCCTGAATAGGCTGGTACCCATCAGGTATTCCGCCTCTGGTCTCCATATCCCTTTTGGAAAGGTACGAAGCTGAGCCTCTATCTCTCGAACCGCTTGTTCATAATGATCGATCTGATAGAGACAGTAGCCAGACCAAAAGAGCGAAGGTTGGGTAATGGGGTGGGTTGGGCTTTTCTCATAAACTTGATGGAAGAAGGTAAATCCCTTCTCATAGTCACCCCTCCTGAGCTGGATCCATCCACAGGAATAAAGAGCATAGGGATAAAATTCATTGCCTGAATCTTCATCAACCACCTTTTGAAAATAGGAGAAGGCTTCTTCCGTTTTTCCCTGGTGAAACGTCGCTTCCCCTGCCCAGTAAAAGGCAGCTCCTCTCCAGGGGCTTTGGGGATATACTCGAATCAACCTTTGGAATGTCTCAAAGGCCTCTTCAAAATCGCGATGATAATAGTAATACCTTCCCTTTTCATAAAGGGCTTTGTCTCCTTTCACTACCCTCGTGACGCCTCGGGTGAGCCTACTGGTATAAGCACATCCCGGCTGAGTGGTTGAAGGACTCATCTTCTGGGTCGGACCGATAGACTCCTCTCCCAGATCGAAAGAACCGATATGGGGCTCTTCCTTTACCCCTTGAGCCATGAGAACGGGGAGAGGGATTTCTCTCTTCTCCGTCCACTTAGTTTCCTCTTTCCCCAGGAAAATGATTTCTGGGGTTCCGGCGCGCTCTGGCTGCTGGCTCTCACTTTGGAAAATTGGAAATGAAAAGAGGATGATGAACAGAAGAAAGAGACTGGAGATCCTCGTCACCAATTTCATTAACTTCCATCTCATAATCTTCTAAGGTAGCAGAAACATTCGAGGAATGTCAAGGATTGACCAGCTACAAGCACCACACCGAAGATAATCGAGAGGATACCGCCGAGGATAAGCGCCCATCCGTTGCTTATCTCCTTACGCAAGCGTATGGCAGTAACAATCTCGAAGATGCCCTAAATGATTGCCCACACCACGATTAAGTAGAGCAACGCGATGGCGGTGAAGCCAGGGTAGATGAATGTGAAAATACCGACCGATCATCACTTAAATTTTGCGGTAGCGCTATCGAAGGCTTTCTTTAGTTCGGTCCAGGCACTTTCGACCCCTTTTCTCAATTCTCCAGATGCGGCGTCGCCCGCTTTCTTCAATTCCTCCAGCTTCTTTTGTGCTTCATCCATCTTAGTGCGTAAGGCGGCAACCTCATTGTCGAGTTTGACCTTCGCTTTGGTCTTGGCCTTGCCCGCCTTAGCCCTGAATTTCTCGAGATCGATGCCCCATTCTTTCATTTGAGTTTCTAACGTCTCTACCTTAACTTGAGCTTCTTTCTTTTCCTCTTCCATGGATTCTCCTCCTGTGGTTGTTAGTCAGGGATGGTACTGAACTCCGATTTTGGAGTCAACGAATTATTGGAACATCCCTTTTCTCAATGCTATTTCTTGCACTTTATGCACCGAGCGTAACTTGTTTACCCGTATCCATTGCCACTCGAACAACATTTTGAATCAAACAAAGGATGGCCGGGTTCAAAGGTTCATAGAGATGGTTTACCAAATCGTTATCCCGATGGATTTGTCTCAGCTCCCTTGGCCACTTCACGTTTCGTGTGTTTGCCAAAGGTTTTTTGGATCATCACATAGAAGAGCGGCGCAAAGATGGTCACCAGGAAGGTGGAGGTAACCACTCCCCCCAGCACCGCAGTGCCGATGGCCTTTTGGGCGCCTGCGCCCGCCCCGGTGGCAAACGCCATCGGCATCACGCCGAATCCGAAGGCCAAAGAAGTCATGATGATGGGACGCAGCCTCAGCTTCGCCGCTTCCACTGTAGCCTCGATCAGCCCCATTCCTTCTTCCACCCGGGCCTTTGCGAACTGCACGATCAGGATGGCGTTCTTGGTGGTCAGGCCGAGAGTGGTCAACAGCCCGATCTGGAAATAGACGTCATTGGGCAACCCCCGTAGAGTCGAACCGATCACGCCGCCGATGGCTCCCAGGGGCAGGGCCATCAGGATCGAAATGGGGATAGGCCAGCTCTCATACAGGGCCGCCAGGCACAGGAAGATTACCAGAATGGAAAAGGCATAGAGGGGGACTGTCTGAGCGCCAGCCTGCCGTTCCTGATAGGAAAGCCCGGTCCAGTCAGACCCGATCCCCTGCGGCAATTTCTTGACGAAGCCTTCCATGGCTTGCATCGCCTCGCCGGAACTTCTCCCCGGAGCCGATTCGCCCAAAATGTTTATAGATGGAAAGCCGTTGAAGCGCTCTAGCTTCGGAGAACCGGAAGTCCAGTGCCCGGACGCAAAGGAAGAAAAAGGAACCATCTTGCCCGCGTTGTTGCGCACATGAAGTCTTTTCAGATCCTCGGGCAACATGCGGTAGGGGGCGTCGGCCTGGGCATACACCCTCTTCACACGTCCGCCTTGAATGAAGTCATTGATATAGGCGCTGCCGAAGGCCGCCGAGATTGTGTTGTGGATGGAGGTGATGGGTACTCCCAACGCGCCAGCTTTCTCCCAATCCACGTCAATCCGATACTCGGGCATGTCTTCCAGTCCGTTGGGCCGGACCTTGGTCAAGACCGGGTCTTTCGCCGCCATGCCGAGAAGCTGGTTGCGAGCTGCCATCAGCTCGGCGTGGCCTAGACCACCCCGGTCCAACAACTGAAAATCAAACCCCTTGGACATGCTCAGTTCGACGACGGCTGGCGGCGGAAAGACAAACACCATGGCATTGCGGATTTTTGAAAATTTCCCCATTGCTCTTCCGGCCACGGCACCAACCTTGAGCTCCGGCCGGTTGCGGAGTTCCCAGTCCTTGAGCTTGACGAATGACATACCCGTATTCTGTCCCCGGGCGCCGAAGCTAGCCCCGGAAAGCGTCATGCACGATGCCACCGCATCTTTCTCGTCCTTCAGAAAATAGTCTTTGACCGCCTCCATGACCTTTTCGGTCTGCTCCAGGGTCGAGTTCGCCGGAAGCAAGACCTGTACTAACAGGGTTCCCTGATCTTCATCCGGGAGATAGGCGGTAGGCATCCGACTAAACAGGAAGCCTCCCGCTGCCACGATCAGAATAAATATAATCACATAGCGGATCTTCTTGGCAAGGGATTGACCCACCAGTTGCAGATATTGATCTCTGGCCCGAAAAAAGAGGTGGTCAAACCATCTGAAGAACGGTCGCAGAAACCAGATGCCCCCCTCTGTGGCTTCATGCCCCTTGGGCACCGGCTTGAGAAAGGATGCGCACAACACCGGCGTCAGGATCAAGGCCACCACCACCGAAAGAAGCATGGAGGCGATGATGGTTACGGAGAACTGGCGGTAGATGACCCCCGTGGACCCTGCGAAAAAAGCCATTGGGCCGAAGACTGCCGAGAGCACTAACCCAATGCCGATCAGCGCGCTGGTGATCTGGTCCATGGACTTGCGGGTGGCTTCTTTTGGCGAAAGGCCTTCCTCGCCCATGATGCGTTCCACGTTTTCCACCACCACGATGGCGTCGTCCACCAGGAGGCCGATTGCCAAGACCATGGCGAACATGGTCAGCATGTTGACGGAGAACCCGAAAAGCCCCAGCACCGCAAAAGTCCCCAGGAGCACCACCGGCACCGCAATGGTCGGAATCAGGGTGGCCCGCATGTTCCCCATGAACAGGTACATCACCAGAAAAACCAGCAGGATCGCCTCTAAAAGGGTCTTAACCACCTCGATGATCGCCGCCCTGACAAAGGGCGTGGTGTCAAAGGGATAAATGACCTTCATTCCGGTGGGAAAGAAATGGCTCATCTCTTCCATCTTGGCCCTGATGGCCTTCGACGTATCCAGGGCATTGGCGCCGGCCGCCTGCCGAATGGCCAGCGCGGCGGCGGGTTTGCCATCGTATTTTGCGTTCATATCATAGAACTCAGTCCCCAGCTCTGTCCGCCCCACATCCTTGACCCGCACGATGGAGCCATCCGGGTTGGTGCGCAGCGGGATCGCGGCAAACTCTCCGGGTGTCTTGAGCAGGGTCTGGACATTGATGCTGGCATTCAAGCGCTGTCCTTCCACCGCCGGCGCCCCCCCAAACTGCCCTGCTGAGACTTCCACGTTGTAGGCCCGAAGTGCCGTAATCACATCTTGAACCGTCATCTGGTAATCGGTCAACTTGTCGGGGTTCAGCCAAATTCGCATCGCATACTGGCTGCCGAACGTCTCCACCTCGCCTACCCCCGGCACTCGCGAAAGCACCTTCTCCAGGTTGGACTGGGCATAGTCCATTAGGTCACTGCTGTCCATACTGCCATCTTCTGAAATCAAGCCCACCATCACCAGGTAGTTTCGGGTTGACTTGCTCACCTTCACGCCTTGGCGCTGCACCACCTCCGGCAAACTCGCCATGGCGAGCTGGAGCTTGTTTTGCACCTGGGCCCAGGCCAGGTCCGGATCGGTGCCCGGGGCAAAGGTCAGCTCAACGCGGGAAGCACCGGACGAATCACTGCTAGAGGAAAGATACAGCATCTTGTCGAAGCCGGTCATCTTTTGCTCGATGAGCTGGGTTACGCTGTTTTCAACTGTTTCCGCTGACGCTCCCGGATAAAAGGCGGTGATGGCGATGGAAGGAGGAGCGATGGGTGGGTACTGCGATATGGGCAACCTATAGATCGCCATGGCACCCGCCACCATCAAAATAATGGCGATGACCCAGGCAAAGACCGGACGATTCAGAAAAAATCTCGATAACATCGTACGCCTCCGTTAATTCGATTTTTTGGCCGGCTGGGCCGTCTCTTTGGGTGCTGTACCACTTGTTCCACGATCCTGAAACGGGAGAACCTTTACAGAGGTGCCGGGCCGCACTTTTTGGACACCCTCAACGATCACCTGCTCGCCGGGCTTGAGACCTGAGGAAACAAGCCATTTGTCACCGATGGCTCGATCGACCGTGATCATCCGCTGTTGGACTTTGCTCGAGTCATCCACAATCAGGGCGACGGCATTCCCCTTCGGGTCGCGGGAGACTCCTTGCTGGGGGACAACAATTGCTCTATCGATCTCCCCTTCCTGTACAACGGCACGCACGTACATGCCAGGCAAGAGAATCTGTTTTGGGTTCGGAAAGATCATCCGGAGGATAAAGGATCCGGTGCTTGGATCAACCGTGACCTCGGAGAACTTCAGGGCTCCTTCCAGCGGATAGGGCGTGCCGTCTTCAAGAAGTAACTTCACTCGTGCCCGGTCGGTACCGGTGCCTTTGATCCGACCAGATGCCATGTTCCGTTTGACCTGCAGCAGGGTGGCACTTGACTGTGTCGCGTCCACATAAATCGGATCCAGCTGTTGGATGGTTGCGAAGGCGGAATCTTGAAACGCTTTTGCGAGAGCGCCTACGGTCACGTTGGATTTTCCGATTCGCCCACTAATCGGGGCTGTGATCCGGGTGTATTCCACATTGATCTGAGCCGTCTTTAGCGCCGCTTCCGCCTGTGGGATGGCAGCTTCGGCCGCGGCCACTGCTTCCCGGTCGTTCTGTACCTGTGCCTCTGCGACCCGTAGTGCAGCCTCGGCTACTTCGGCCTCGGTTACGGCCTGGTCACGCTGGCTGGCGGAGACGGATTTGCCCTTGAACAGCTCCTCGAAGCGCCAGCGGTTTGTCCGGGCAAGCTCCAGGGTGGCCCGCTGCCGCGTGACACTCGCAATGCTCGCTTCCAGTGACGCCCGCGCACGGTCTGGAGCCTTCTTCACGACAGCAAGGTTTGCGGCTGCATTGTCGTACGCCGCTTGAAAGGCGGCGGGGTCGATTTGATAGAGGACTTGACCAGCTTTCACATCAGAGCCTTCGTCGAATAGCCGTTTCTGAATGATGCCATTCACTTGAGGACGGATCTCCGCAACAAAGTAGGCGGATGTGCGACCTGGCAATTCGGTGGTTAGCACGACCCGTTCCGGCTGGACTGTCGCAATGGAAACCTCGGGGATGGCAGGCGGCGGAGCAGCCTGCTTCGAGCCACAACCAGACGTTATCAGTCCCAAGACAAGTAACCCCATGGCGGCAATTCGTTTGATCCTGTCATTGATTTTCATATAACACCTCATAACCGTGTATGGATTTCTTTGATTATTCTGTTTTTCTTAGCACCCAAAGCTCCTGCAGGTCAGCGATTTCTCGTCCTGCCTGAACCATCACTTCTCAAGCTCAAATAACATCCATGTGCCGGGGTCTGGAGTTCCCATAACTGGGAGGGAATTCCAGGGCCGATGTCTCAACCCATAGTGAATGATTCAGAAGTCCCAGATTCCTTAAGGCAGAACAAAACCTTAGCCCGAGAGGACTTTTATTCTGACTCCCCGGTTCTGATTTCCAATAGATGTGGATGCTCAAATCAGTCTCTACCACGAAATGATGATATATCCTTATTTCTACCAAATGCTTTGACGTATCGGTCGGCAAATTAGACTCACTTACCCCTTTCAGAAGTTCATCCACGAATTGTGTATTAATGTTTGCAGGCGAACGCAAAGTGATAATCTCAACCCATCTCATGGCAATCCCTCCTTCGATATTCATTATTTTATTTAGCCAATATCGTGCCAAAATATTAATATCTTTAGAAATCAACTAGTTACATAAAAGTCATTTGTTAATCTTTACCCAATAGGGTAAAATATGTTATGCTATGGTGTAATTCTACTCCACAGAATAAACTGGAATGCTTATACGCAGGGGAAGTTACGAGCGGCAGTTTTTCCCGCTGCGAAATCCGAAAGGCACCCCCACCCAAACCCTCCCCCTTGAGGGGGAGGGGTGGGTGGGGGGGAAAAGAGGATAAAATGATGAACGCGGATGAAAATGCTTTTTTTCGCCAGGCAACCTTACGCATATGCAGTAGCCTCGACATCGAAACGGCTCTGAAGCGCTGTTTTGAATACATAAGAGCTTTCATCCCTGTAATCCGAATGAGCCTGCATATATTGGATGCTGATCTCAATGTCTTACGATTCGTGGCATCGGTTGGTGCCGACCTACCGGAAGGTATTGAACGAGTCCTTCGTTTGCCCGAGAAAGGCCGGAATGAAAGAGCGGCCTTATTGAAAAATGGAGAAATAATTCGAATTATGAACCAGCCGGACCCGAAATTAGGATTGAAAGAGATGCAAAAAAGACTTGGGCTCAAACCTAATATCTCACTTATGCACATGGCTCTGAAGCTTGAAGGGAATTGGATTGGTGACCTCGGATTAGCCGCGGATGGTCTGAATCAATATACGGATGAACACGCTCGGTTGCTTCAACTGCTCCATGAACCTTTTGCCATTGCCATGTCCAACGCACTAAAACATCAGGAAGTCATTCGATTCAAGGACATGCTGGCCGATGACAACCGGTATCTTTTTGACGAACTGCGGTCAGTCTTGAGCAATGAGATCATTGGTTTGGATTTTGGTCTGAAGGGGGTGATGGAAATGGTTCGGCAGGTGGCGCCCCTCGACAGCCCTGTGCTGTTGCTGGGAGAGACGGGCACAGGAAAAGAGGTCATCGCCAATGCGATTCATTATTCTTCACCTCGCAAGGACGGGCCGTTTATCAAGGTGAACTGCGGCGCGATCCCCGAGACCCTTCTCGACAGTGAACTCTTCGGTCATGAGAAGGGAGCTTTCACCGGGGCCATCAGCCAAAGGAGGGGGCGATTCGAACGGGCCGATAAAGGTACTATCTTTTTGGACGAAATTGGGGAGCTTCCAGCCCAGGCCCAGGTCAGGCTGCTGCATGTCCTTCAAAAGAAAGAGATCGAGCGCGTGGGAGGAACAAGTTCCATACCGGTTGACATTCGTATTATATCGGCCACACATAGAAATCTTGAAGAGATGATCGCATCGGGGCGATTTCGAGAAGACCTCTGGTTCCGGCTCAATGTCTTTCCCATCATGATTCCGCCACTCAGGCAGAGAAAAGAAGATATCCCGGCCCTGGTGCATCACTTCATCGACCGTAAATCCATGGAGCTTAAGCTCACTGAGAGACCTGTGCTGGCCCCGGGCGCCATCGACAGGCTTATCGCCTATGCCTGGCCTGGCAACGTGCGGGAACTCGAAAACATGATCGAACGGGCCTTGATCCAGCACCAGGGGGGTGTTCTTTCATTTGAAATGCTTTTGCCCCTGGCGGTCTCCGGAGGTCGCGAAGTGGTTGAGGAGGCAGGGCGAAATCAAGTTCTGTCTTCGTTGGACGAGATCAATGCCCGGCACATTAGGCGAGCCTTGGAGATGGCCGGTGGCAAAATCAACGGACCAGGAGGAGCCGCACAAACCCTAGGGGTTCATCCGAATACTCTTAGGAGGCGGATGAACAAACTGGGAATTCCGTATGGAAGGAGAAGCTGGCAACTTTCGAGCGGTCAGACATGAGAAACTTGCCAGCTGAAGGAAGATCAGTCTGATGGCTAACTGCTGCAACGGAAAGTAAGCCCGGGCGGCTTGTCCTGAGCGCAGTCAAAGGATCGGACCGAGGAGTCGAAGGATTGACAAGATTTTAACGACTATGATACTTTTACCCTGCAGTTGATGTTGATCAGATTCCATTGATAAAAAGCCCCCGTATTCCACTCGATGTTCGATTGAGTTCACATCGCACAATTAGGTCAACAACAGGGTTGACAAACATGAAAAACAAGCTGCTTGCCATCATCCTCGTTTTCATTTTCTTACTTTTCCTTGCTCATTGCACGGAAAGGAAAAGGGCCTCCGACTCAAGCCCTAAAGGAGATTATAAAACCATGCGGGAAGGGATGGTTGAGACACAGATAAGGGCGAGGGGAGTGAAAGAGCCCCGTGTTCTTGCGGCCATGCTCAAGGTGGAGCGCCACCTTTTCGTTCCCAAAGATCTTCATCCCAGTGCCTATTCAGATCAACCGCTTCCTATCGGAGAAGGTCAGACCATCTCCCAACCCTATATCGTCGCCTTGATGACGGAGCTTCTGGACCTTAAGGAAGAGGAGAGGGTTCTGGAGGTAGGAACCGGATCAGGTTATCAGGCGGCCATTCTCGCTGAACTGGCCAAAGAAGTTTACACCATCGAAATCATCAAAAAGCTCGCCACCTCTGCCGAAAAACTACTTCTCGATCTGGGTTATAAGAACATCAAAGTGAAGGCGGGAGATGGATATCTGGGGTGGCCTGAAGCAGCCCCCTTCGACGCCATCATCGTCACCTGTGCGCCAGACCATATCCCAAGGCCTCTGATGGACCAGTTGAGGGAAGGAGGTCGGATGGTGATTCCGGTCGGAGAATTTAACCAGGAGTTAAAAAAGATTGTCAAACGGGGCGGAAAACTTGAAACAACGAATGTCATCCCAGTCATCTTCGTTCCCATGACCGGGGAGGGAGTGAAGAAGAAAGAGTGATGGGGAGATAGGGAGAATAAAACAGAATGCAGTAGGCAGTATGCAGAAGATAGAGAACAGAAGGCAGGACGCAGGAGAGAGAAGATACAAAGCAGAAAGCAATAGGCAGTAAGCAGCAAGCCTCAGCCTAAACCTTAACCTTATTCTTTTTTGTTATTCCTCTTTTTTCTCCAATATTCCAACCTTTTCTTAATCTCTATTTCAAACCCTTGATTGGATGGACGGTAGTAGATTCTTCCTCTGAGGTTTTCGGGAAGGTATTCCTCTTCGACGAAATGTTCTGGATAATTATGAGGATATTTATATCCTTCCCCATAACCCAACTCCTCCATTAACGACGTAGGAGCATTTCTTATATGAAGAGGAACAGGCAAGTTCTCAACTTCCCTCACATCTTTCTGAACTCCCTGGAATGCAGTATAAAGAGCATTCGACTTCGGGGCAGTGGCCAGATAGACGGCAGCCTCAGCAAGGGCTAAATTGCCTTCTGGCAACCCAATAAAGTGAAACGCCTCCATTGCGGAGATGGCAACCTGTAAGGCCTGCGGGTCTGCCATCCCCACATCTTCGGAGGCAAACCGGATCATCCGCCGAGCAATATAAAGGGGGTCCTCTCCAGCCTCCAGCATCCTCCCCATCCAGTAGAGGGCTGCATCGGGATCACTTCCTCTCAGGCTTTTATGTAAAGCAGAAATGAGATTATAATGCTCCTCACCCGACTTATCGTAAAGGAAGGCCTTTCTCTGGAGGACCTCTTCCAGATTCTTCTTTTGGATATGACGAATTCCCTTGGAATCGGGGGGAGTCGTCAGAACAACCATTTCAAGAGTATTGAGCCCTACCCTCGCATCACCATTGGCCACCAAGCAGATTCCCTGAAAAATTTCCGGTTCCGCCACTGTCGGGTATATTCCTAACCCCCTCTCCTTATCTTCGAGACCCCGTTTCAGAATCCCCTCGATCTCTTTCTCGGTCAATGCATTGAGGGTAAAAACTTTGCTACGGGAAAGCAGAGGGGAGATCACTTCGAAAGAAGGGTTTTCTGTAGTGGCGCCGATGAGGATGATCGTCCCCTTCTCCACGTGGGGGAGGAATGCATCCTGCTGAGCCTTATTGAACCGGTGGATTTCGTCCACGAAGAGGATGGTTCTCCTCTTCTGATACTTCCATTCTTCATTTGCCTCCTGGACTACTTCCCTGATCTCCTTTACCCCGGAGAGGACTGCGCTGAAGCTGGCGAAGTAAGCTCCCGTCATCGAGGCAATGATCATGGCAAGCGTTGTCTTGCCTGACCCAGGAGGTCCCCATAAGATCATGGAGGGAAGATGATCGCTTTCAATAGCCTGCCGTAGGACTTTCCCTGTTCCAAGAAGGTGATCCTGGCCTACGAATTCATCCAGTGTCCTCGGCCTCATTCGGTCGGCGAGAGGAGCCTCTCTCTGGAGTAATTCCTTCCCGTTCTTATCAAAAAGACCGGACTGTTTTTTCAAATTCTTTGTTCCTCTCGATGATTCTATCCATATCCCTTAAAAACGTAGGGTTCGCTCGCCGAGCGAACCGGTTTATCCGCCTGTTCGGGGAACAGGCCCTACATAAATCTTTGCCCTATGGCTTGTTCTGAGCCACTTCCCGAATGACTTGGAGCATCTCATCGTGAATCCACCCGTTGGAGGCAAGGATCTCTTCGTCATAGATGCTGAAATTCCCCCCCTTAAAATCGGTGACCTTTCCCCCAGCTTCGGTAACCATCAAGCCCCCCGCCGCCACATCCCAAGAATGGATTTTCAATTCCCAATATCCATCGCAACGGCCCGCGGCCACATAACAGAGGTCAAGAGCTGCAGAACCCGGTCTGCGGATGGCAATACTCTTCACCATAAACTGACGGAAAAAGCGAAGATAAAAATCGGCATGCTTCCGGATGTCGTATGGGAAACCCGTCGTGAGAAAGCTGAGGTCTAACTCTTTCATTCTGGAGACAGAGATTCGATTCCCATTAAGAAATGCCCCCTTTCCAGTTTCTGCTTGAAAGAGTTCATCGAAGAGAGGATCATAGACGACCCCCAGTTTTATCTCTCCCTCTATTTCCAAGGCAATGGAGACGCAGAAAAATGGGAACCCATGAATATAGTTCGTCGTTCCGTCGATGGGGTCAATGACCCACTTAAATGGAGAACCCTTCCCATGGAAGGCGCTCTCCTCAGTGAGGAGATCATGATCCGGGAATGCGTCAAGAATGATTTGGTTAATCGCCTTCTCGCAGAGCTTATCCACCTCGCTGACGGGGTTGATCTCCCCCTTGAAATCCACTTTGTGAAGATCAGCGAGGTGTACCTTCTGAATCCGACCCGCCTCCCTGGCGGCTGCAATGGCCACTTCTGAATATTTATCCACCCGTCCTCACCAGTTGACAATCCTTTCATCGAAACTATATGATAGCTGTATGGTCAAGTCAACCGATGATTCGGTGTTTGGGATGGGATCGGAGTGGTGAGATGAAATTGGAATCGAATGGCAATTGTTTTGTTTGCGGGAAAAATAACCCCAATGGCTTACGCCTGAGCTTTGAGATCGACAAAGAGAAGCAGACACTCAAAACCACGTTCGTCGCCAGCCCTACCTACCAAGGCTGGGACGGGATCGTTCATGGAGGAATCCTCAGCACCCTTTTGGATGAAGCCATGGCCAATTTGGTCTATGAACTCGGCTATCAAACCGTCACCGCTTCGATCGAAATCAGGTTTAGGAAACCCGCCCCCATTCTTGAACCTTTGCTGGTCTATGGAGAGGTCACGGAGGTGAGCAAACGATTGATTAGGGCCAAGGCCCATATTGCTAAAGAGGATGGAACGATTCTGGCTGTAGGGACATCTACGTTTATGAAACAGCGGGACTCAGCTACCGATTCTCTCTGAAGTTTTTCTCCGATCGCACATCCATTGGGCAAAATCAGGATCAAAGCCAAATTGAACTAACAGGGTTCGGTTTCTCAACAACTCTTCCATAGGAAGGTCTTCCACCTTTCTTCCTTCCCGAAGCAGAATGGCCCTCTTGCAGAGCTCAATGGCCACGGCCAGATGATGCGTGACGATCACCTTGGTCTGAGGAATTGACTGGATTCGCTCAACCAACAAGCGGCTTCCGGCTGGATCCAGGTTATCGGTAGGCTCATCGAAAACCAAAACTTCGGAATTCATGGATAGAACCGTTGCCAAAGCCACCCGCTTCTTCTCTCCCTCACTCAAATGGTGAGCTGATCGCCCTTCGAATCCTTTCAACCCCACCATTTCAAGAGCCCTGTCCACCTCACGCCGAACGCTCCCCATCTCCAGCCCCATATTGAGCGGACCAAACGCCACATCATCAAAGACTGTCGGGCAGAAGAGTTGATCCTCTGGGTTTTGGAACACGACGCCTACTCTTCTCCTAATTTCCCTCAGGTTCCCCTTCTCCACGGGTAGACCTAAGATGATGACGCTCCCGTCTCCCATCAACGTGCCGTTGAGATGATAAAGGAGTGTGGACTTGCCCGCTCCATTGGGTCCGAGTACCGCAACGGATTCACGGTCCCAGACCTCTAAATCGATATCTTTTAAAGCAGCTGTCCCGTCTGGGTAATGATAGGAGAGATGATGGATTTCAATGACCTTATGTGACTTCATCATCGAGTCCGTAACGAGCTTGCAAAATGTCAAATGCCAAAATCCCTGCCTACCGGCAGGCAGGCAAATGCCCAATGAATGTCAAATTTCAAAATCCAAAGTTTTTCATATTTGAACTTTGGATTTGATTTGAACTCTGATCTTTGACATTTGGCATTTTCAGAAGCAGCAAATTCGATATTCGAATTTCGTATCTCCAAATCCTGCTCATCTCAGATAGATCCTCAGGAAGACGAAGACCGGGACGAGCGTGAGGAGAAGCAGTTCCCCCCACCCAAATCTTCCGGCGGTCGTTTCAGGCATCGTTCCCTGATAACCTCTGGAAAGCATGGCCAGATAGACCCGTTCCCCGCGGTTAAAACTCCTCAAGAAGAGCCATCCCACCATGTGACCAATGACCTTCGAGTGCCAGAGCCACTTCCCTCCGAAGCACCTCGAATCCCTTGCCCTTTTCATCCGATGGATTTCATCGATGAGAATGAACGAGTAACGGTACATGAAGGAGATAAGAATGGTAAAAATTCTGGGAGTTCTCAGTCTCTCCATTCCCTTGATCAACTGGGGAAAAGAGGTCGTGGAGGAGAGAAGAATGATGGCAAAGACCCCCAGACAAGACTTGACAACCACATTCCACAGGATCCAAAGGCCGCTCTGAGAGACGGAAAGTCCTCCAAGGCCCAGATTGTAGCCTCCCCCTAAGGTATCCTTCTTCATAAAAGGAATAGAAAGGCTCACCAGAAAGAGAAAGGGAAGAATGACCACGATCTTCCTCGCCAAATGGCCCAAAGGAAGCCTTGCAAGGAGGGCGATGCTGATGAGGGCCAGGGTCAGAAGGCCAAAGAGAAGAAAGGAGGAGGGCTGAGAACTGACCCCCACTAGAATCAAAGAGAAGAAGACAATGATCTTTGCTCTGGCGTCCAAGTGGTGGATTGGACTTTCGACACCGCTGTGATGATCTAAAAAGGCATGCCTCATTTATCCGTCCTTCAGTCCAATGCCAGCAAGCTTGATAAATTAAGCCCCAGGATCTTTCTCTGATCTTCTTTTGACAGACCCGAGTCTTCCAGTTCTCGAAAATATTTTCGAGGGGAAAGGAGAGGAAAGTCCGTCCCGAAGAGGATCTTCTTAACTCCAACGATCTCACTTACTACCGCGTAGATCTTCTTAGAATAAAGATAGGGAGAGGCGGCCGTATCGTAATAGACGTTGGCCATGCCTTTTGCGACCTCTGGCATCATTTCATAAAAAGGGAGCCCGCCACCCCAGTGAGCCAGCACGATGGGCAGGTTTGGAAAAGAGAGAATGAGATCATAAAAACGCTCAAGAGGGGTTCTCCCTTTCCCGGGATAAGAATGGCCGAGCGTTTCATTCACATGAAGGAGCAAGGGGATTCCCTTCTTTCCCATCTGGGTGAGAATGGGCTTCACGGCCCCGATGTCCTGGGGAGTCATCTCCCGACGGTAGAAGGCTATCTCCCCTACCCCTCTTACCCCCTCTTTCAAGTAAACCTCCAGTTCTTTCTCTGACCAACCGGGGTCTGAGAAGAGAAGGATGATGAAGACGATCAAACGATGGGGATACCGCGAGGCTGACTCTATCAGATATCGATTATGGAGGGAGCACAGATCCGCTTCGCTCCAGGGAAATCCGCAGATGATCGATCGCTCTATACCATATTCATCCATCGAAGCGATGAGGTCTTCGACCCCTGCCATTCTCGCCTTTGAATCTTTATAGATAGAAGAAAATCCCTGATCCCTTTTGCAGTAAGCCTGCCGGTCCTTTCTCACTTCGTCTGGGAAGATATGGGTGTGACAGTCTATAATCATGAGTTACCTTTTATCCCGCCCACTCGATGAAAGAAATGGAATATTGGAAAAATGGAATGATGTAGAAGTAAGAGGTTAAGGTTAAGGCTAAGGGTTAGGTTAATTTTCAGAATTTCTCAACCTCAACCTAAGCCTCAACCTCCCGGTTTTCCAGTTTTCCATTACTCCATGATTCCCATGGGTCTCAAGGTTTGCCTTTTGTGAACCCATAATGGCCGAGGATCTTACCCAGGTTCCAATATTCCTGGGCCCCAGGACAGAAGACAACGGGATGGGCTTTGGAAATATCAATTCGGCCTTTCTCTTTCTGAACCTCTTCTTTGACATGAAGCGCCACAATCTGCCCGAGAAAGAGATCGTGGCTTCCCAGAGGGAGGATGTCTTTCACCTGACATTCGAGTTGAACCGGACACTCGTCGATCAGCGGAGGTTTGACCTTTTCTGCCGGCACCGGTTTCCATCCCATGGCGGCGAATTTGTCCGTCTCCTTTCCCGAGAGGACGCCACAGGCGTCCACCTTCCGCACCATCTCCTCGGTTGGAAGGTTCACCACAAATTCTTTCGCTTTTTTTACACAGGCATGCGAGTATCGTCCAGGGCGAATCGATATGCCAACCATGGGAGGTTCGGAGTTGATCACTCCCACCCAGGCCAAGGTAATGATATTCGGCCTCCCTTCCTCATTCACACAGGTGATTAACACGACCGGGGTGGGAAAAAGCATGGTCGTGGGTGAAAGGCTTTTTCTTCCCATTCTCTTTCTCCTTTTTTACAGAAAAAGGTTCACCTCTCCTTTCCCTTTTCGGATCACCTTTGGAAGATCATCGGAAAGGTCGATAATGCTGGAGTGCTCTGCAACAATCACTTCTCCATCGATCACGAGGTCCAACTGTTTTCCGAACCGCTCTTCAATCTCGTCCGGGTCATTGTAAAGGCTCTCATCGGGTTTATAGACACTCGTGCTGATGATGGGATGTCCCAATTCCTTCACCAAGGCAAGGCATATTTTATTATCAGGAATTCGAATCCCTACCGTCTTCTGTTTCGTCAAGGCGATCTTGGGGACCAATTTGGTGGCTTTCAGAATGAAGGTGTAAGCCCCCGGGAGGAGGCGCTTCATCGTCTTATACGCATAATTTGAAACATAAGCATATCGGCTGATATCTTTTAAATCGGAACAGATGAAACTGAGGGGCTTATTCCCATCGGTCTTTTTCAGTCGATGAATCTTCTTGATGGCCTCAGGGTTGAAAAGGTCGCAGCCCACCCCGTAGATGGTGTCCGTAGGATACCCAATCACCCCTCCCTCCTTCAAAACATCCACAACCTTCCTGATCAGCCTCTTTTGCGGATTCTTGGGATTGATGGTGATGATCATTTCCTTTCCTCCTTCCAAAAACGATACCCCCCACCCTTCCACAAAATGGAACACGTGAGGGGCGGGGGGAGATATTTCTTACGCTCAATATGCCATTTATTTTTTTATACAAGACTTATATTCAGAAGTCAAACGAGCTCTAAGGGACAATTACGAAAATGCTGCAGAATGCCCCACCGTGCCTGTCCCGTCCTAACGGGATGGGCGGGCATGGATGAATGTGGCGATTTCAAAAAACCGATAGGCCGGACATTCTTGTCCGGCCACCGCATTTTCGCCGAGACTGGAAAGTCTCGGCTATCCGTGAAGTCCCCCCTGCGTGCAGGGAGCTTTACTCTTTGATAAGGAGGATGCGAACCGTAATACGACCTGCCTGGTCGGCCATGGGTCGTCCCATCTCTTTCTCTTTCCCCTTCCCCACAGACTCTTTTTCCTTTGCTCTGGGGGATATCCTAAACGCTCTTGGAGCCACTTGCTGGGGTGCGGCCGGCTCTGCCTTTTGGGGAGAAGTCATTCCCTCTAATTTCTTTTCAAATTCCGGATAGGAAGCAGTCGGAAGGGAAGCGAGAAGGATATGCCCTTCCTCTCTTACGATCTCCCCCCCACATTCCTCGACCAAACCTTGAAGTTGAGAGACAGCCTTCTCCTGGTCTGAGACTCTCAGAGTGATTACTTGAGAAGGTTTAGCAGCAAGGGAATGAATGGCCACCTTTCCGATTTCTTTCCCTTCTGAGAGAGGGGTTTTCTCCTGTTCCATTTCTTTCGTTCGAGGCGCCTTTGAGAGAAGGGCTATCTCCTGATTTTCCTTCTTCGCCTCTTTTTGAGCCAAATGCGTATCCGTCTTTACTTCGGACCGGGGAGTTTTTGCTACGTCAACATCCTTTTCACGGGGTGGCTCCATGGGGATCATCTTGGTAATATAAAGGGCCACAAAGACAATAGCCACCATGGCCACGGCCTGGGCCGGAAGGTTCATTCGGCTTAGCCGGTGAACCCATCCCTGTCTGCTCCCCATCCTCTTCCGGTCTTCCTTCTTCTGATAAATCTCTGTCAGAAACCCTTCGGGCGCTTCCACCTCATCAACGGAATGAAGCCAGTTCATGGTCTTTTTGAATGTTTCAAAATCTTTTTGGCACCCCAAGCATGAAGCAAGATGTTCTTTGAGGACCTTTTCCTCCGAAGGATTCAAATCTCCTTCGAGTAAGGAAGAAAACCTCTCCCGAACTTTTTCGCATTCCATTGGCTTCACTCCCTTTCAGCCCCGGCTTTGCCGGAGAAATTTCGAAATCCGAATATCGAAATCCGAAACAATTTCAAAATTCGAATGACCAAATTTTCAAACCTATTATTTTTTTCGTTTGAAACATTTTGATTTTGAACATTCGGATTTGTTTCGAGTTTCGAGTTTCGTGCTTCGAATTTATGATCTGCGCCACGAGAGATTACCGACGTTCTTAGCAATATTCAACTGCAAAAGAATAATCTAATGAGTCATTCTCTCCAATTGTTCTTTGAGATCCATCCTTGCCCTGTGAATCTTTGATTTGACCGTCCCCTCCGGAAGGGAAAATAACTTCCCAATCTCCTCGTAAGAGAACCCCTGGAGGTCCCTTAAAACAATCAATTCTCTCTGCTCTTCCTTCAGTTGCAGAAGCCCTCTCTGGATCAGATCTTGAATCATCTTCTTCTCCAAAAGGGTTTCAGGATTATCCGAAGGGTCATAAACTTGCCTTGGTATTTCTCCGTCCTCAGTGTCAATCGGATCATCCAGCGAATCCGATTGGAAGTATTTCCTTCTTTTGAGATATTTCCACCGGTTTCGGCAGTGGTTTACGGTGATTTGAATCAGCCAGGGTTCGAACTTCACCTCTTCCCTTAAGTTTTTAATCGATTCAAAAACGGAGAGAAAAACCTCCTGAGCCAGATCCTTTGCCTCCTCCTTGTTACCCAGCATGCGATAGGCAATATTGTACACTCTCCTCTGATAGGCAAGGACGACCTCTCCGAAGGCCTTTTCATCACCGGCCTTACAGGAGTCAATCACCTCTTTTTCAATCTTTGGAGAAGCCTGCATGGAAATCTGTTCTTCCCCTATATATTAAGACAACAGAAAACTATTTTAGTTCCAAGAGTTTCAATAAATCGTTCGCTCACTTCTTTCCAAAGATCTTGAGATACTTCCTCGATTTCTCATAGGCCTCGGCCAATTGTTCCTCCGATCTCTTTCGATCCTTTTCGTCAAGGGTCTTGACCACCTTTGCCGGAATTCCCAAGACGAGTGAATCATCAGGAATCTTCATCCCCGGCGGAACAACGCATCCGCCTCCGACGATCGAATGTCTTCCCACTTCCGCTCCATCTAAAACGATGGCCCCGATTCCAACAATGGCCCCCTCTTTCACGAGACATCCATGAAGGATGACCCCATGGCTGATGAGCACATTCTTTTCGATCGTGACAGGATGATCCTTGGGGGATTCGACCAATACCTTATCCAGAAGAACAGATCGGTCTCCTACCACAATTCGGTTGCTATCCGCCCTGAGGACAGTCAAGGGCCATACGCTTACATCTGGCCCAAGAACTACATCTCCGATCAACCTGGCGGTGGGATCGATAAAGACGCTTTCGTCAAACTGAGGGGATTTTCCTTCAAATGGGGTGATGTGTGAGAGGGGAGGAGGTTTACCTCTCCGGTTAGAGCTGGAAGTCATACCGGATCACCTCCTCCTATTGATAAGACAAACGGAATTATTCGAATGATAACAAATTGGGCGAACAGTGCTGATTCTGATTATTCGCATTCGGCTAATTCGCTGCCATTCGTTTCATTTGCAAATGATATTTTTTCAGAGATGGCTGTCTCGGCATAGGTCAACCAGTTGATCTCCAAAAATCTCCACTGTTCCACGGAAGGACCTTAACGTCTATTTTCCCCTTTTTTTATACCATCAGACTTTTTTATTCAATCTTTTTATTGAAAGAAAACCATGCGATACCTCGACGGCGCCAAACCCCGACTTCCGACCGCCATAGGCGAAGGGATGAACTGGTTCAGATACATATGAGACAGAAGTGAGTTAAGGTAGAAGGGGAGATTGAGTACAAAGGGTTGATTTTTTTAACAAAGATGTCTATAATTATTTTATATTGTTTATAAGGAGGTAAACCTGAGATGAAGAGAGCAATATCGGCCATCCTGTCATTTGCCATGATCAGTCTGTTCGTCGTCGCCTTGGTCGGATGTGGAGCCGACATCAAAGCCGAAAATGAAAAACTGAAGGCAGAGAATACCAGTATTAAGTCAGACAACGATAAACTGAAGCTTGAAGTTCAGAAATTGAAGGAAGAGATCCAGAAGGCAGCCGAGAAGGACGCAACCATCGGTTCCCTGAATGCAGAGAATGAGGCTCTCAAGAAACAAGTCGAGGACCTCAAGACCCATTTGACCAAGAAGAAAAAGTAACCCAGAGTGGGTACAAAACAAAAAAGGGAGGACCCGATCACGGGGGGTTTTCCCTTTTTTGATGCTTCGACGGCACCAAACCCCGATTTTTAAGTCGGGGTAAGAAGCGCCGCTCAGTATCAACCCTGAGCATACCTCGGGTTTTAGACCGGGGAGTCGAATGGGTTGATTCCTCCCCCATTTCAATCCCATGGAAAGGCAGAACCAATTGGCAAGAAAGAGAGGTAAGAAAGGATGGGTGTATTACCTCCTTTATACCTTTATCCTCTCGACTCTCCTCTTTCTACTGTGTGGAGCTTTCCTCTTTTTCTATTACTCCCATCAACTCCCTGATTTTAAGCCTCTCAAGGATCGACATCTCAATGCCTACTCCACTGTCTACTCTGAAGAAGACGAGGCGGTCGGTAAATTCCTAATGGATAATCGAATTCCCGTCCCTTACGAACGGGTTCCAAAAACCCTGGTGGACGCGTTCATCGCTGCGGAGGATGCAGAATTTTTTAGGCACAAAGGAATCGACTTCAAGGGAATCACCCGCGCGATGATCAAAAACCTCATGGCAGGGAGAATTGTCCAGGGAGGAAGCACGATCACCCAGCAGGTAACGAAGATCTTCTTTCTGACCCCCAAGAGAAGCCTCCTGCGGAAATTGAAGGAAGTAGCCTATGCCTTTGGACTGGAGAGGAACTTGAGCAAAGAGGAGATCCTCGCCCTCTATCTCAACAATATCTACCTAGGGAACGGAGCCTATGGCGTGGAGGCCGCGGCTGAAAGTTATTTCAATAAGCGGACAGAGCAGCTCAATCTGGCGGAGATGGCTATGATGGCCGGCCTGGTGAAAGCCCCGAGCCGCTATTCACCAATCAATAGCCTAAAAAAGGCGAAGGAGCGTCAGGTCTATGTCCTGACACGGATGACCGATTTAGGATTCATCTCCCAAGAGCAAAAAGAAAAGGCTCAGCAGACACCCTTAAAAATTCAATCGCGGGAGAGTGCCTATTTTAGCAAAGCACCTTACTTCACCGAATTCATCAGGCAACTGGTGGAGAGGAAATACGGTAAAGAGAAACTCTATCAGGAAGGACTTAGGATCTACACCACCCTCGATCTTTCCCTCCAGAGAGCGGCGCAGAAAAATGTAGAAATGGGGCTCAGGGACCTGGACAAGAGGCAGGGGTTTCGGGGTCCCATCCAAACCCTCTCCCAAAAGGAGATGAAAGATCTTCAGAATAAGAAGAAAGGGAGCTTGAACCCTCTCCTCCAGAATGAGATCTATGAAGGGGTCATCCTCTCCAAAGAAGATTCAAAGAAACATTTTACGGTCTGGGTGGAAGATCGGAAGGGAATTCTTCCTTATTCAGAATCAACGTGGGCCCTTCAGATCAAACCCAGCTCTACCTACAAGCCACAAAAGGTAAAGAATCCCGGGGACCTTCTCAACCCAGGAGATGTGGTTCATGTGAGGGTGAAAGAACTTCCTGCCAAAAAGGACCAGGCTCCAATCCTTTCTCTTGAGCAGCAACCTCTCATCCAGGGAGCGCTGCTCTGTCTCGATCCCAAAACGGGTTATGTAAAGACCATTGTGGGAGGTCGGGATTTCAGCGAAAGCCAATTTAACCGCGCCCTCCATTCCCGAAGACAACCTGGTTCCGCCTTCAAACCCATCATCTACGCAGCCGCACTGGAGAAAGGCTATAACCCTTCCACGATCATTATGGACTCCCCCGTGGAATATGAAGATTATGACGAAGGAACCTATTGGGCTCCAAAGAATTATGATAAGAATTTCATGGGACCGATCACCTTTCGAAATGCCTTAGCCCATTCCAGAAATGTGGTGACCGTAAAGATCCTCGAAGATATTGGTGTGGGTTATGTTCTCAGATTCATCAAACGATTAGGGATCGAATCACCCATCAAGAGGGATCTCTCCGTTGCCCTGGGAACTTCTGGCGTCTCCATGCTCGAATTGGCTCAGGCCTTTGGGGCCTTCGCGAACGGAGGGGAACGGGTCAAACCGATTTTTATCAAAAAGATCGTCACCCTGAAGGGGGAAGTGCTTGAGGAGAATTATCCTTATGTGGAATTGGAGGAGAAGGAAGAGGAGGAGGAAGGAAATGGGGAGGCCTCGTCCCCTGTGTTAAGAGAACGCGTGATCTCTCCCCAACACGCCTTCATCATGACCCATCTTCTTGAAGGCGTCGTTCAACATGGAACCGGTCAGAGAGCCAAAGTTCTTAATAGACACATCGCAGGAAAGACCGGTACCTCGAGCGACTATACGGATGCTTGGTTCGTCGGATACTCCCCCTCCCTTCTCACGGCGGTTTGGGTAGGTTTCGACGAAAAGACTTCTATTGGGAAGGACGAAACAGGGGCCCGTGCAGCTCTTCCCATCTGGATCGCCTTTATGAGTAAGGCCCTGGCGGAAAGCCCCGCAGAAGAGTTCAAGGCACCCGCAGGAATTGTCATGAAGAAAGTTAATATCGAAACGGGCCTGCCCACTCATGAAGAGTCCAACGAGACGATCCTCGAAGCTTTCGTTGAGGGAATGCTGCCGGAAGAGAAAGAGGGTGAAAGAAAAGAAGAGTCTCCCTCTTCACCCGCTATCAGAGACATGCTTCCCAAGGAGAGTCCAAGTTACTGAAGCGGGAGGAGTGAGGGGGAATCAATGAAAGACGAAGAGATAAAAAATACACTTCGAACATGCAAGACCGTCGCCGTGGTGGGCATTTCGCCCAAAGAGGATCGGCCCAGTTATGGGGTTGCATCCTATCTGAAATCGAAAGGCTATCGCATCATTCCTGTCCGGCCGGAGGGGGACGAGATCTTAGGCGAGAAGGTTTATCATAGCCTCACGGAAATTCCCAGAGGAATTGAAATCGATGTGGTCGACATCTTCAGAAAATCAGAGGACGTCCCTCCCGTGGTGGAGGAGGCCATCCGTCGGGGAGCGAAGGTCGTTTGGATGCAGGAAGGGATTATCAACCAGGAAGCCTGTGCAAAGGCTAAAAAGGCCGGCTTAAAGGTGGTCATGGACCTCTGCATGAAGAAAGAACATCAAAGGCTTCTTTAAATCCCAAACCACAAATACCAAATTCCAAATAAATTCCAAATGCCAATTTTCAAATGACCAAAACGATTTTGTTTGGAATTTTGAAATTTGAACATTGTAGATTGTTTGTTATTTGGTGCTTGGAATTTGGTGCTTGCATTCTAGGTTCCTAGAATGGTTCTTCTTCCATTATACCGTTCTGTATCATATTCAGTCTTGACATCCACGAGATTCAATTTCCCAATCGCCTTCTGCAGCGGGACCGCAGTGATCTTCCCATTCCTATAACTGACCATCTTCCCAAAATCCCCTTTCACGATTAGGTCAACGGCAGCGATCCCGAAATACCTTCCCATCCGGCGGTCATAGGCACAGGGAGACCCTCCGCGTTGTAAATGACTCAGCGTGATGCTCCGGGTCTCTATCTTTGTCGCCTGTGTAATCTCCCTGGCCAGGAATTCCCCGATCCCCCCAAGCGTTTTATGACCAAAACCATCGACGCCTTCCTCTTTCGTAATCTCAGGGGACCCGGAGGGTTTTGCCCCCTCAGCTATCACAAGGATGTCGTAGCGGGCTCCTTTTCTGCGTCCTTCAATCATTAATTGGTTCACCTTCTCTAATTCAAAATCGTATTCAGGGATGAGAATAATATAGGCACCGCTCGACTCCCCTCCCTCCAGCGCCAGCCAACCTGCATGCCTTCCCATCGTCTCGACGATAAAGATTCTTCTGTGAGATCCAGCGGTCGTCCGGAGCCGATCGATCTCTTCGGTAATGACGTTGACTGCCGTCTCAAATCCGAGGGTATAATCGGTTCCAGAGAGATCCTTATCGATCGTTTTGGGAATGCCTACTACGTTCGCCCCTTCAAGACAGAGTTTGTGGGCTACGCCAAGCGTGTCCTCCCCTCCTATCGCAACGATAAAATCGAGTTGATAACGTTCAATATTTCCAAGGACGACTTTCGATCGGTTATTTTTGGGATCATAGGGATTGGTTCTCGAAGTCCCCAAGTTTGTCCCTCCGTACCGGTCCCATGTTCTTACCATCTCTTCCGTCAAGGTGCTGATTCTCGGCCCCCGAAAATCTTGGTCGCCTTCAGGTTGCACCAATCCTTTCCAGCCCTCACGAATTCCAAGAACCTCATAGTCGATCTTTCTCGTCCTCCGGAGCCGCTCATCCAAGGCCGTCTTCACTACCCATTTAATCGCTGGGTTCAGTCCAGCACAATCCCCTCCACCCGTAAGAACGCCAATCCTCTTCTTTTCCATTCTCTCCTCCCTATCTTCAAGGCAATCAACTATCGCCGACTCATCACCCCTGCCTACCGCACGTAGGCGCAAACAATGCAAATTTCTAATCCCCCCTTTAGCAAAGGGAGGTTGAGGGGATTTGAAAACTATTTTCTCAAACTGAATCCTCCCTCGCCTTGAAGGCGAGGGGTTCGAAAAACATGTCGACTTCAAGTCGACTTCGGTCCTAATTCCCTCTTCGTCGTCATTCCTGCGAAGGCAGGAATCCAGAAGAGAATCTGGAAGAAGAACCCACTGGATACCCGCTTTCGCGGGTATGACGATACGGTCGGGTTCGCTTCCGTATTTGGCTCATGTTTAGTTTGTTCACATTTTGCCTATTTTCGCTTCGCCTGAAGGCGAGGGGTTTTTACCATCCCCGATGGTGACACTAATTTTCTTGCAAAATGTGATCCGATCATTCCCGGGGTGATAATAATCAGGAACCCTTGCCACTTCTTGAAACCCATGCCGAGAGTAAAACTTTTGAGTCTTCTCATATTGAGGGATGGAAGAAGTATCGATGAGAATCATTCTTCCCTTTCTCTCTCTTACGACTTCTTCCAAAAAACGGAGAAGTTTGGAACCGACGCCTTGTCCCTGGGACCGAGGGTCGACGACGATCCAGTAAAGGTCAAACGTCCCCTGGGTCATGGGGACAGACCCATAACAGACATAACCGATGGCTTGATCTTCTTCGTTTGCCATACAATCAATCCTATAATCTTCTTGATTCGGGTCTTTTAATACAGTATCGATCAACTCCATTGCTACTTCGATCTCTTCACCGGTAAAGACCTGGGTCTCTAAGAGCATCGAATACAACTTCTCTCGATCTCTCTGCGCTAAAGCACGGATCTTCATCTTCCATTCCTCGTCAACAGGGTTAATATCGCTTGAAATCTTATCACAAGGTCATGAGGAGAACAATTTCTTTTAGTGAAAGGAAAGATCGCTGAAATTATTTTTCATTTGGGACGAGATTGAAAAAGCCCCCTTCTTCGTAAACCGGTTTCCTATAAAAGGCTTCCAAGCCCAGAGCGATAAATGGCAGGGTGAGGATGATCTTCTGGTTTTCGTCTGTGCTGTAGCCTAAAATCTTCAACATCATGCTATAAGGTTTTGTGCCCGGTCGATATCTTCTTTCCTCTAGAGTGACCTTTCTTAATAAGGCTCTGATGTCTTGGAAATGTCTTGAGTCCAATATCTTTCTCCCCGTCGCATCGCCAAGAGGATGGTAATATTCCATCAACTGGCCCCTCAATTCCTCAACGTCTGAACTCTTTGGCCATCGATCAAGTTCCTCTCTGAAGTTCCTTAAGGTGGATTCCAGCTTCAATAGCCGTTTGTCTGCCTCACCATCCAACGGTGTTTCCCCATCCCAGAAAACAGGTTTTCCCCCGTCAATCCCGTGCTTCTCCGGGTCAAGGTAGACCATGGTATTACTCTTGAAATTTATATAATAAAGCGAGATGTGTAAGTGGGGTGGCTGAACCCATCGATATTCCATGGGACCCAAGCCGGAGTTGCCGGAAAGGGCGACAATCTCGCCCCTTCCTAGCGCTCGAACCCCTTCTCCCAGGTATTTCATCACGTCTCCTGAGATGAGGAACTTCTCGTTAACAAATGTATCCTCTAAATGGGCATAAACAACTCGATAGGCCGGATTGAAAACATCGGCTAACATGACATAAAGAGTCTCTTTCCAGTCCCTCGTCCTCTGTCTCAAATAAGAAGGCGTCATTGGCACGATAGGGGTGAACATAGGGACATCATAATCCACCCCAGGGGAGGCGTTTCCTCGAATATGCCCTTGAAAGTCCCCCGGCCCTCCATATCTCGAAAACCATTGAATGGGAGGGCCAAAAATGGGGTCCCAGTCCTTTGTAAGGGTGGCATAGTAGTCACGATTCAAGACTTCATCCAGACTTTGTTTGCCTTTTCGAAGGCCGGTGCATCCTGAAAAGAGGGAACTCCCGATCCCTGTGGCAAGAGCGAATTTAAACCCCATCTCCAAAACATTCCTTCTCGTATACCCTGCCATCTTCATAAAACCTTTCTCCTCCTGTTAAAAGAATATCATACAAAATCTTCAAATTTTCCAGGTGAGGAGACTTTTTTATTAAAAGCGCACCTGAAAACCCCGTTCTGTGCCTATCTGCCTTTAGGCAGGGACGGGGGTGAAAGATGTGTCCGCCGAAAGCGAAATGGTTTAGCGAGTTGCTGAGAAACCCTAAATCACTGTCACTCCCGAGAAAGCGGGAGTCCAGATAAGCTTGTAAGGACTGGATTCCTGCTTCCGCAGGAATGACAACATGGAAATAGGTTTTGAATTTTAAAGCCCTGCCCTGTGGGCGGAGTTCTTTACTTTTAATGTCTGAGAGGACTGAACTCTGTAATTGACACGTTTCACTCAAAGATGTAGATTTCAATTGGTAGTAGAGAGGCTCCGAATCTTGTTAGGTGAGGTTCAATATTTAAATCTTGTGAAATGGAGGTTTGGTTGAAGGCCGTATACACGATTACGCCGAGCTACCTGATCAAAAAGAAGAGAGACTTCACGGCCGGCGTAAAGAACCTGGAGAAGCTGGGGTTTAAAGTCATCAATAAGAGACCGGTAACCAACCTGCCCTCCATCCGCAGAAAAGTTGCGCAGGTCCACGCTGCTTTTTTGAATAAAAAGGTTGAAATCATCCTTGCCCAGAGAGGCGGATACAGTTGCATGAAGCTCCTACCCCATCTGGATTTCAACCTCATCCGCAACAACCCCAAGATCCTGGCCGGGTTCAGCGATCTCAGCGCCCTGCTCAATGTCATCTGTGAGCGGACCGGTCTGATCACGCTCCACTCGCCCATGGTCATAAACTTTTCCCCGCCTTCCAGGTTCACGATCCGCTCGTTCCTAAACGCCGTGAATGGGTTCCCCAACAGAAACCTGTTTGAAGGGGTGCCGGTGAAGGTGCACCGCTCCGGAATTGCCCGGGGGCGCCTGAAAGGGGGAAATCTGATCACCCTCACCGCCCTCATCGGCACGGAATGGGAAATGGACACGGACGGGACAATTTTATTCCTAGAGGACGTTGACGAGAAACTGTACGAAGTCGATCGGTATCTTACCCAGTGGATCCATGCTGGCAAGCTGCGAAGAGTGAAGGGGCTGATCCTGGGCGATTTCAGAGGGATCAAAGACCGAGATGTTTACCATATTTTATCCAGCCAGATGAAGATCGACTTCCCGCTGGTAAGTTCTCCCTATATTGGACACGTTAGGAACAAGATCACCCTGCCCGTCGGCGCCCGGGTGGAACTCAACACGATGAAGAAAGCGCTCACCCTTCTATGAATACGGTTTGGATCTTGCTGATGGCGACAAGCGTTCTCTTTTCCTTCCTAAACGGTAGACTGGATGCGTTTACGAAGTCCATTTTCGAAGGGGCGAAATCAGCGGTCGAGGTCTCTCTTTTCCTTCTGGGCATCGTTTGTCTTTGGCTGGGGATCACCAAGGTCATTGAAGATTCGGGGCTGATCAACCGCCTCTCCGGCTTCTTTCAATATTTTGTGAGGCGGCTCTTCAGAAATATTCCCCCGGAACATCCCGCTATCACTTCCATCACCTTGAACTTCCTGGCCAACCTTTTCGGGCTCGGGAATGCTGCCACCCCTCTCGGAATCAAGGCCATGCAGGACCTTAAGACTCTGCATCCGGATGGGGAAACCATCACCTTTGAGATGATGGTTTTCATCGTGGTGAATACCGCCAGCATTCAACTGATCCCTTTCACTGTGATCGGCATCCTTGCGGATTACGGATCCAAAGACCCGTCGGCCATTGTCCTGCCCACCCTACTGGCAACTTTCCTATCGGCCCTCGTTGCTCTCGGGCTCCTGTTCGCGGTCAGGAGGATCCTTAAATGAAAACGGTCAGCTTGATTTCGCAGCTCATCATTCCGCTCTTCATCCTGTTTGCGATTCTTTATGGGTGGGCCAAGAAGGTTAGGGTTTACGATTGTTTCGTCTCTGGCGCAAAAGGCGGGGTGGGCGTCGTGGTCAGGGTTTTCCCGTACCTCCTGGCGATCTTCGTGGCGGTCAAAGGTTTTCAAGCCTCCGGGGCCTTTGAATTTGCCCAGGAGCTGCTACGGGGGCCCCTGGGGGTCTTCCATGTTCCCATCGACGTGGTATCGATTGCCCTCATCAAACCCTTGTCCGGAAGTGCTTCGCTAGGCGTGTTCACAAATATCGTCAGAACCAATGGTCCGGATTCCCTGGCCAGCCTGATTTCTGCGGTCATCATGGGGAGCGCGGAAACGACCTTTTACGTACTGGCAGTTTACCTGGGTGCGGTGGGGATTAAGAGGACAAGATATCTGGTTCCGGTCTGCGTTCTCGCCGACCTCGTCGGGATCATCATCGCAATCAGCATCGTGAAATTCTTTTTTCATTTGGGCTGATGGACTCAAGATGTGGAGGATGCCTGGTTTGAAGAACTTCGTTTTTCGAAGACACAGGGAGATCCTGGAAAATTTCTTCCTGAAAACCTCTCCCCGCCCCTTTTAAAAGAATATCATACAAAATCTTCAAACTTACAAGTTGAGGAGACTTTCTTATTTTTGATGTCTGAGAGGGCTCGCTGAGTAATGGTAGGTTTAATCCTTTTCCCTTTTAAATAGGACCCTAAAGCCTCATCAATTACTTCCGTTTCGGCAGATAAACAGAAGGCACAGTTCCGGCCCATATCCAAAGAAGGCCATATTCCTTCGATGGGCTTCCTGTTAGTGTAAAGGTTTTTCCATCTATTTCTGAATCTATGCCTGTCAGTGTTGCTATGATTACTACTTCCTCAGGCCCCAGAGTAACAACGGTTATTGAACTGATCTTGTTAGTAGACATGCTTGCACCCAAGCTGGTTTTGATGTCCTCCATGGTATGAAGAGAAGGGAGGAATGAGTTTGCTTCTTGATGATATGCTGCTATCTCAGCAGCGACGTTGCTCATATAATTGGTTATCTCCGTCAATTTCTCAATCCTAGTATTCTCACTTCTCTTAAACTGTCGAAGTATATCATCAAAACCTTTATAAGCCTCATTTTCCGTTTGTTTGATGATAGTCAATCCAAAAAACAATCCAGCAGTCAAACAAATCACCACAACTAAGAAAATCAATACATTTCTTACCTTGATAAACTTCTTATCCATCTCCTTGGGAAAATAGTGGGAAGCATGGGGGGCTTTGGGGGGTACCGGCTGGTTGATTCAGATTATATGTGAAATAGAAACTCTCCCCCCCCCAAAAAAATTTGGTGGTTATATAAAGGCAGGGAATAGGTAAGGATGAAACCAAGCAAATCTTTTGTTGAGACGCATCCTGGCGATTAACAAAGTCAAAAATAAATCTTAGAGAGCAGCTAAGGGGGGAGGGGTCGATAAGGCTTCTCCCCTTCTTGTTTTCTTCCTGAAACTATCTGTTCCCTAATTTTAGCCAAAAGTGTATATTACAACTGCAAATGAACAACGCGGATGTGTCTCGATCCCTTTGAATAATTCATTCTGAAATTAACTCGTTTCTATATAATATTGTGTAAAACCATCTTTTCTGGAAAAATAGTATGATATTCAAGCCTTTTGAATAAAAGAGAGCCTTTAATGGTTTAAGATTTAATAAAAACATAGAAGCAGCTTAATAAATAAGTTAGGCGGTCAGTAAGGAAGGAATTCAATTATGAATGATTTAGAAAAATACTTCATAGAAAATACAGGAAGACTGATTGAGAAATGGAAACACTATTTTGAAATTTATGATCGACACTTTTCGCGTTATAGGGGTACTGATGTTCACATTATTGAATTCGGTGTATATCAAGGCGGTTCTTTGCAGATGTGGAAACAATATTTTGGGCCTAATTCCAAAATATTTGGGATAGACATCAATCCACATTGCAAGAAGCTAGAAGAGGAACAGATTGAAATATTCATAGGTGATCAGGAAGATAGAAGATTCCTGAAAGCGCTAGCAGAAAAGATTCCAAGAATAGATATCTTGATTGATGATGGCGGTCATACAATGAAGCAGCAAATAAACACCTTTGAGGAGCTTTTCTCTTACATTGATGAGAATGGTGTGTATCTATGCGAAGACATACATACCTCTTATTGGCTGAGGTGGGGCGGAGGCTATAAGAAACGCGGCACGTTTATAGAGTACAGTAAAAACTTTATCGACTATATAAATGCTTGGCATTCTACCCGAACAAGCAGGTTAAGCGTCACAGAATTCACTAGATCGGTTCACTCATTGCATTATTACGATAGTGTTCTTGTGATTGAGAAGCGACCAATTGAAAAGCCATTGCACCTGGAAACTGGAACACCAGAAATTCCAAATTTTGATCCGCCAAAGAGCTTATTGAAACGCCTCAATGGACAGTTGAAACGAGAAATAGACCACCTAACAAGGCGCTCCACCTGACCGCTTTTCCGCTGCGCTTCAAAGCGGCCGGTGAGCTTTATGGTTATACTCTCTTTCTAAGGGAAATCATCAACCTCTAATGTAGACTAATCCTCACTCTTTGTAGGTGCTATACGTAACATATTCTGCTTTTTCTTTTGATATTAGTTAGTTATACACCGTTTCCCAAGAATATTCTCGCTGACTTCTCCATTCAACCCATATATACTGCCATCAAGATTTAGGCCTTCCGCTCGTTCTTTGAGTCAACTTAACAATACAACCTTTAACCTTTTGGAGTGAACTATTGGGGGGATTCCAAAAGGTGCCTAATAAAGACTAAAGATTATGAAACAGATTACCCTGGCGATAATTTTCGTCGTACTTATGTTTGGGATTTCCTTCGCTTTTGATTGCCCAAAATGCAAGATAGAGATGGTGGAGAAGGATGGCATAGCTACTTGCCCGAAGTGCGGTTTTTCAGCTAAAATTGGCCGGACTAAAATTTATAAAGAGCCAACAGTCGAAGAAAAGATGAGAACGATTGAACAAGAAAAGGAGGTGAAACTCAAAAACCTTGACGAGAATCTCATAAGGGACGTCAGCAAAGTTAAGAAGGATGGGGAATATGACTCAAAGATTGAAAGAATAAATGAGCTTAAAAACAGGATAGAACGGTTAGAGGGAGAATTGAGAATAGTAGAAAATGAAATGAAGAAGATCGACTGGGAAAGAAATATGTCGACTGGAAGATTACCATATAATTTGAGCTATAGATATGCTGGACTGAGGGGAGAACAGGAAGCTATCAAGGATTGGATTAGAAGGTATGAATTTGAAATTGAAACAATTAAAAGAAGTTTATGAATAGTTACTAAAACGTAACCAACCAACTTCACGGGTTACTTTCGGCGAAATCCTCAAAAAAAGAAACTCAAGATTAAGTTCTCAAAAAGCAAAGGCAGGGTCAGAGAAATGACCCTGCTCCTCAACCATGGAAGGAGACAATGTTGACTCAGCTTCAACCCCATTTCTGAAAAGCGAATGGGGTTTTTTGTTCGGAAGGAGATTTGTGAAGAGAGCAATTCTTATTATAATTCCATTTCTAATTCTCACCCTCTCTCTTTCTGTTTCGCATGCCCAAACTTACAAAGTGAAGCGGGTCATTGACGGCGACGCCCTCCTCCTTACCAACGGTGAATATGTCCGCTTGATCGGTGTTGATACTCCCGAAACAAAGCATCCACAAAAGCCTGTTGAGTATTTTGGAAAGGAAGCCTGTCAATTCACCAAGCGAATGGTAGAAGGAAAGGAAGTCAGGCTTGAATATGACCAGACCAGGTCCATATCTAAGTATCCCCCTGACACAAAGGTCATACATTACCCCCAATGCCCCATTGCTTGATTTTCGAGGTGGAGGCGTTATAATACCCAGGGCGTTTCAAATATCTTCAGCTTCCAGAGGAGGTGTGTTATGAAGACATTGTTATTGTTAAGCAATCTGCTCCCCGTGATCATTGCAGTTTCTTCCTTCGCCCAGGAGAAATTCGAGACAGATATCATCAAGACATCGGCGGGTGACCTGAAGATCACCTTCATCGGCCACGGCACGTTGATGTTCAATTTTGGGGGAAAGGTGACCCATGTGGATCCCTACAGCAATTTGGCCGATTATAACACCCTCCCCAAGGCCGACCTGATCCTCTTGACCCATGACCACCCGGACCACCTCGATCTGAAGGCCTTGAATGTAGTACGAACAGGCAAGACGATCGTGGTGTTGACCGAGGCCTGTGGAAAACAGGTGCAGGGAGGCATTGTGATGATGAACGGCGATGTGAACACATTGGAAGGGTTAAAGATCGAGGCTGTGCCCGCCTACAATATTGTCCAAAAACGGGACACCGGTCAGCCTTTTCACCCGAAGGGAGTTGGCAACGGCTACATCATCACCTTCGGTGACAAGCGGGTCTATGTGGCTGGCGATACTGAGAACATCCCAGAGATGAAACGCCTGAAGAACATTGACATTGCATTCCTGTCCATGAATCTCCCCTACACAATGACACCCGAGATGGTGGCTGATGGGGCAAAGGTCTTCAAACCTAAGATCCTCTATCCCTATCACTTTGGTGAAACGGATACGTCGAAGGTGGTGAGCTTGCTTAAGGAAACTCCGGAGATTGAGGTCCGCATCCGAAAAATGAAATAGAGGGATTTTTGTGTAGGGTCATAATGAAATGGAAGGAGGAAAAAGATAATGTGCTTCGCTGGACAGAAAAGCGGATGTCAGTTCCCTGATCAGTTAAAGGGGAAACCTAAAGACTGCACTCCCAAACAGATTAAGGAGTGCCATGGGTCTATAAAAAGGCACCCTTGCCTTCCTAAAAGGAATAAAAAGAAATAGTTATGAATCAGAGGGAAAGAAAACGGTAGTCAAATCCCCTTTCGTTCCTTTAAACAATCAACCTTAGGGGTAGACATGGATAAGCATTGCATTAAACCCCATTTCTGAAAACGGAATGAGGTTTTGTTTTCCTAACCTTTAGGGATACAAGAGTTAAGAAATTCCAAAGTGGGTGGATGATATGAGAAAGATGATGACAAGACTACGGTTGGCTTCTGTGTCGGATCAGACCTTGATTTGTCCCAAGCCGGACTTGATCGAAAAATTGATCCTCAATAGTGGGAAAAGATGAGATTTCAAAACCTACCCAATTACCTACCGTTTAAAACCTCCAGAGTTTTCAAGAAGTTTCTGGAGCCGGTGGGGGGATTTGAACCCTCGACCTACTGATTACGAATCAGTTGCTCTACCACTGAGCTACACCGGCCTTTTTAGACATTGTTTCTTTTTTTACCATGTTTTAGAATAGTCGTCAATCAAGAACGGGGGCATTCGTTTGAAAAGATTCCTCATCTCCTTACTTGTTACCTGCATCATCCTTTTCATCCTATTTACCCAGATCTCCCTGAAAGGTCTCTTTACCCTTTTAATACAGATCGATCCTTTTTGGGCGACGTTGGGATCCGCAGGTTACTTCCTGGCCACTCTCTTTCGTGCCCTTCGATTTCGATGGCTGATCCATTCGAAGGACATTTCAATCGATGAACTCTTTCGAATCTCTGTATTCTATCATTTATCCCTCATGGTCCTTCCTTCCAAACTCGGAGAACTCTCTTATCCCTATCTCCTAAATAGAATCGGTGGGATCAGCATGACCGAAGGGCTGGCTTCCCTGATTGCTTCGAGGGTCTATGATTTTTTCATCATCCTGGTGATCTTTCTGTTCTCCTCTCTCGCATTTCAGAACCTTTTCAAGGTCAACCTTCTCTTTGTCCTTCTCCTTACCCTTCTCTTGATCCTTCTGATTCTCGCCGCCTTCTTCTATATGAATCGTCTCTTGATCTTGATCTCTAATGTCTGCGGATGCATATTCAAGATTCTCCGAAAAGAAGAGAGCAAAACGGCCCTATGGGTCCAAAAAACAATTCATGAAATGTCAGAAGACTTCTATGCCATTCGAGCTAAAAAGACCTACCTCGCCGTTACTCTGACCAGCATCCTTTCCTGGTTTATGATTTTCTTAACGTTTGAAGCTTTTCTCTTGGGATTCGGGGTCGAAATCTCTTTCCTTAAAGTGCTCTTTGGTTCAACCGTTGCTGTTATTGCAAACGCCTTACCCATTGGGGGCATTGGCAACTGGGGAACACTTGAGGTGGGATGGGCTGCTGGGTTTCTGATGACCGGACTTCCCAAAGAGCAGGCGATTGCCACAGGATTCGGCGTTCACATCCTGATATTTATCACCTGTGCTCTACTTGGACTGCTCAGTTGGGTGACTTTGAAAAAGAAAAAAGCCCCTCTCCGAACCTCTTGAAATCGAGAAACCACCGGAGAAGGGCTTCAATGGAGTGTGTCTAATAGAGGATCTTTTCAAACCTTTTGGGCAACATTTCGTTTCGAAGCCTTGAGAGGGTTCAATTTGAAGGTATCCTCTTTTACCTCTTTCTTCACGTGGGTGGCGAAATTGCAAGCTCCCTTTGCCCATTTGATAGAAGGCTCACAATAGGTCTTACAATAGGAACCCACCTCATAAGTCACCACACGGTCACATCCCTTGCAGGCTTCCACGATGGGATAGCATCTCCCACCGTTGTAGGAACAGCCATTCTTCTTCATGAAGATGCATTCCGTTCCTACTTTGACAGTTTGACAAACCATGGCAATCAACCTCCCCTCTTTATGGATTAATTTTGTAACTAGTTGAAATAATTAATTATTACAATTTCCAAAAAGAGCATAAAAAAAAGAGCTACCGACTAGGTAACCCATTTTGGTAAAAACCAAAACGTATTTAATTAATCTAGTATAATTTATGAAATTTGTCAAGAGAAATTGTTGAGAAATTTTTGACAGCTGAAAAACTACCTCACGCTCTCTCCAAAGATTTCTGGGCTTTTTCAGAAATCGAAAAGGGTTCCTTGACAATTCTCTGAAAACGGATAGAATTTTAAAATTTGAACAGGGAGAGATCTTTGAAATCATTGGTCACCGGAGCCACAGGTTTTATTGGAAGCCATCTCGTAGAGGCTCTCTTACAACGAGGGGATCAAGTCCGATGCCTCGTCCGGAACTTGAGCGATTTGAAGTGGCTGGAAGGTCTGCCCATTGAGGCGGTTCAGGGTAATTGTAATGACAAAAGTTCCTTGAAAGGCGCTGTCGCAGGAGTGGACCAGTTGTTCCATCTGGCAGGTGTGACCAAGACTGTTGATAAAAGAACTTATTTCGAAGTCAATGCCTATGGAACGGAAAACCTCATCCGGGCCTGCCTTGAACATAATCCTTCCCTCCAAAAATTTATTTATCTTTCAAGCCAGGCCGCAGCAGGACCTTGCCAGAATGGAGGGCAGAAGAAAGAGACGGATCTGTGCGAACCTGTCTCTCCTTACGGCCAGAGCAAGCGGATGGGAGAGGACCTGGCCCTCGCCCACACACACGAGTTGCCCCTTCTCATCCTCCGCCCTTCTGCAGTCTATGGTCCGAGAGATCGGGATATCTACACTTTCTTCAAACTCCTCTCTAAAAAGATCAGACCCTGTTTCTACAGCCAAGAGCAACATATCAGCTTATGTTTTGTCGGGGATATTGTCCAAGCCATCCTCCTGGCTTCCGATAAGAAAGAAGGGAGCGGAGAAATATTCTTCCTCTCCGACGGGCAGGATTATCGAATGGAGGAAGTCAGCGATATTTTTGCCTCCGTCATGGGGGTGAATCCGGTCTGTATTCGACTTCCAGAATGGATGATATACGGAGTGGCTTCTTTATCTGAATATCTCTCCAAGCTTACGGGGAAACCTGCTCTCCTCAGTCGAGGGAAGGTCGAAGAGATGGTTCAGAAAAACTGGGTCTGTGATATCACAAAAGCCAGAACGGTCTTGGGTTTCAAACCCGTTGTCTCTCTTGCCGAGGGAGCTCGATTGACCTTTGAATGGTACAAGAAAGAGAATTGGCTATAGCTAAAAAAGCGAGGTGGCCTATGGACGTCTTTGAAAAATGCGACAAGGTCAATGAACAAATTAGAGAGGTGGTTGAAAGGGGTTACTATTTTTACTTCCGCAAGCTCGAATCGCCCCAAGATGCCGAGGTGGTGGTGAATGGAAAAAGAGTCATCATGATTGGCTCGAACAATTACCTCGGTCTAACGAACCACCCTCGCGTCAAGCAGGCTGCCATCAAAGCCATTGAAAAGTTCGGATGTGGTTGTGCCGGGTCGAGATTTCTCAACGGGACGCTTGAAATCCACGTTGAACTCGAAAACAAACTGGCCCGCTTTTTCCGCAAGGAAGCAGCCCTCGTCTTTGCCACTGGGTACCAAACCAATCTGGGAGCCATTTCGGCTCTGGTGGGACGAAATGATGTGGCGATCATTGATAAATACGATCATGCGAGCATCATTGATGGGTGTCGTCTCTCTTTTGGAAAGGTGAAGAAATATCGACATAACGACATGAAGGATCTGGCACGTACCCTCGAAGCAACCAAAGACAAAGGGAAATTGATTATCGTCGATGGCGTCTTCAGCATGGAGGGTGATATTGCTGATCTCCCGAATATCGTCAAATTGGCCAAGACTTATGGGGCCAGGGTGATGGTAGACGACGCCCATGCTATAGGCGTCTTAGGGGAAGGTGGAAGAGGGACTGCTGAGCATTTCGGTCTGGAGAATGAAGTCGACCTCATTATGGGGACCTATAGCAAATCACTCGCTGCCATCGGTGGGTTTGTTGTGGGGGCACAGGATGTCATTAATTTTATCAAACATACTGGCCGCTCCATGATCTTCAGTGCCAGCCTCCCACCTGCTCTCGTGGCGTCCGTCAGTGAAGCCCTTGACATCATCGAGGAACAGCCACAGCTCAGGACCCAGCTCTGGAAGAATACTCACAGGATGCTCAAAGGTTACAAGGAGCTCGGCTATGATACGGGCACAAGCGAAACCCCTATCGTGCCGGTTATCATCAAGGACAACTGGAAAACCTATGAGATGTGCAAACGTCTCTTTGAAGAGGGTGTCTTTGTCAATGCTGTCGTCAGCCCGGCGGTCCCTCCCGGAAGGGAACTGCTCCGCACGAGTTATATGGCTACCCATACCGAAAGCCAGTTGAATCGAGTTCTGGAGGCCTTCCAAAAGGTTGGAAAAGAGATGAGACTGATCTGATGGATACCGATCGAATGTCAAACCAGGAACTCCATATTGAAGAGGTAAGAAATCGTCAGGATTTGATGACTTTTATCCGATTTCCCTGGAGGATCTATCAGGGAGATCGCTACTGGGTCCCTCCCCTCATCAAAGATCAACTCCAGAAATTTAGCCCAAACCATCCTTTCCGTTCTCATTCAGAGATGACCCTCCTTCTCGCCTACCGAGGAGAGGAGGTCGCGGGAAGGATTGCAGGGATCGTTGACCACAGCTTTATAGAGTTTCATCAGGAGAAGACGGGTTTCTTCGGATTTTTCGAATCAATTCAAGACGCTCAAGTAACCGGACTCCTTCTGTCCAGCGCGAAAGACTGGCTCAGGGGGCATGGGATGGAGAAAATGATAGGGCCGATGAATCCCTCCACCAATGATGAATGTGGCCTCCTGATCGATGGGTTCGATTCCTCTCCTCGTCTCATGATGCCATACAACCCTGTCTACTATAACGCCTTGCTTGAAGGGGCCGGTTTGAAGAAGGCCAAGGACCTCTATGCTTTCTTTATTGAGCAATCGACTTTCATTGCGGGACGTCTGAGCCGGATCGCTGCTAAATTGATAAAGAAAGAACCGGGCCTTCGGGTTCGCCCCATCAATCTCCGCCGCTTGGGCCAGGAATTAATGATCGTCAAGGATATCTATAATCATGCCTGGAGTAGAAACTGGGGATTCGTCCCCCTGACCGAGGCCGAGATCGATGACCTTGCAAAAAATCTGAAGCCCCTGTTGGTCCCCGATTTAGTGCTCTTTGCCTATTGGCAGGATGAACCCGTCGGGTTCTCCGTCTCCCTTCCAGACTATAATGAAGTTCTCAAAAGGTTGAATGGGAAATTGGGCCCCCTTGGATTCCTCAAATTCCTCTATTTCTCGAGGAGGATCGACACCGTTCGGGTCATGCTTCTGGGCGTGAAACATGCCTTCCAAAAGAGAGGAGTGGAGGGGCTCCTCTATTACGAGACCTTTAAACGAGGAACTAGAAAAGGTTATTTCAGGGCAGAATGCTCCTGGATTCTCGAAGATAATCTCCTGATGCAGCACGGTATTGAAGCCATGGGAGGAAAACGTTATAAGACGTACCGAATCTACGAAAGCACTCTGTAAAAGGACTGAGTGAGAAGCTATGAGGGATGAGTCGGACATTTGAATGAGTTATTGCTCAGTCCTCAGATCTTAGTACTCGTCACCTTTTTTGGGGTTCCACCCTCTGTACAGTTGAGGCGCGATGATCAATGACGCGATGGCAAACGCAACACCGGCAAAAAGATCAATGACATAGTGGTACCTCAGATAGACCGTCGAGAGGATCAACCCACAGATGATCGGAAAGAAAAGACAAGAAAGCAATTTTTCGTAGCGGTAGGCCAGATAAAGGACCATGAGCACAATCTGAGTATGGCCACTGGGCATGCAATCGCGTTTGTTATGTTCCAGGGCATTCAAAGTATTTCTCACAAAATCGGTAATCCATGTTCCCTCCAGGGGCACAGAGTGAAATGAGGTTAATGTAAATCGGGGTCCAATCGCTGGAAAGAGAATGTACCCGATAAAGGAGGCATAGTATCCAAAGGTTAATACAAAGATCGATTCATTGAATTCCAGCTTTCGGTTTTTTATGTAAAGGACAACCACGAGGGTGAGGGGAAGGAAATAGTAACTCAAATAGGCCAAGGACATGACATCCGTAAACCAGGGAACAACCCACCTCTCCATCCAAACCGTAGGATGCACGCCAAACAGGAAGAGGTCGATTTGTATTAGCCAGGAGTCGATATCCCGTCGGAGATACTGAATCAGATCACCGAGCGACTCGTAAATAAGGATGATGAATATCAGCGGTGAGAAATCGTTGAAGAAGGCCCCTCCTTTCCCCTTGCGATCAGAGGATATTTTCATCACAAAGAGAAGGGCCATCAACATCAGGTAGCGGAGGAGGAGGGAGTGCCAGAGCGGAATGTGCCCTTTAAAGATGAGTGTGAGGAGAATCAATCCAATCAAAAAGAAAAAGGTCAGTCCGTGAACGGGAGTAATTTTTCTCATAGGTGAAAAAACTTTATATATTAGGTATAAAGAAAAATCAACCCTTCGACTATCCCTGGTCTAATCCTTCGACCCCGCTCAGGACGAGCACCCGGGGTTTGCCGCTCGTCCAGAGACTTCGGCGTGAGCTCAGTCGAACGCTCCGGCCGAAGGCTCAGCCTGCCTGCCGGTAGGCAGGGGTTGATACTGAGCGGCGTTTTTAGCTCCATCCTAAAAAGCGAGGGTTGTCGCCGTCGAAGTATCAAGTAGTCAAAAAAGATCGATGATTCAAACCGTTCTGGAGGAGTGAGCATGCGGTATTCGCAATATTTTCTTCCTACCTTGAAAGAAGTCCCTTCTGAAGCAGAGGTTCCCAGTCATCAATTGATGTTCCGGGCAGGGATGATTCGGAAACTGGCGTCGGGGATCTACTCCTATCTTCCCTTTGGACTCCGGGCTATTCAAAAGGTGGAGTCTATCGTCCGGGAAGAGATGAACCGGGCGGGTGCCATTGAAGTCTTGCTCCCCTTTGTCCAACCAGCTGAGATTTGGCAGGAAAGCCATCGGTGGGAGGAATATGGAAAAGAACTCTTAAGGTTGAAAGATCGCCACAATCGGGACTGCTGTCTAGGACCTACCCATGAGGAAGTGATGGCGGATATTGCTCGGAAGGAAATCCGATCGTATCGTCAGATGCCTCTCAATCTTTACCAGATCCAGACCAAATTTAGGGATGAGATCCGACCCCGCTTCGGGGTGATGAGAGCGCGAGAATTTATCATGAAGGATGCTTATACCTTTGATATTGATGAAAAGGGACTGGATGAAAGTTATCGAAAGATGGTCGATGCCTACACACGCATCTTCAAACGCTGTGGTTTAAAATTCAAAATGGTCGAAGCCGAATCGGGCGTGATCGGAGGATCCTATTCTCATGAATTCATGGTCCTGGCCGAAACAGGAGAGGAAACGATTGTCAGTTGCACCCTTTGCTCCTATGCGGCGAATATCGAAAAGGCAGGATTCAAAAGGGTCGAGCCAAAAGGCCTCCTCCGTGACGCAGGACAGCTGAAGCCCGTTCAAAAAGTTCTCACACCGGATCAGCGGACCGTCGAAGAAGTCACCCAATTTCTCCATGTCTCTCCGCAGGATTTGGTCAAAACCCTTATCTTTGAAACCGATAAGGGGTGTATGGCTGCGCTGGTCCGGGGAGATCATGAGATCAATGAAAAAAAGTTAAAAGTGGCTTCAGGAACGGAGAACCTCCAGCTCGCGGGAGAAAGGACTGTTGAAGAGATCACCCATGCTCCAAAAGGATTTGCTGGCCCGATAGGGCTTTCTATCCCCATGATCGCTGACCTGGACCTTCAGAATATGGTCAACTTCGTCGCCGGCGCCAATGAAAAGGACGCCCACCTGATCAACGTCAATATTGGACGAGACTTTCAAGTGAGTCAATTCGCCGATCTTCGGAGATTCGTTCCGGGAGATCGTTGCCCTCTTTGTGAAGGAGAGACAAGACTCGATAAGGGAATCGAGGTTGGTCATACTTTTAAACTCGGAACCAAATATAGTCAACCCATGGGCGCCACCTATCTCGATGACCAGGGGAAGGAAAAGGAAATTGTCATGGGGTCTTATGGAATCGGTGTCGGAAGGACCGTGGCTGCAGCAATTGAACAGTATTTCGACGACAATGGGATCGTCTTTCCTGTCCCGATTGCTCCTTTCCACGTACTCATCCTCCCCGTCAATATTAATATCGATCTTCTCAGGGAGACGGCAGAACAACTCTACCAAAGTTTATTGAAAGAACGGATAGAAGTCCTGTATGACGACCGGGAAGAAACTCCAGGAGTCAAATTCAAGGATGCCGATCTCATCGGGATTCCCTTGAGGGTGACTTTAGGTGAGAAGAATTTGAAGAAAGGTTTGGTGGAGATCAAGAAAAGGAGAACGGGAGAGACCTCTCTAGTGAAGAAGGAGGAGGCAATATCGGAGATCAAAAAATTGATCGATCAAGAGCTGAAGGCTGTCGTTCCAAATCTTTCTTGAATCACGCGATTGAAGCGTGGCCGATAGATTAATTCAAAGGTCTCCTCCTTTTCAGGAAAAAAAGCGCAGGCCACGCGTTTCACATCTTCCACAACCTTCAACACCTCTCCGAGGGAAACATCGCCCTGCTGTATCGAAACGATGGAGAAATCCACTAGAAATCGGAGATACCGGATCTTGCGGTTCTCCTGTTTCACTTCTTCTGAATTTCTCATTTCCATCTCCTTCATCAATAAGTCTTCCCCACTTTTTATAGCAGGGGGGTTGCCTTTTGTAAAGAGGGAAGCTCATCGCGCATCCCGTTGGGACGGGACAAACACCGTGGGGTTTCACCGATAGCCGAGACTTTCGTTCGACTGAGCTCACGACGAAGTCCAGTCTCGGCGAAAATGCGCTCGCCGGACAAGAATGTCCGGCCTATCTCTCTTGATTACTCAGATTTCAAAATAGGATTACACGGATTTTCCTTATGTTTCAACGCATTTCCTGTCGGTGTAATCGGTCCTTAATCAGTGTAATCAGAGATTTCTGGTCTTTTTCAGAAATCTCAAAATTATTCATTGACACTTTCTTTCAAACCTTTATATGATAAAGCCATTCCAATATGGGGAAAGCCCTCATGAGCCCTCCTCCCAGCAAAGATCCCAAGGAAAAGATCATTTTTGCCCTCGATGTTGAACACTTCTCAGAGGCCCAGCGCTGGGTGAACCTCCTGAAAGACCATATCGGAATGTTTAAAGTGGGGAAGCAACTCTTCACGCATGCTGGCCCCAAGGTTATCGATATGATCCGGAAAAAGGGTCAAAAGGTTTTTCTCGACCTCAAATACCATGACATTCCAAACACGGTGGCCAAGGCAGGAGCGGAAGCGACAAAATTGGAAGTCTCCATGTTCAACCTTCACGCCTTGGGGGGTTTGGAAATGATGAAGAAAACGGTTGAGGCGTCCAAGGCCGTTGCCAAAGATCTCGGCATCCCCAGACCCCTCATCCTGGCCATCACCGTCCTCACCAGCATGGATGAGGAGGGAATAAAGGAAGTAGGAATACACGGGCCGATCCCGGAGGAGGTGGGACGCCTCGCGCTTCTCTCTATGAAGGCAGGGATAGATGGGGTGGTGGCTTCCCCGAAAGAGATTGGGATCATCCGGGACCGATGTGGAGAAAAATTCCTGATCGTCACTCCCGGGATTCGTCATCCCTCAGACAAAAAAGATGACCAGAAAAGGACTCTTTCCCCTAGGGAAGCTATCTCCGCCGGGGCAGACTATCTTGTCATCGGTCGTCCAATCAAGGAAGCCAAAGATCCCTTAGAAGCCGTTGAGAGAATTATCGAAGATATTTCATAAAATAAAATTCTTAATCCCAAACATCAATAACCAAACAGATTTTACGTGAGGGATTCGTCACCGGCGAATCATGAAAATAAAGGTGTCATTCCCGCGCAGGCGGGAATCCAGCATAATATGGAAGAAATGGATTTCTGCTTTCGCAGGAATGACAAAAAAGGCACTTTTTATTTTCTACGTAATTGCTTATTGTAGCTTCTAATATGTCTCAAATCATCTATGGGATTCATCCAGTTGAAGAAGCCTTAAAATCACCCCACATTCAACTCGAGAAGATTCTGATCGCCACGCAGAAACCTACTCCCCCCCTTCAGTCCATCCTTCACCTGGCCAGCCAAAGAAAAATTCCGGTCACCTATTCCCAGAAGGAAACTCTTGAACAAATGGCCAGGGGTGGCCTCCATCAAAATGTCGTAGCCATCACAAAAGAAATCTCTTACGCAGATCTGGAAGAAATTCTTTCTCGTTGGAAAGAAGAGGAGGCCAGGGCCCTTTTTCTCATTCTGGATGGAATTCAGGATCCTCAAAATTTCGGATCTCTCATTCGCACGGCGCTGGGATGTGGCGTACACGGGATCATCATCCCAAAAGACAGGGCTGTAGGAATCACGCCCACCGTAATCAAAGCCTCGGCAGGAGCCACTGCCCATCTGCCTATCGTTAAAGTGACCAACCTTTCGAGGACCATCGAAACCTTACAGAAGGTGGGGATCTGGGTGTACGGTGCTTCAGGGGACGCAAAAGAAAAGGTCTATGAACTCGATCTAAGCATGGATGTTGCGATCGTCATCGGTGCAGAAGGAAAAGGAATCCGTCTCTTAGTAAAGAAAAAATGCGACCGTCTTTTCTCCATTCCAATGAAAGGACCCCTCACCTCTTTCAATGCCTCTGTCTCAGGTGGGATGATCCTTTATGAAGTGATGCGACAACGCCACGGGAAGGAAGGCTCCCCCTCCCAAGCTTTAGCGAAGGAGGAAAGACAGAAATGATCATCCTCCAAAGACCCGGACGAAATCCCCTGGAGATTGAGTTTATCCTTCTGAACTTCGAGGGAACCCTTGCCACAGACCGCCGAATCCATCCTAAGGCAAAGGATAAGCTCAACCTCCTATCCAAACGGACGAACATTTTTATTCTGACTCGAGGAAATAAGGAAGTCGTATCAGAGGTCTTGAAAAAAGTGAACGCAGAGGTAATTTATTTTAAAGAGGCAGAGGCTTCTGAAAAGAAATTAGAATTCGTTCGACGGCTCGGGGGAACCCGAACGGTTGCCATCGGGAATGGATTCGACGATGTGTTGATGATGGAGGAGGCCGGTTTAGGAATCTGTGTCATTGGGAAAGAGGGAGCGTCTGCAGAAACCATGGGAAAAGCGGATGTGGTCGTCACAGATATCCTCGATGCCCTTGACTTCCTCTTAAAACCCCTTCGCCATAGGGCAGCCCTTGGTATTTGAAAATGCAGTTCGGAGTGATTTGTTCGGAGTTCGGAGCAAATAATCACGAAAATAATCGCAAGAAAATCGGAATAGGGTTGACCGGTTTGAGGCTGCCATTTAATGGGTGCGGTCACCCTCTCTCCGTCCCCTTATCTCCCCATCTCAAAACCATTGCTCCCCCACCCGCACCCTCCCCCATCAAGGGGGAGGGGAGCGGAAGGGTTAAGATCGATACGAGGCATTGATTTTAACATAGTCGATAGAGAGGTCTGTGGTAAAGATTGAGAATTGGCTTTTTCCCCGATGGAGGTGAACGGTCACCTTGAAGGATTTATTCTTGATAACCTCGGCAGCTTTTTCTTCAAGCTGGCCACCTACTCCCATCCCATTTTTCACGATGGGCATCCTGTCAAAGAAAACGTCGATTCGATTCGGGTCTACCCGAATTCCTGAATGGCCGATGGCGCATAAAATCCTTCCCCAATTCGCATCCATTCCAAAAAAAGCAGTCTTTACAAGCGGAGAATGGGCAATGGCATAGGCAGCGCGTCTACCATCCTCTCGGTTTCGTGCGCCTTTCACGCGAATTTCGACAAATTTCGTCGCTCCTTCCCCATCCCTGACGACGCTTTTCGCCAGCTTCTGGCAGACTTCCAGAAGCTTCAACTGAAAGAGCGCTCCGTCTCGATCCATTCTGCTTATCGGCGGGTGACCAGACTTTCCATTCGCTAATAGGAGTACGGTATCATTCGTGCTGGTCTCGCCATCGATCGTGATCCTGTTGTAGGAGTCCTGTGCTACCTTATCCAATATCTGCTGAAGAAGGGCAGCCTTAATATTGGCATCGGTAACAACGAAAGAAAGCATAGTAGCCAGGTTCGGTCGAATCATCCCCGCCCCCTTCACCATCCCGCAAATTTTGACGCTTTTCCCTTTCATCCGGCAGGTGACCATTTCGACCTTCGGAAAGGTGTCAGTGGTCATGATCGCTTCGACGGTATCCATCCACCCGTCCGGAGAGATAGCATCGATCAACTTGGGAATTCCTTCTTCGATTTTTTCCATAGGAAGAGGAGTTCCGATAACACCCGTCGAGGAGGGGATTATTAATCTCTCCTCAGTTCCTAATCCTTTCGCCACCCAAGAGGAGATCCGTTTCGCATCTTCTAGCCCTCGGTTTCCAGTACATGCATTGGCATTCCCGCTATTGATGATCACGGCCTGACAGAGGCCCTTTTTGATCCTTTTCATCCCTAATTGAACAGGAGCCGCCTTCACCGCATTGGTAGTAAAGAGTCCAGCCACCTGGGCTGGGACTTCAGAGTAGATCAACCCCAGATCCTTTTTCCCGTCTTTTTTGATTCCTGCTGAAATCCCTGAGAAGAGAAAACCATTAACCCTAAAATCAAAAGGTCTCATATCATAGCCTCGCCTCTAATCCTTTTATCAACTGCAATATGAACTTGGAGAAATATTGAATGGTGGCTTGACCTAATGCCAAATGCCAAAGTTCAAATGTCAAATGAATGCCAAAATGATTCAATGTCAAAAGTCTTCTTGTCAAATTTTGTCATTTGAGCTTTGGATTTGATTTGAACTTTGAGCTTTGACATTTGGAATTTCTAATTTTAGGCTCTTGCCTGTGTTTCTTTAGGGAGGCAGCATTTTTTGTACTTCTTCCCGCTTCCGCAGGGGCACGGATCATTCCGGCCCACCTTCTTTCCATCCCGGCGTACGGTCACACCCTTTCCACTCTCGGTCTCTCCGCCTGCGGTGACAGCGGGTTCTGCTCCTCGGCTCAGGAAAAAGGTTTGCCTTTTGGGCAACTTCATCTCTTTGACTTCTTCATCCCTAGCGATTTGAACAGCAAAGAGCTTTTCGATCGTATCCTTCTTAATGCGGTCTAACATGTCAAGAAACATTTGATAGGCTTCTTTTTGATATTCAATGCGCGGGTCTTTCTGGGCATACCCTCGTAATCCGATCCCTTCCTTCAACTGATCAATGGCAAAGAGATGATCCTTCCAGTGATGATCGACCGATTGCAGCATGATCACTTTTTCCAGGTATCGAAGCGTGCCTTCGCCAAATTCTTCCTCCTTCTTCTGGTAAAGATCCTTTCCTTTCTGCAGAATCATCTCTTTCAGACGATCCCGATTGAGTCCATCTTCCTCCCCTGAGGAAGGTGCCCATCGGAAAGAGAACTGCTGGTAAACGGCGTCGGCGAGTCCCTTCAGGTCCCAATCCTCTGGGTGGAGCTTTTCATCTGCATAGAGATCGACAAGCCCTTCTGTCTGTTCCTCAATCATCTCCATGACAGATTCTTTCAAATCGTCACTCCCCAGAACCTCTCTTCTCTGAGAGTAAATGACTTCTCTCTGCTGGTTCATGACATTGTCATACTCCAGAAGTTGCTTCCGGATCTCAAAATTATGGCCCTCCACCCTCCTCTGGGCATTTTCGATAGCTTTGGTAACAAGATTATGTTCGATAGGTTGGTCTTCCTCAATTCCCAATCGATCCATGATGCTGGAGATTCTCTCGGAGCCAAAAATTCTTAAGAGGTCATCCTCGAGAGAGAGATAAAAGCGGGAAGATCCTGGATCACCTTGCCTTCCGGACCGGCCCCTCAATTGATTGTCGATACGCCGGGCTTCATGCCTTTCGGTTCCAATGACATGAAGGCCTCCCAACTGGGCCACGCTCTCCTTATCCTTTTGAACAATAGCCAGAGCCTTCCCATAGGCTTTCTTCATCGCCTCTTCTGTGGGCTCTCCTTCAACCATGGGTTTGGACAAGAATTTTGGATTCCCACCCAGAAGGATATCTGTCCCCCTTCCTGCCATATTGGTTGAGAGGGTGACGGCGCCTCCCCTTCCCGCCTGGGCGATGATCTCAGCCTCTTGCTCATGATGTTTGGCATTGAGGACATTGTGGGGAATCCCCCGCTTCTTCAACATCTGGCTCAATCGCTCTGATTTCTCGATGGAAATGGTCCCGATCAGCGCCGGACGCCCTATTCGATGGAGTTCTTCAATCTCGCGGACAACCGCACGGAACTTCTCGTTCTCCGTTTTATAGATGACATCGGAATGATTCGTTCGCATCAACGGCATGTTAGTAGGAATGACCACCACGTCGAGGTTGTAAGTCTTCCGAAATTCAGCTGCTTCCGTGTCCGCCGTGCCCGTCATCCCTGCCAACTTCTTATACATCCGAAAGTAGTTCTGAAAAGTGATCGTGGCCAGGGTTTGATTCTCGTTTTCTATTCGAACATTCTCTTTCGCTTCCACCGCCTGATGGAGGCCATCGCTCCACCTCCTCCCGGGCATGAGCCTCCCGGTAAATTCATCTACGATCACCACCTCGCCTTCCTTCACCACATAGTCTACATCCCTTTTGAATAAGGTATGAGCTCTCAAAGCTTGATTCACATGATGGAGGGTCTCAATATTTCTGGGGTCATAGAGATTCTCAACATGAATTAGCTTTTCGACATGACCGACACCCTCTTCCGTCAGAAAGGCTGTGTGACTCTTCTCCTCCAACTGATAATCCTTCCCCTGCTTCAGGGAGGGGATGATGCGGTTGATCTTGTAATACTTATCCGTGGACTCCTCGGCCGGGCCGGAGATGATCAGGGGCGTCCTCGCCTCATCGATCAGGATGCTATCCACCTCATCGACAATGGCATAGTTCAAATCCCTCTGGACATAATCTTCGATGCTGAACTTCATGTTGTCCCGGAGGTAATCAAATCCGAATTCATTGTTCGTCCCGTAGGCGATATCACAACCGTAGGCCTTCTTTCTCTCCTGGTCATTTAACTCGTGGAGGATCACTCCCACCGAGAGGCCTAGAAACCTGTAGATCGCTCCCATCCATTCACTATCTCTTTTTGCCAGGTAGTCATTCACCGTCACAATATGGACGCCTTCCCCCTTGAGCCCGTTCAAATAAGCAGGAAGGGTGGACACCAAGGTTTTACCTTCTCCAGTCGCCATTTCGGAAATCTTGCCTTCGTGAAGGACAATCCCTCCGATGAGCTGCACATCGTAGTGCCGCTCACCCAGCGTCCTTCTGGCTGCCTCGCGAACGACAGCGAAAGCCTCAGGGAGGATCTCCTCCAGTGATTCCCCTCGATCGATCCGTTCTTTTAATTCCGAGGTTTTGGTCCGGAGTTGACCATCCGTCAAAGGCCGCACCTGGGGCTCCAGTGCATTGATCCGTTGAATCATCGGTCGGATCCTCTTCAACTCCCTCTCGTTCTTACTTCCCACAATCTTTTTAATCAGTGACCCAATCATGAAACCCTTCACCCTGATCATTGGAATGATGGAATATTGGAAGGGTGGAATCATGGGGCTATATTCGACAAACCCAAAATTCCATTCATCCACTATTCTGGAAAATTATATAACTTAAGAGATTTTGTTTCAACTAACAAAAAAGCCCGACAAAGAAAAACTCTATCGGGCTTTACTCTTTTTTGAATTCTTAACGATCCGTGCCCAGGGAACTAATTCAAAATATATCGCGCGGGATTGATCGGAATGCTATTAATCTTAACTTCGTAGTGGAGATGAGGGCCGGTTGTCTTTCCGGTCATTCCCACCTCCGCAATCTTATCTCCCCGTTTCACCCTCTGCCCAGTCTTTACAAGAACCTTGCTCAGGTGGCCGTAGCGGGAGGTCATACCAAATCCATGGAAGATCACGACAACCTTTCCGACGGCGACATCATTTCCGACGTCCGAAACGATTCCGTTCGAGGGAGCGATCACAGGGGTTCCTATCCGATTTGAAATATCAAGACCCTCATGCATCTGAGTTAAACCCGTAAAGGGGTTTGTACGATACCCGAAACCCGATGTCACCCAACCCTGCACCGGCCAGACGGATGGGGTATGGGCTAACATCTCCCTCTTCACCTGCAAAAGTTTCTCGAGTTCAGAAAGGCTATCCTCCCGGGACACAGCCTCGGATTGGAGGCGCTCGACATCGCTTTTCATCTGTTGAACCAGTCCGGCATCATCTTTCTCTTTTTTCAATTTATCCCGAATGTCAGATGGAGATGGACCCCCCATTCCCAAGGAAGGGGTGGTTTCCTGTCCTCTCTCGAGATTAGCAATGATTCGAATTTTCTTGTCGAATTCTTTCAGTTTGGAGAGTTGTTTCTCCAGATCTTCAATTCTTGCTGAGAAGAATTGAATCTGAGACCTCTGGTTTTGGGTCTCCTGACGGAGACGGCTCAATTCAAAGGCCTTCTTTTTAACCTGAATGTAATCGCAAAAGAAGAATGTTGTAGAAAGAAGGGCGAAACCAATCAGATAGAATGAAATCTTTACGGTCTTTTTCCGTATCTTAAGATGGCGGGTCTTCGCGGCCTTGTGGCCAAAGATAAGAATATTAAAGTATTCTTTATCCAAGGTCACTCCTCCCTTTTCCTAAGGTAAGATAATCCAATTTAACACCCGTTAGATAACAAAGTAAGGGTTTTTCTGTCAAGCTTTTTTTACAGACTTCTTTACACAGCAATTATTATACCAATTGTTTTTCAAAACTGGTTAAAACGAATAAAGTTGTTAATATTTCAAGGAAAAAAGAGAGAACAGCTGTTAATTCTGGAAACATGATTTCGGCAATTTTATTTAAAATTTTCAGGCTAATTGGACAAATTATCACCTGCGACGGCCAAAAATGTTCGTTAAATTCCGCTAATTTTCAACCGTCTCACAAGAAGGCTCGGAGAGCCAATCCCTCCGATGAATCGAAAATCTTCCCCTATCCCTACCACATCCTGAAAAAGTTGGAAAAGATTCCCAGCTACTGCCACCGATTTGACCGGGTGGACCAGCTTCCCTTTATCGACCCATTTCCCCGAGCAACCGAGGGAGAAGTCCCCTGAGATAGGATCGACGGTATGAAGGCCCATCACCTCCTCCAGCAACACTCCTTGATAAAGGTCGCTCAGTAGAGCGGAAAAGGGGAGCGTCCCGGGCTCAATAAGGAAGTTCGAAGTTCCTATTCCAGGGGGCGACTTGATACCTGATCTTCGACTGTTTCCTGTGGATCTAACGGTTGGTCCTGACGAGGCGCTTTCCCGATTGGCCCAGTAACGGTCATAGAGATAACCGGATAACTCTCCTTGGACGACTAAAGCTGTCCGTTGACTTCGCGTCCCCTCTCCGTCTATCGGGGCAGTGAAAATCCCTTTCGGGTGAAGTCCATTATCTTCAATCGTGATCAAAGGAGAGAAATATCTCTCCCCCTTTTTTCCTTTCAGAGGGGATTTCCCTTTCTGAATCTGTTCGCTTTTGAAGGAATGCGCAAGAAGGGACAAAAATTCCGAAGCGACGCTATGGTGGATAAGGACAGGATAGACTCCAGAGGGAATTTTCCTCCCCCCGAGACTCTCCAGCGCCTTCCGGCTGGCCTCCCTCCCTACGCTTTTTACATCGAGGTCACTCTGAAAATGGCTGGCATCAAAATCCCATCCCACTTCTGCTTCTTCCGCCTCCTCGGCCACTGCAGTCACACTGACGGAGCAGAAAGTGGACAGATACGAAAATTGAAGTCCATTGGAATTGATCAGTGTTCGATGAGCAATGCCCTCTTGATAGGATGCCTTTCTCACTTTTTGAATCTTTTTCGGATCAACGGATCGAGCCGCCTTCTCCAGCTCTTTTGCTTTTTCGATCTTTACCTTTTCTGAAGTTCCTTCCAATGTTTCGTCAAAAATCGGAGGTGAAGGAGGGGCCTCCTTCAGAGGAGGGGCAAAGTCATAACAGGGGTCAGAAGCGGTGTCCCCAGCGCTGGCAATCGCGTCATCAATGACCTGTTCCAATTCGCCCAAAGGATTCTTTGACTCAACCTGAAAGACGCCTGAAAAAGTGGTGTAGGAAAATCCGATACGCTGACGGTTCAGAATACGAAATGCCATCCCCAAGGAATGGGAAACCTGGAAGGTATCGATCCCACCGTCCTTAGATTCCACATCAAAATGGGAGGACTGATCGAGATAAATCTCATACCCATCAATTGGCTTTCTACGCAGAATTGCCAGAGTTTGAGCAATGATTTCGTCGGGACGATTCATACTCAAGGATTAATTAAGCTCCAATAACCAAATTCCAATAGCCAAATAATCACCAATGACCAAATAACCAATAGCCAACCGATTATCTGTGATTTACAAAACGAGTTTGATTATTGGCCATTGAAATTTTGGTTATTGTTTGATTATTGCCTGCCCCGCACCGCTCTGGTGCGGGGGTGCTTGCCCTGCACCATGTTAGGTGCAGGGCTTGGAATTTGGTTATTGCCATATCCTTACCATCTGATCAGGCTGCTTCCCCAAGTGAGGCCTCCACCGAAAGCGGTGAGGATGATCAGGTCTCCTTTGCAAATGGATCCGTTTCGCACGGCCTCGTCCAGGGCGATCGCCACCGTGGCGGATGAGATGTTCCCGTACTTTTCGATGGTAAGATAAACTTTCTCGATAGGGACGTTCAGTCGCTTTGCCACCTGCTGAAGCATACGTAGATTGGCCTGATGGGGAATCACCCATTTCACATCGGAAAGATGGATGTGGTTATAAGAAGCTGCTTCTTCGGCAGCCTCTGCAAATCGTTTGACAGCCATGCGAACCGATTCATTGGCTTTAATCATTCTCAGAGTATGGAGTTTCTTGTCCACGCTTTCATAGCTAATGGGAGTGGTCTTCGACCCGCCCCCCGGAAGAAGGAGGTTTTGACCATTTGCGCCGTCCGTATGGATGTGAACGGAAAGGATTTCGCTGACCTCCTTTTCCTTATGCTGCACCGACTGATGTCTTCCGGATGAATCAAAGGCCTGAAGCACGGCCGCCCCTGCTCCATCTCCCCAGAGAATACAACTCTCCCGATCTGTCCAATCGAGGGTTCGACTCATGATCTCGACAGCAACGACCAGTGCGGTTTTGAATGTTCCACATTTGAGATATTGTTCGGCCACAGAAAGGCCAAAAATGAATCCACAACAAGCCGCGGTCACATCGAAGGAGACCGCCTTCTCTGCTCCTAATTTTGCTTCTAGCCAATTCGATCCCGCAGGACAGGCCGTATCCGGCGTCATGGTGGCCATAACGATGAGGTCCAAATCCTTGGCCGAAACCCCCGCCATCTCTATGGCCCGCAACGAGGCCTCCTTCGCAAGATCGGACGCGTTCACATTCGGCGCTGCAATCCTCCTCTCCTTAATCCCCGTCCGTTTAAAAATCCATTCGTCATCCGTATTCAGGATCTTCTCCAGATCGAAATTCGAGAGGATTCTTTCCGGAAGAAAGGAACCGGTTCCTAATATCCCGATCCTTCTGCCATCCATCAGCAAACTCCTTCTCAAAGATTTAAGATTATTAATCAGTCCATAATAATAACTACATTGTTTTATAAAATCCCTCCTCACCTCCCTTTTCCAAAGGGAGGAACAATACCCCTCTTTGGAAAAGAGGGGTTAGGGGAGATTTTCAGAAGAATAAGTCTCCTCTATTATAGACTGATTAATATGTCTTACCCTTTCGCCCCTTCTTCTAAATCCTCAATGATCAATTATCAATGATCATTGTTCATTGCCCATTGGTCGTTTGAGGGGGGTTGGGAGGATGAGTACCAGACCATCGGAGATGAAAGGGCAGGTAGAAAATCCTGAGATCAAAAGACTCCCCATCCCTCCGATACAAAAACAGCCCTTTCAGAAGAGAGACGCTCTTCACTCCATTCCATTTTTTAACACCGATCAGGTGAGCGACCTCCCAGTAGTCCAATCCCTCTTTCTCCATCTTTATGTACAATCCCCAAAGGAGATTGGTGGAAATCCCTTTCGGAGGATCCTTCTCCCAGCGGTAGATTCGAAACAGGGGAAAAAAATTCCTTTCAAGCCCTTCTTCCTTAAATGGGAAAAGATAGAAGACGTTGAGGATCTCGTGACCCCCTTCTTCCCTTTCATAATCATAGATGGGCCAGATTCGAATGGATTCCCCTTTCTCTCTTCCCTGAGGACCCTCGCCCGTTCGTATGCGGCTGAATAAGATGCGATAGGTCGTCTCATGGAAATCTGTCAGCCAGTCCTCCTCATATTGATAGAAGGGATAGAGGATGAAGACCCTCTTCGACTCTCCCTCTCTCACCTTATAACCATAAAAAAGGAAGAATCTCTTCCCGTAGAGGTTTTCCCCTTTGAAGGTCCGAAAAAGAGGCCAGGGCAGATCCCACTGTTCGAAACCTGTGCGCTCCTCTTTGGCATGGGAGAAGAGTGGCCACAGAATGGTCTTGCTGTAGAAATATTTGGATTCCTTTGAAATATAAAAGGGAAAAACCATCCATTCATCCGTCGGATCATCTGTATCCAATCCTTTTGTCTTTTTCACGAAGATGGGCCACAAAAGAAAGGCTTGCGTTGAAACCCCAACCTCCTCCTTTCTCCCGTAGATGGGCCAGATTCGGTACCCTTTCTTCTTCTCGCCGCTCGTGGAGGAGACAAAGGGCCAAAGGAAGTTTTGGGTACGAACGCCTTCTGAGAGCGAATCCGAATAGAGGGGCCAGAGATAAAAATGGATTTCATCCTTACCATATCGTTTCAGAAGTGTACCGAAAAGGGGGAAGAGACCGAAATAATCTTCTCTCTCTTCCGTCTCTCCAATAAAGAAAGGGAAGAATTGAAAATCCCATTTCTCCTTTCCATCGAACGTCTGATCCCTGTAGGAAGAAAGCGGGAAGAGGTATCCCTTTTCATCATCGCCCTTGATTTGATATTTTCCGAATGGATAAAGAAACTCTAATCTCTTCAGACCCTCGTCTTCATCCCTCGTCCAGTAAAAAAAGGGACGAAACCCCCACCCCCTTCGACCCGATTCCTTTTTCAAGTGGAAGAGAGGACCTAATCCCTCGGCCTCACTTATTCCTTCCACCGGGTCAGACGTATAATGGAAAAAGGGCCAGAAATTGATCGTGACCGGTCTCTCGCCTGCTAGGGAAGGAAAAGGGATGACGGAAAGAAAGAGGATTACCGTCAACAAGAAAAATTGCTTTCGGATTATCATAGCTCTGAAGGGATGTTAAAAGAAGATCCCGATGAGGGTCCCCAAGACGGTGATGGGCGTTTGTTCCTCAATGCTCTCAGCAGCCTTTTGAATCTTCTTCATCGTCTTCTCTGCTTCTTTCATCAACTGATCATCACTGACCAGTTTTCCCAGAGTCCCCTCCCCTTTCTCCACTTTCTCTGCAATCCCTTTCATCGACTGAATCGTGTCTTTCGCGTCTTGGTAGAGAGATTCATCCTTAACCAATTTGCCCAGAGTCCCCTCTCCCTTTTCAATCTTTTCCGAAAGATTCTTCAGGGTGTCAACAGCCTGTTTAGCAGACTCTGCTGCTTCCCTGGCCGTTTCCACTGTCTTCTTCGCTTCCTGATAGATTGTCTCGTCGGTAATCAGTTTCCCCAGGGTGCCCTCCCCTTTTTTCACCTTATCTCCGATCTCTTCAACCCTGGAGAAGGCATCTTTGGCCTTCTGGATCGTCTCTTTTGCATCCTTGCTCATGCCCGTCAACTGACTCGAAAATGTATTGAGGTTGTCAACCATCCTCTCTACTTTCTTCGGATCTACGGACTTTAATAGATCGCCTATGGGTTTTGCGATTTCTTTAATATCCTCCCGGATGGCACCCATTTTACTCAACATCTGTTCAATATCGGTGGGGGGCTCCCCTTGCTCTATCTCCCCATTAGGCTCCACCCTTGGAAATACAGGTGTCCCAGGAGAAATTTCGACGAACTTCTCTCCCAGGAATCCTTCCGATTTAAGGTAGGCCTTTGAATCTTTATAAAGAACGATATGAGGTGGAACCCGAAACGTGACCTTCGCCCTTCCCTTTTCCAACATCACTTTCTCGACGTTCCCCACATGAACGCCAGCCACCCTGACTTCTGCACTTCGATCCAGACCAGCGCCTGAATCGAATAAAATGTTCACCAGATATCCCCTCTCTTTTCCAATCGGAAATTTTTCAACCTTCATGGTGAGCAAGGCTAAAAGGAGGATACTGATGACGACAAATATCCCAACCCATATCTCTGAACTTTTTTTCTTCATCTTTATCCCCTCCTTATTCCCCTCACCCCATCCCTCTCCTCTGAGAAGGCTGTGTCATAATAGAAAACACGAAACTTCTCATTCGACAGCCTCCAAGATGCCCAGGGGACAGGCAGGCGGCTGAGGGGAATTCAACTTACAAGACCTTGATCGGGCCCTCCGATCTTCCATGGATGAATTGCTGCACAATAGGGTTCACGGAGCTTTTGATCTCCTCCGGGCTCCCGACCTCGACAATTTTCCCTTGGTAGAGCATGGCAATCCGGTCAGCAATTTTATAAGCGCTCGTCATATCGTGGGTGATGGCAATAGAGGTCATGTTCAACTGCTCTCTCATCCGTATGATCAGTTCATTGATGGCATCGGCCATCACAGGGTCGATTCCAGTTGTGGGCTCGTCGTAAAGAAGGATCTCCGGCTCCATGGCAATGGCCCTGGCCAGACTGACCCGTTTCTTCATCCCTCCGCTCAACTCTGCCGGCATGATATCCTCAATATTTCTCAATCCCAGAAGGGCCAATTTCTCAGTCGCGATCCTTCTGATCTCCTCGTCACCGAGCTTCTTGTGTTGACGGAGTCCGAAACCGACGTTCTCCCAAACGCTCAAAGAATCGAAAAGGGCGCCTCCTTGAAAGAGCATTCCAAATTTCTTCCGAACTTCATTCAACTCCCGTTCGCTCAATGAACTGATCTCCTGCCCGTCGACATAGATCTCTCCCTCATCGGGCTGAATAAGTCCGATGACGCATTTGATCAGGACCGTTTTGCCCGAACCGCTCCCTCCAATGACCACCATGCTCTCCCCTTGCCGCACCTCTAAATTGACGCCGTGGAGAACCTCCTTCTCGGTAAAGGATTTAAAAAGATTGACCACACGGATTTTTGGATCAGAATTCCTACCCATCATCAATCCTAAAATCTCCCCCCCTTTGTTAAAGGGGGAGAGGGTGGATTAAAACAGAAATGCTGTAATAAAATAATTTGAGATTAATATCGTTAGAGATGAGACAACAACAGCCTTGGTCGTCGCCCGGCCCACTCCTTCAGCTCCCCCTTCCGCTGAAAATCCCTGATAGCAACTGATGGTGGCTATGATCATGCCGAACACAACAGCCTTCAGCAGGCCGCTATAAAGGTCGCTAAATTCCAGATAATTCCATGTTCTCCGAATGTAGATCGTCGGATTGGCTCCCAGAATTTGAACGCTCACCAGATACCCACCCAGAATGCCGATAACATCAGCAAAGATGACGAGCACGGGGAGCATGATCGACGCAGCTAAGAATCTCGGAACGATCAGATATTTGATCGGGTTGGTGGCCAGCGTATAAAGGGCATCTATCTGTTCCGTCACTCGCATCGTTCCAAGTTCGGCAGCCATTGCAGAACCCACCCGGCCAGAGACCATCAATCCTGTTAAGACGGGGCCCAATTCCCTTGTGACGGACAGAGCGACGACGGTCCCTACCATCGTCTCCGCGCCGAACCGTTTAAATCCGGTATAACTCTGTAAAGCCAGGACCATTCCTGTAAAAGCGGCCGTGATGATGACCACCGGAAAGGACCGAACACCCACCTCTTGCATCTGTTTTATTATTTCTCTCCCTTGAAGCGGAGGCCGAAAGGTCCAGCTCAGGGTCTTCGCAAAGAGGATCATGATCCGTCCTGCTTCCTCTGCGAACCGTATTGATTGAATTCCAATCCATCGAAACAGATTCAAGAGAACCCCCATCACGAAATGCAATGTCAAAGTCCAAAATCAAAATTCCAAATGAATGTCAAATATCAAAAATTTTCCAAATGATTTGAAATTTAAACATTTGGATTTCATTTGAACTTTGAACTTTGTCATTTGAAATTTATAATTTTCCCTTATAGATCCTTGGAATTCTTTTCCCTATAGAACAGAACACTTCATACGAGATGGTATTCATCCTATCTGCCATCTCCTCCGCCGTGATGATCTCCTTCCCCTGGCTTCCGATCAAAACGACTTCATCTCCTAATGAAACCTTGGGAATATCTGTTACGTCCACCATGATGAAATCCATGCAAACCTTTCCCACGACAGGGGCCCTCTTCCCCCGGACCAACACTTCTCCTCGATTGGAGAGGTAGCGACTGTACCCATCTGCATATCCAATGGGAAGGGTGGCGATGAGGCTTTCTCTCCTGGTCACAAAGGTCCCTCCATAACTGATCCTGAATCCAGAAGGGACGGACTTTAAGAAATGGATGCGAGTCCTTAGGGTCATCACGGGCTTGAGGTGAATGAGGCTCTTCAACACGGGAGAGGGATAAGCCCCATAAAGCATGATCCCTGGCCGAACCAGATTCCCGGAATAGTAAGAAGAGGTTGTGAGCAAGGCACTGCTGGCCATATGAACGTATTTGCAACGAATTCCTAATTCTTCAGCACACCTCACCGCCCCTAGAAATTGATCCCATTGATGTTTGGTATAATCTTCCTCGCTCATCATAGAAAAATGGGAGAGAATGCCTTCGACTTCAACTTTTGGGAAATGAGGGATCTCTTTTAGAAAATTGGGCCAGAGAGATAAGGGGACGCCCAACCGCCCCATCCCTGTATCCACTTTGAGGTGAACCCTTACCTTCTTCTTTCCTCTTTGGGCTACTTTGGAGATGAACTTCAAGGCCTCCTTATGAAAAACAACAGGAGTGAGGTCGAACCGAAAAATCTTTTCAATATCTCCATCATAAATTCCACCCAGGACAAGGATCGGCGCCCTCACTCCTCCTTTTCTCAGCTCCACCCCTTCTTCCGCAATGGCAACACCCAGATACTCGACTCCTAATTTCTCCAACTTACGAGAGATCGGAACGGCTCCATGACCATAGGCATCCGCCTTTACAACGGCCAGGATTTTTACTCCTTTCGGGACCCTCTTTTGAAGTTGTCGATAGTTAAAGGCAAGGGCATCCAGGTCGATCTGTGCGATCGTTGGCCTTCCGGGCGTTAGAGATAAATTTCTCTTGAGGTTCATAACTTTCTGAATAAAAAAAGAAACTTTAATTTCATAACATCGACACTTCCAAAAGTCAATTGAAACCTGTCAGAGCTCCGAAAAAACTACTCTAAACTCTCTTGGGAATTCTGGCCTTTCTCAGAAATCTCCATATTGACAATCCAACCTTAATCCAGTAACCTGAGCCATGTGAAAGAAAACGCTTCATCGATTGACATTAAAGTCAATGAGAAAGAGGTTTCTGTCTCTTCCAAGACGACCCTTCACCAATTGAAAAAAAGGTTCAACCCGAAGGCCGACGTCATCATCTATAACGGCTTCCCCCTGACCTCAGATCATATCCTCACAGCGGGTGATGAGATCGTCTTCATTCAAAAGGGTCACCTTCCCTCTCCCGAACAATTTGAATGCCTTCTCCTCGCAAGGCATACCCCGGGGGTCCACCAAAAAATAAAGGGATCGGTCGTTGGGATTGCCGGACTGGGTGGCCTCGGGTCGGCGGTAGCCATTGCCTTAACTCGCATAGGCGTGGGGACCCTTATTCTTGTTGATTTCGACGTGGTAGAGCCCTCCAATTTGAATCGTCAGCAGTATTTCACCCATCAGGTCGGGATGCCTAAGGTCGAAGCCCTCCGTGAAAATCTCTCGAGAATCAACCCCTATGTAAGAATCCAAACCTACCCTGAGAAGCTGGACCGGAATAACGTGGAGCGCATCTTCAAGAAAGCCATGGTGGTCGTGGAGGCCTTCGATCGGGCTGAAGAGAAAGCCATGCTGATCAACGTCCTGTCCGAGAAAATGCCAGAGACATACATTGTGGCGGCCTCCGGCGTGGCTGGTTACGGGGATAATAATGAGATTAGAACGACCCGGTTTTCTTCAAAGATATTCATCGTGGGAGATCAGAGGACGGCCGCTCAGCCGGGGGTGGGGCTCATGGCGCCGAGAGTAGGCATCGCTGCTCATCATCAAGCGAACCTTGTTTTGAGAATCCTATTGGGGGAAGAAAAGAACAATAATTCGGAGTAATTAGTTAGGAGTTAGGAGTCATCATTTGAAAGTTTCGTTTGAATCTCCGAACTCTGAACTCCGAACTCATTACTGCTATTTAATCTAGTTCCTTCACCAGTGCGATTTCGTCGCAGTCTGGAAATTTGACACATTTAAGGCAGTCCGTCCAGATCTTATGGGGAAGGACAGCCTTATCCACCTTCTTAAAACCCAATCGTTCAAAAAAGGCAGGTTCATAGGTCAAGGCAAAAACCCTTTTGATTCGAAGGGTATTGGCTTCCGCCAGACAGGCTTTCACGAGTTTGGCGCCTATCCCTTTCTTCCGATCCTCTTCCTGGACAGCTAAAGATCGAATCTCTGCCAGATCCTCCCAGCAGAGGTGAAGCGCACAGATCCCTATGACCTTTCGATTCCTCGTATAAACGAAAAAATCCCGGAGATGGTCGTAGAGTTCACTGAGAGATCTTGGAAGAATACCTCCTCTTGTTGAATACTGTTTGATTAATTTCTGGATTTCCTTCACATCGTCCAGTATCGGTTTTCGAATCATCTCTCCCTTCCCCCTAATCCCCCCAACCCCCCTTTAGCAAAGGGGGGAAAGGGGGGATTCTTATGACTTCCTGGCATTCTCCATCATCTCCTGGGCATGCGCTCGGGTCTTCTCGGTCACTTTGACTCCCCCCAACATTCTTGCAATCTCTTCGACTCTGGCGTCCTTTTCCAGAGGATCGACAA
>CAYMJV010000006.1:0-63302 GCA_964390545.1 uncultured Syntrophaceae bacterium
TCCTTCCCTCTCTTTACAAAAGGGAGGAATTCCCCTCTTTGGCAAAGAGGGGTTAGGGGAGATTTCCAGAAAAATACGTGTTTGTCATCCCGAATTTATTTCGGGATCTCGGTTCCACCACGGGGAACCTTTCGTCTCAAAACAACTCTTACTGCATCAGCGATTGTCTTGGAATTGGGGTAATACTCTTTCTCCAGTACGCGGCTTGCCGGAGCAGGTGAATCGGGCAGGGTCACCCGGACAACAGGGGCTTTCAGGTATTCGAAGATACCTTCCGATACCCTTGCAGACACCTCCGCAGCCATTCCGCAGGTCTTCCACCCTCCGTCGGCAATCACCAATCTCCCCGTTTTCTTTATCGAATCGAACAAAACGGTTTCATCCAAGGGTTTAACCGAACGGAGATCGATAACCTCTACCTCAAGCCCTTCTGTTTCTACCTCTTCGGCAGCCTTCACCGATTCAACGACCATATAAGAGGTCGACACCAAGGTTACATCTTTTCCCTCTCTTCTGATGATCCCTTTTCCGATTGGAACAGAGTATGTTTCCTTGGGAACTTCCCCTTGTATGTTATACAGCCATCGATCATCCATATAGATAACAGGATTGTCATCTTTGATGGCCGCGACCATCAGTCCCTTCGCATCATAGGGTGTCGAAGGCATAACTACCTTTAACCCTGGAACATGAGCAAATAGGGCATGAAGGGATTGAGAGTGCTGAGCTGCCTGCTCACCTCCTCTATTGATGATGCCCCATATCACGACCGGGACCGATGACTTTCCTCCGAACATATAATGCCAGTTGGCCGCCTCGTTAATAACCGGGTCCATTGCATACATCATAAAATCTACTCGGGGATGGACCACTACGGGTCTCATGCCAACTAGGGCTGCTCCAACTGCCGCTCCGGTAATTGCATTTTCAGAGACTGGTGTATCAATCACCCTTTCGGGTCCAAATTTCTCAAGAAGCCCCTTGGCTGTATTCCCAACATACCACGGACTCTTCACCCCCTGCCCGATCAGAAAAACAGATGGATCAGAGTCCATCATCTGGTGTAGGGCTTCGTTAATCGCCAAACTGTAGGAAAGTTTCCGCATCCTCACTCTGGTTTGACCGGTTTGTTGCGTTTATTGAGTTTATTGGGTTTATTGAGTTTGATAAGATTCTTTTCGTTCTTAAGTAAGTAAGTTATCAGGCCGCTAATTATCTTTGATACCTCATCTGCCTGTTCGTAGATCTCTTTAAAGGTTTCTTTAGAAATGTATCTCTGATCCAGAGCCACATAGGCTTCGCTTTGAACTTCTGTCGCAGAGCTTTTTGACACGAAAAGGAACTGAATAAACTCTTTATTCGATCTTCGAGAAAAGCCTTCTGCAATGTTACTCATTGAGGATACCGCCGCGTCAGTAATCTGCCCCACTAGCCTAAAATCTTTTTGAAACTCAGGACTCTTCCTGATGGCTTCATATACCATATTGACTAGTATCCTTGCTTCTTCCCAACACTTCAGGTCTTCAAATCTTTTTATTTGCATAACTCGATAAACTCAAAAAACTCAACAAACTCGATAGACTCAAGATTCTTTAAACACATATTTGGTAAGCTCATTTGGATTCGGATAAGGGCTTTCTTTTGCGAATTCATGAGCTCCCTTAACTTCCTCCTCCACTTCGCGGTCAATTCTTTCCAGGGTCTCTTTTCGAAATATCTTATTTTTGATCAGAAATGCTTCAAATCTTCTTATTGGATCTTTCTTCCTCCACTTCTCAATCTCGTCTTTTGGCCTAATATCTCTATGAGTCCCTTGAATATTATCATCCGGACCCACGTGTCCCCGGAGTCGGTAAGTCACAAATTCCATAAAAACGGGGCCCCGGTTTTTTCGACACAACCCAACAGCATTCTTTGAAACTTCATAAACCTTTAAGACATCATTTCCGTCAACCCGATAACTTTGGATGCAAAAAGGTCTTCCTATTTCAAAGATATTATTCTCTGGTCTGCATTCTCTAAGAGGCATGTGGGTCGAATAGAAATTGTTTTCGCAAGCGAGAATGATTGGAAGCCTCCGCAGAGCGGCAAAGTTCAGCGATTCGTAGAGAACTCCTTCTCCAGCAGCTCCATCTCCAAAGAAGCTCACCGTCACCTTTTTTTCTTTTCTTATTTTCGATGCAAGGGCTGCGCCCAAAGCCAATGGAATAGTACCAGCAACAATTGGAGCAGATCCTAACATTCCCATTTCAGGAGCAATAATGTGCATGGATCCTCCCCTGCCTCTCGAACATCCCGCTTCTTTCCCATAGATCTCCGCAACCAGTTCCGTCATGCTCCCACCCTTTGCAAGGTAGTGACCGTGAGAGCGATGGGAGCCGAATATATAATCTTTCTCGGTCAGCGCAAAACAAACTCCTGTTGCGATCGCCTCCTGTCCCGAATAAAGATGAACAGGACACCGAACCTCTCCCTTCAATATGGGCTCCACGAAGCTTTCTTCACAGATCCGAATTCGAACCATAGCCCGGTACATTTGAAGAAAGAGTCGTTTATTTGCCGAATTCTTATAATTTGATTGTAGGACTTTCACACAAGTTTCCTTGACTCACTAAAGTCGTTTTGATTCAATTACCCTGTAATTGGGCGAATACGAATACCACTTTCACTGATGACTATAAAATGATTTAAGATTTTATCCGGGTTTTTAGTGAGAAGGGCTTGTAGAGCGGTTATTTTAAGAGAAGGCAACTCTTCAGTAAACCGGAAAAGGATAACTCCTTTTGCTGGCAATTGTTGATAAAAAACGTAAAATCCAAAACCCTTGTCGTTGGTAATAATAATTCGGTCCTCATGATAGGCGTAATCAACCAATTTCAAATCTTCTCGGCCCGGAAATTCTTCCTTAGCAACAATAATATCAAAGCCCTGCTGGAGGAGGCAGTCTATAACAGAGCGGCTTATGTTCTCATCAATTAGAAACTTTAAAACATTCATCCTACACCAAAGAAAATATCTCTTCCTCTTCCAAAACCTTCTCGGCATAGAGGAGAGCTGCTCGGATGTCTTCTTCTTTTAGAACAGGATATTCTTTTATTATTTCTTCGTTTTTCCACCCCTGTGCTATTAATTTGACAATTAATTCTACAGGGATGCGCGTTCCGCGAATGATAGGCTTACCTAACAGGATTTTCGGATTTATTTCAATATGTTCGGTAAGATTGACCATATTTTTCACCTCCTTGATCTCTAACGGCGAACCACACTTTTTGTTTTATTACTTGCAACACTGCATCCGGCAGTATACTTTATATCCGTAACAAATCACAGTATTTTCTCTTTTATGATCGTACAGGATTAAGGCAACGTGATAAAATTTATTTCATAACAACTGCCTTTAATGTCCACAGAATTATTTTCAAATCCACCCATAACGATTGTTCCCTCACATATTTCAATTGAAGCCTGATCTTCTCCGGCCTTATCTTTTCCATGTAGGTCTTTTCAGGGTCAGAGCTTCCTGCAAGGATAGCCCCTTCGTCAGGATTCCAGATAGACGCCCAATCGGTTATCCCTGGGCGAACGCTCAGAATCGCCTTCTCCTCCTCCGTGAACATATCCACATACATTTGAACTTCGGGTCTGGGTCCAACGGCACTCATTTCCCCTTTTAAGACATTGATAAGCTGTGGCAGCTCATCCAGCTTCAACTTCCTGATAAATTTTCCTACCCTTGTAATGCGGGGATCATCGTCTGCTGTCGATGGTCCCCCCAGTTTTTCCGCATTCAGCACCATCGTTCTGAATTTAAAGATCCTAAAAGGCTTTCCGAATCTTCCTACCCGAACGCCCCGATAAAATACGGGTCCCCCATCTTCTCTCTTAATCAGGATCGCTACGGTCAACAAAATTGGAGAAACCAGTATTAACCCAACTAAAGATGACAAAAAATCGAATACTCGCTTCAGCATGGATTGTTATTTCTTCCTCTTTTTTAATTCATCCCTGAATGCTTCCAGTCTTGGGAGTTCCTCCTTGTCTCTCTGTCTCTTCGCTGCCCTTTTGCTCTCAATGATGTCATCGATTGATGCACATGGAAATTTGCCATCAATAAGCGCCTTGCGCATCTCCGCTCTATCGAATGACTCTATTCCGTCGGGTGCAAATACCAAATCAAGGGGAATAGGTCCACCTCTAATCTGGATGAAATCTTTTCCTGAAATGATTGCTTGCTCAAGCCGCTTGTCCATTTCAAACCCAAGTTCTTTTAAGGCGTCTAAAAGGTTCTTACAATTTGTTTCTGTCTTTTTGGGGAAAATATCAATATCTTGAGTTGTACCTGGATAGCCATAAAGTGTGGCAGCGCCTTTCCCAATAAAAAGGTATCTAATCTTGTATTTCTCAAAAACCTCGATCAGTTTTAAGAGCTTATCGATCATCTTTAGAATGATAACCTAACCATGCTGGTGTATTTTCATTAGCCCATTTTCGGTATTCTTTGGTGGTGCTAAATATCCGGTAAGGCGCATCATCAATGACAGGTAATTTCATCGGTATAAATCCAAGTTGAATGCGTTCGTGAACCGTGCGACAAATACCATCTAAAAAGTCGAACTTTAATTGCTCCTCTTCACTTACCCTTCCAATCCGGTAAACGGCCTTTCTCATTTCTTAACTCCTTTTCCATCCGAGGGACTTTTTCCAGAACCTGGGTGTTCCGAGGATCTTAAATACACCCAATAATGATCCTAATCCGTAACCGAAATGAAGGATTCCGAAAATAAAAGGCATCACTGCAAAGTACTTAACATCTCGCTTCTGGAAAGCGATTTGAAGAGAGACAGTAAGACTAGCCAACACATATGAACCTAAAATCACCCCAAAACACCAAACAAAAAGCGGTAATAGGAACCCCAATACGGCAGAGCCAATCAAGGCTGTCACAAATATAAGCGGCACCAGATGCCGCCACGATACGGGCATGATCGGACTGTAAAGGAATGGCAGGATGGCCCAGACACCATTTGTGAAGTTATGCTTCCAAAAGGATTTAATGTCGGAACGTGCGTAATAATAGCTCACGATATCGGGGACCAATAGCGTTTTCCCCCCCGCTTTTTTGAGCCTGAGATTAAATTCCATGTCCTGGCCTCTCACAAGATTCTCGTTAAAAAGGCCAACCCGATCAAACACTTCCCTTCTATAACATCCCCCGAATACAGTATCAACCCATTTTGGTTCATTGGTCTGAACCCTAAAATACGAATTTCCAACACCGAAGCGATGGCTGAGACTGGCTACGATAGCCTGGCCCATAAAACTGTCCTCCCGTGGCAAGGTCTTCATAACCCCACCCACGTTATCCGCCCCATACCTAATAAGGGTTTCCACAGAACGAGAAATATAATCTTTTTCGTAATAGTTATGCGCACTCATCCAGATGATAATCTCACCTTTCGAATTCGTAATTCCCTTATTCAGTGCAACCGGAGTGATTTTCTCGGGGTTCTTAATTAGCCTTATCCAAGGATATTTTTTTGAATAACTTTCTACAGCAACTTGCGTCCCATCCTCACTCATTCCATCAACAACCAAAACCTCAAGTCTTTCCTTTGGATAATCATTAGCAATTATAGAATCCAGGCAACTCCCAATAAATCTTTCTTCATTACGGCAGGGGATGATAATGGAAGTAAATGGTAATTCGCCCATGGAGATCAATCTACATAAGAATTCTTATAGAATACATAGTTTCTCGGCTATTACATTGAAAAATGGAATGTTTTTACTTTCTAAATAGCGCCAGGATATCAACAGCAGCAAGAAGGCAACTAAGATAATATGGATGCTTGAGAAAATGAAATAGCTTATTCCACCAAAAATACCAATAAATGTCTTATATAACAAAAATGAAAATATATATACTGAAAACCATGTCTTTCTTATTTTACCAAACAAATAAATGAAGAAGGTAAGATGCGCCATGATAATAAATGGCGAGAGAATAACACCCAAGTACCCCGCCCAGGCAAAAGCTTCTCCAGTGAAAAAAGTATTGGCAACTCCAGCCACACGAGCATACATTGCCTCTTCTTCTTTACTATCAAGCGGTTTACCTAAGAACCTTTTCTTAACTGAATATTCAGCTACAATGCGAGCAGCAGATTTTTGATCGCCCACGATATATGGGGGCATCAATGATTTTAAAGTTATCTTGTCCTTTGAAAAAACCTCGAAATAATATGGAAGGTCTAATATTTCCCCGTACAGAATTCTATCACCAATATTTTTCACAACCGATTGAATATTAAAACCAGCGTATCCTGTCGAGATAAATAACAGGATAAGGGATAGGACTATGACGCTTAAATATTTAAATGCACTTTTCAAATATAAGGGGTAATAAAGCATTCTAAAAATTAAAATGAATATTAACACATATGCGACAGGAGCTTTCGCAAGGGTAAATGTTCCGAAAATGCAAAGTAAGAAAACTGAGGCAAACGACAATATAATTCTACCAAGCAAAAAGACTGATATGATTAAATTAAGTGGTAACAAAAATAGCAAACCAAGATTGTATACTCGCATATCAATCGTCTTGGCGATCTCAGACCTTATGGTAGCAATCTGAAACACATTCTCCGATCTTAGAGCTGATATCATCGGATGTTCCATACCAGCTTGAACGAATACCAATATAAAGCACCCAAAAGCTGCAAAAAAAGTGAAACACCAACACAACAATAAGATTGACGTGGAAGGAGTTAAACAAATCCTCGTTGCATAAACTAATAATCTCTTCCGCAAACCCAATCCAAAAGAAATGGCGCCCAGTACCAAAGATGCGTAAAGGATTGAAAAGTAGGAAATGGACGGATAACCTTTATCGTAATAGATATAGCCCATACCCTCCCGATAAAAGATGATAATTAGAGTCCCTCCTATAATCGCTAAAAAGAGAATTTCTGCAAACAGAATTGTTAACGGAGAAATATTTACATTTAGACGAGCCATCCCCGCAAAACATATTTCCCGGCTACGAGATAATAATCGGGTGATTAAAGGCATTTTTCCCATATTACGCATTCTTAAATATCTTTTTCACATCAATCAAAGTAAGTACACTTAGAAGAAGCAAAGCCGATACGAATCCGACGACTAAAAATCTGTAGTTTGTAGATGAAACTAAAGATATCCCCCCACACATAACAAAAAGACATAGTGAAATAAGAATATTTTTCGCATTGACCGCTCTTAGATAATAGCTATCAAGAATGCTCCTCATAGAAACGAAAACAGCGTAAGGAATGACACCGAGAGCAATGAGTTTTGCTGTAGAGGATACCCCTTGGAAAGTGGTTCCTAAGTATAAATCTATTACCTTCTCTGCGAAAATGACGAAAAATATGACCCCGATACATGTCAAAGTGATTGAGACTGCAAGAATCTTTCTTACATAATATCTCAATTTCGCCAATTCCAAGTTCGCAACCATTTGACTTGCTTGAGGGAGAAGAACAATTCCAATAGGCGCAAATAACGACCCTGCAGCGCTCAAAATTGACACTCCAAAGGCTACATACCCAGCTTGTTCTATCCCACTACCAGTATGGGCAGTGAAAATTGCTACAAGAGAAAGGAGAGCAGCTAAGCCAAAATCACCAGGGACTCGCTGGATTCCGTAAATTAACAATTCTTTTGCATATGGTAACATATCCACTATTCTCTCCGGTATTTCTAATCGTCTAAGGATGAGAAAAAAAGAAATCATCGAAACAGTAAGCCAGAGTACTCCCATGAGAGCTAAAATCTTAGCCGTATTATTTGAGAACAAAAAAGCAACCAGAGGAATAACGGCGATATTTATAATCTGAAGTACATTAGCCTTAACCATGTCAAGTTTTCCTTGAAAATATGTGTAACACAATAGGTGACTTACGATACCTACTAACATCAAACCTAACGGAAAGATCAAATACCTATACCCGCGGGCCCCGAATAACAAGAAAGCAATATTTTCCTTAAACAAATACATTACGGACGATGCAAACAATACCACCACCAAAAGCAAACCGCCACCACTTACAAAATAAAAGTCAGGATGCTTAGATGTCGACTGGGAAGAGTACGCAACATACCTTGGAATGGCAACTCCAAACCCCAGGATCAGTGCAGGTTGAATAAGAGATAATGCTCTTCTACTCAGAGCATATTCTGAAAAACCTGCATTGCCAAGAAAAACCGCAGCAAGTTTATAAACCAAGATACTGCTAATCAATACTAAAAATTCAGCAATAAAGGTGATGACATATTTTTCTCTCATATCTTCATCGACAGCACACCTACTTGCCTGTATGGTTTACTTAAGTCCAAAGCCACCGAATTATCCGGACCATATCATTTGTTCAGCACTACCTTTCTCCATACAGCCAAATTAATAAATCTCCAGAGGGTGGTAATATCAGTTTGTGATTGTTTTGTTAGAAGTTCATCCCAATCCTTCTGCATTTTTTTTACATTTAAGAATTCCTTCATGTCAGAAGTAATATACTCTTTAAGCGCCTCGCTGTTTTCGTTCAACCAACTGTATTCGGGGGTTGCAAAACCAATCTTATCCTTTCTAAGCCGTATTTCTTCGGGCAATATCCCCTCAGTCGCTTCTCTCAATAGGTATTTGCTCCATCCAAGATATATTTTATAAACTGATGGGATCTGAAAGACATATTCAATAAGATTTATGTCATCTGAGAATGGCGCCCTTGCCTCTATAGAAAATCTCATTGAATTTCTATCTTCATATCTAAGAAGTGGTTTTAGACTTAAGCTTGATATATATTGATGCAGCATTTGATTTAGAGATGTTGAGACCATATCTTTCGTCATTGTCAATCTCTCCCTATTTTCTTTAAAAAAATCTATGTCCAAATAATTTATCTCCCTTTTCTTCAGCCTAAAGATGACTTCTTTCAAGGAGTTAGTCGCTAAGCTTTTACTGAATATCTTTGCAAGAGAAACAACCAGATTTCTCATATTAATTGGAGAGTTTTCGAGGCATCTCAATTCACGCAGGAGTCTACCAACTGCGAAAGCTTTAAGCATTTCTATAAAAAATATTCCATAGTAAAATTGATACCCGGTAAATAGTTCATCCCCACCCTGCCCATCTAAAAGAACTTTGACTCCGTTCTCTTTAGCTAACTTCATGACTCTATACTGAGCATATATCCTGGTGGAACCAAAAGGGATATCTTGGGTATAAACAAGGTCCTCGAGATCTTCCAAAAATTGATAAGATTCTGGATATGTTTTGTGCCACGATGTCTTTGTCTGCTCGACTACTATCCTTGCCCATTTACTTTCATCTATAGATTCCATATTATAAGCTACGGTAAAAACCTTCTGTCTTTCTCCTATTTGTTCTAATATATGTCCCTTAAGTATTTTATTTATCAAGCAAACTATGGTTGAGCTATCAATTCCTCCGCTAAGGCAGGTGCCGACGGGAACATCAGAACGAAGACGCAATGATACAGCGTTAAAAAGTAATTGTCTTGTCGTAGCTATGTATTCTTTGAGCTTCTCCTCATCAAACCTTTCCCATTCATCTATATACTTCAGTGAATAGTATCTCCACGTTTTCATCACGTTGTTAGATAAGTAAAAATAAAAGGCACAAGATGGCTGCAGTTCAAAAATGTTTTTGATGAATCCCTCTTCTTCCTGTTCATATAGATTTAATACAAGATAGTCAAATACTGCCTTTGGATTTACTTTTTTGTCAATGAACGGCAACTTGATTAATGCCTTTATCTCAGATGCGAAAGCAAAATAATTTTCGTCAGTATAGTAATAAAAGGGTTTTACTCCAAACCTGTCGCGTGCACCAAAGAGGACATTTTTTCTTGTGTCATAGATTACAAAAGACCACATACCATTAAATTTGTCGAGACATCTTTCTTGCCATTCCTCATATGCTGCCAGTAAGACTTCGGTGTCCGTGTTTGTTGTAAATTGATACCCAAGCCTTTTCAATTCTTCTTTTAATTCCAGGTAGTTATAAATCTCCCCGTTATGCACTACCCAGATCGTTTTGTCCCTATTACTCATTGGTTGGTGGCCAAGCGGAGAGGTGTCAAGTATTGCTAACCTTCTGTGTCCGAGAAACAAATTTACGGGTCTATCAAATGTCTCAACTCTTTGGCCCGCAACTTTACTATCCGGACCTATGACATGATATACTTCATTTGCCATCGTATTTATGGCAATAAATCCCTCATCATCCGGCCCTCTATTTTTAAGAGTATCGGTCATCCATTTTATCCACGCATTTTCTACTCTTCTCTTATAGCCGTAAACTCCCGCTATGCCACACATCTGAGCAATTCCTCATTAGTTGAATAACCGAAAGAAAAGGTTATCTTTTTTCCAGAATACTATTATAAAATTCCAATAATTTCTTAGCCTCCCCTTCCCAATTATAATATTCAAGTACCGCTTTCTGACCCTGTTTTCCCATTGCCTCAGCTTCTGATGGATGTTCAAGCAGCCATCTGATAGCCTCCGCGATTGCTCTGGTATCAAGCGGGTTGACTAGAAGCCCGCACCCAGCGTCTTCTATAATTTCACGCCACAGGGGAAAATCGGAGGCAATAACGGGTATTCCAGCAGACATATATTCAAAAAGCTTATTCGGTTGAGACTTGATGTGATTTGGTGATGGATGTAATACCACCAAACCTATTCTGGCTTTTCCAAGCATTGTCATTATATCTTTATGAAATTGCCAACCTATAAAATCTACCCGATTCCGGCCAGGGAAGGTTTTTACCTCATCTTCTAGATTTGAAGGGCTGAAAATACCAGCTAACTTTAATCTCACTTCCAATTGTGGCGGAAGTAATGCAACCGCCTGAATCATTTCTTTAACTCCTCGCGATGCTGATATCACACCAACATAAGCAATAAACTTTTCTCTCTCATTATATGGAATAGAAGAATTCGTCATTGATCCGTCATGAAAAGGAAAGTTTTGTACAGTTATTGTCTTAAATCTTGGAAATCGTGCAGCAATACTCGGAGTTGCTGCTACTATCCCATCAAAAAATTTCGTTCCTACTAACTCTTCAAATACAACCATTTTTGTCATTATCGGCCGCAACTGGGGTGGAATCCATTCTTTTGATAAAAGAGTTTGAGAGTAATTTTCATGAACGTCATAAATAACTCTCTTACCATGACATTTTAATATTAGCCCTACCGGAATAAGTTCTGGGTCGTGGAAATGATAGATATCAGCATTTTCTCTAATCGCGGTTCTATACATTTCCCCTATGACTCGAGTCATTCGCTCTAACCGATTCTTTGCCTTAGGCAACGCTCGAATCTGAATACCATCAATTTCTTCTTCTCGATCGTGCGGAACAATAAGTACTGCTCTGTACCCTGCTTGAATAATTGTTTTGCATTCTTTATAGAAAATGCGAATATCAAAAGGAGGATGAACTGAGGTGAGATGACAGATTTTTTTCATTTATAATCACAGTACAAACTTTTTTTTGAGCCTTCTAAACCATTGCGATTACTTACGCTGAAGGAAATGATATAGTGACATGAACCAACTGTACTTATGAAAAATCCTTTTATAGGATGGATAATCCCAGAAGTTCTTCGGCGGGAGCGCCATAATCTGCTCGAATTCTTCCCTTGAAATCTCCAGCTTCTTAATCACGAACTCCCTATCCTGCTCCTGCAAGTCAGGAGGGTAATCGTTCTTGGCAAACTCTTCCTGGGCCGCCTCCCTGGACATCTGCCCTGACCATACCAGGGAGGATAAATGCACCTTCTTCTTATTGTATCCGAATTTTCGGGGCAGAATATAACCTTGAAAAAACCGAGTATAGATAGACTCATGATGCTTTGCACCGTAATATTTCCAGCACAACTCCTTCTGCAAGGTTTCAAAGGCGGTTTTCTTGTCGTAATCGAGGTAGTCTAAAATCTGAATCCATTTCATCCGTTTGATCAACGTATAATAAACAAATTTAAACGGGCCGAACTGTGGAAAGGATCGGAGAGGTTTCGTACCGAATTTCTTCTGGATGTTCCTGATATATCTCCAATCCCCATGGCCCTGGGACCAAGCGGCAACGCCTCCACCCTCCGTGGCCGTATTGTGGCCACTCAGAATATATTCGACATCCTGACTGGCAGCCACCTGGTACAATACGGCAAGGATGCCGTGGTCTGTCGGAATCTCGGAATCGGGTGTTGAAGCCTTCAGAAAGGCGAGCTGCAAGTCCCGAAACTCCTCCCAATCGATAACATAGGTGTTAAGATCAATTTGCAATGTCTTGAGGGTCTTTTCGATGTTGCTCACCGCCAGCTCCGAATCCCATCCGTTATCCAGATGGACGGCCATCGGACGGAGACCCATTTGTTTGGTCGCATACGCTGTATAGGTGCTGTCGACCCCCCCGCTCACCCCGATCACGCAGTCGTAGGCCTTCCCCTTCCCTTTTTTCTTGATCTCATCGATGAGACTCTGCAGTGCTCCCGGTTCTTTCTTTTTGAGGTAGGATGTACTTTGAATCACGCTTTCATACTTATGGCAATGAGAACATACCCCATTCTCATCAAACCAAATGTCTGGATCCGATGTGTCCATGATGCATCTTGTACATATTTTGTAGTCTCTTGCCATGGTATCTTTTCTTCTTACGGCAGCAGGGCCTCTTCCAGATCATCTCTTGAAGGATAAGTAATTAATACCGCCCGGTGTTTCCCATGAAAGACAAACATGCTCCCTGCCGCGACTGCCGATGCCCCACCTTTTGCTACAGCTTCTGTAAAATCCATAACCTTTCCCGCCCCTCCGCAAGCGATGACTGGGATGGATACAGAATCAGTTACTTTTTTGATCATCTCAATATCATATCCTTGCATTGTCCCATCCCGGTCGATTGAATTAAGAAAGATCTCGCCCGCTCCCACCTTTTCCATCTTCTTAACATAATCAACGAGATCAAGCCTCGTTTTCTTCTTTCCACTCAAAGAAAATATCTCGCATTTTCCGAAGGAATTTCTCTTGACGTCGATCGCTACGATAATACTCTGGTTGCCATAACGCCTGGAGGCCTCCCTCACAAAATCCGGATTCTCAATAGCATAGCTATTGATGATCACCTTTTCAACTCCCAAATTGAATATGGTCTTGATATCGCCCAGGTCTCTTAGACCTCCGCCGTAGGAAAGAGGCATAAAACATTCGCTCGCGATTTCCGAAATCAATTTGATCGGGGGTCTTCTCCCCTCCACCGTAGCCTCGATATCGAGAAAGATCAGTTCGTCCACTTCCTTATCGTTAAAAATCTTAACAGCATTGATAGGATCTCCCACATATTTTGGGTTTCTAAATTTGACCGTTTTGACCAAACCCTGCCCCTTCAAGAGCAAACAAGGGATGACTCTCGTTTTAAGCATATCAGCAACGGGTGACAAAGTTGTCGAGCAATTTCATTCCAAACTTATGGCTCTTTTCAGGATGAAACTGGACGCCATAAATGTTTCCCTTCTTGATAGAAGAGATAAATTCATATCCGTAAGACGTCCGGGTTAGGACTCCCTCTTCACTCGTGCAAGCCACGTGATACGAATGGACAAAATAAAACCTCGGCTCCGGATACATCTCCTCAAACAAAGGACTCTTCTGACAGATCTTAACCAGATTCCACCCCATGTGAGGGATTTTGAGGTGTCTTTCTTTATCGTCGAATTTGAATCGAACCACTTCCGCATCGATCCATCCAAGCCCTGTGGATTCACCTTCCTCACTCTTTCGTGCAAAAAGCTGCATCCCTAGGCAGATCCCCAGGATAGGTGTTTTTTTCTGAATAACCCTGTCCTCGAGAACGGGCAGAAACCCTGAAGCCTCAAGGTTTTTCATCCCTTGATCGAAATTTCCGACTCCGGGCAGGATCAGTTTCTCCGCTTCTTCGATGTCTGAAACATTGGAAGAGATAGTCCCCTCGATTCCGATCTTTTTTAACATGTTCCTTATGGAACCGAGATTACCCAGGCCGTAATCGATAACAACTATCATAACTTTTCCATTGATTTGTAGACTTTTAACAATACCTCTTCCTCTTTATGCCAACCATAGTTATCCTTACATTTCAAAACTTTATTCTTTTTTTCAAATATATCTTCATGGGAAATCCTCTCTATAAGCTTTAACAGCGCTCCTGAATCTACTCCAACCTTCCACCCACAATTATTCTCATCAACGAACTTTCCCATCTCTGGAAAATCACTAACGATCATCGGCACACCACTTAAGAGATATTCAAAAACTTTGTTGGGTAAAGAATAATAATAGCTTAAACATGTATTTTCAATTAGAGAGACTCCGATATCGGCACTTGATGTATACCGTAGAACTTCGTCAGGTTTTACTGCAGGATGGAAGTGAATATTAGAAAACTTGTTTTGGAATTCCTTAATAACTTCCTCTAAAGAACCGCGTCCCATAAAAACGATGTGTCTTTTTGAACTGACCCTGGCGAACGCATCTAAAATTATTTGAATTCCTCTGCCCTTAGACAACCCTCCTTGGTATATAAAAAGTATTTCGTCTCCATTTATTCCGCATTTTTCCTTCAACACATTTGAACATATGTTTTCGATTTCATAGGAATAATTATATGGTACGTTTTTAACAACATGAACCTTTTTCATGGAATACTTATTCTTATACCATTCACCTATTGAATTACTCACAACAATAGTACTATCTGAATAGGAAATCAGTAGCCTTTCCAAAAGCTTAGACAATTTCTTTCTAATCCCTGACAACCCATTTGCCTCTGTTTCAAGCTCATGGGGGTCGTAAATTAAATTTGATTTCTTAAATAGTTTGAATAATGCCCCAATAGGCAAAGAAGAAAGCCCATGGCAATTAATGTGTGTAATATGCTCTTTCCTAAATCTAATAAATATTTTCCCTCCCCACTCGATATACTTGATAATTTGGCTAAATAAATGTTTCGGAAAAGTTCTTGTTTTTAAAGGAACCCTCCAAACTGCTCTTTTATGATCAATTTCTTCAAGCTCTTTCACACCGTGTTCCCATAACCCAGCAATAACAATTCTGTCAATTAGACCAGAATCAACAATACTTTTTGTTTCCTTTAGTACTCTACTTTCGTACCTAAAATCTGTTAGAATAACGTGTAAATTCATATTCTCCATAAAAAAGTAACTTTATACCTTTTAGCCACTATGCAGGGCAATTTAGGTCAACGCCGTTAATTTTTCTAAAGGCCCATCATTTTTGTTTTTAGGTTGAAATATCTAACTCAAAGATATTCCTGCAGCCTCATCGCATAAAGGATTTACTTTCCCTGATTCCATTTGCCCAACAATTCCTATAGTCTATCTCCACTAGTTTTATTAGATATTCCCCATCAATTGTCTTCCTATGCCATCCATCCGCCGATTTAGGTCACGCTGGCCAATGAGTGTTACATCCAAATCTGTGAGTGGCAAAGTCTTAGCTTCTTTATAGGATATCCGAAGGTAAAATAGTGGATGGACAGTAGTGGTGGAAATACTATAAGGCATAAACCTTTTTCCAAACAGCGAAATTTATAAACCCCCAGAGTTCTGTAATTCCAGTTTGTTTCTGTTTTCTTATAAGCGTATCCCAATCCCTTCGAATCTTTGCTACGTCTAAAAAGTCTCTCAAATCATCGGTCATATAGCTTCTGAACTCTTCTTTCAATTCGTTCAGCCAATCATATTCGGGCGTTGCAAACCCTATCTTGTCCTTTCTTAACCTTATTTCTTCGGGCAGCACCCCCTTTGTTGCAGCTCTTAATAGGTATTTGCTCCAGCCACTATATATTTTATAAACAGATGGTATTCGAAAAACATATTCAATGAGATCTAAATCGTCTGAAAATGGGGCTCTTGCCTCGATGGAAAATCTCATTGAATTTCTGTCCTCATACCTTAAAAGAGACTTTAAACTGGCTTCTGATATGAATTCATATAGCATTTTATTCAAGGATGTTGCAGGTTCTCCCATTGCCATCTGCAATCTGTCTTTCTTCTCATTCAAAAACTCAAGACTTAAATAGTTGTTTTCCTTTCTTCTCGTCATTAGAATGAACTTTCTCGTAGAGCTCGGTATCAGCTTTCGATAGAGTACTTTTATGGAATATAAGAACACGTTCTTTAAATCTACTGGTGAGTTTCCAAAACTTCCCAACTCCCTTATAAGGTCACCAATTGCAAATGCCTTTAACATTTCTAGAAAGAACGTGCCATGATAAGGGGCGTATCCGGTAAAAAGTTCATCTCCCCCTTGCCCATCCAGAAGAACCTTAATTCCATTCTCCCTGGCCAACTTCATAACTCTATATTGAGCGTAGATACTCGTAGAACCAAAGGGTATATCTTGGGTGTAAACAAGATCCTCGAGATCCTCAATTAATTCATTAGATTTAGGAAATGTCCGATACCATGACGTTTTCGTTCGATCAACCACTATCTTTGCCCACTTGCTCTCATCGATTGCCTGACCGTCATAACTTGCAGTGAATACCTTTTGCACTTCCCCAACTTGTTTTATGTTTTCTTTCTCAAGCATTAAATTAATAAAACAAACTATTGCTGAGCTATCAATTCCCCCACTGAGACAAGTGCCAACTGGAACATCCGAACGAAGACGCAAAGATACCGCATTAAAGAGAAGCTCTCTCGTTTTGTCTACATAGTCATTCATTCGTTCTTTATTAAAAGTTTCCCATTTATCTGCATAATCGAGTGAATAATATCTCCACTTTCTTAGAGTGTTAGTAGACAAGCAATAATAGAAGGCAAAACACGGCTGAAGCTCAAAAATGTTTTTAAAAAATCCTTCATCTTCATGCTCTTTCATACCAAAAAATAGATAATCAAATACTGCTTCGGAGTTTATCTCCCTTTTAACAAACGGCAGGTTGATCAAAGCCTTTATCTCGGACGCAAAGGCAAAATAACCTCGATTGGCATAATAATAGAAAGGTTTTACGCCAAATCTGTCCCTTGCGCCAAAGAGAACATTATCTCTTCTGTCATAGATTACAAAAGACCACATCCCATTAAATCGGCTAAGACATTTTTCCTGCCATTGTTCATATGCAGCCAACAAAACCTCAGTGTCCGTGTTTGTTTTGAAGTCATATCCGAGAGTTTCTAATTCTTTTCTCAGTTCCAAATAGTTATAAATCTCTCCATTATATACGATCCAGATTGTACTATCTCGGTTACTCATTGGTTGATGCCCTGAGGGAGAAATATCAATGATTGATAATCTCCTGTGTCCGAGAAGCAAATTTGTGGATTTATCAAATGTCTCAACCCTTTGGCCCGCCACTTTGCTATCCGGACCTATGAGATGATATAGTTTATTCGTTTGTGTGTGCACAGCCAGAAACCCCTCGTCATCTGGCCCCCTGTGAATAAGGGTATCTGTCATTCTCTTAATCCAGTTATTTTCAATTTTCCCTTTGAAGCTAAATATGCCTGCTATCCCACACACCGTATGAATTCCTTTATGTCCATGTTTTCAACAAATCAGGTTATCTAAATAGGAGGTTTACCCAAAACGCCCCGATTAACCCTCTGTTGAAAAAAATACCTGCCTCTATTGGGGAAAAGATTCCTATCCGCTTAATCACTCTGCACTATTTTTTCCGTCGTTTAGATGCCATGATGGCTTCATATTCGGCTTTCAGTTTCGCTGCGATCTTTAGTGGGTCATGCCATCTCTCTACATAGGCTCGGCCACGCCGTCCAATCTCCGGCAATTCGTGCCTGCGAAAAGTGAGCCACTCTTTCAAAACTTCATGTATTGTTGTCGGGGTGACATTGATGATCGGCAAATCCTTCCGCATCTGTTCAGGGATAAATTTCAGGTCTCCTTCGCGTATGTAACAAATCACTGGTTTGCCTAAAGCCATAAGTTCAACAGCTAGTCCTCCATACCATCCGCAGAGCAACTGGTCAATAAGCAAGTCTGCGGATTCATAAATGCGGCGAGCTTCTGCGTGAGATATCCCTTCTACCAGTCTCAGTTCCAGAGGAACACCTTCTCTCTTAAGTCGGGAAATAGCATCCAAGATGTATTTAGTTCCTTTCACACCTCGGTGGCTTGGTGCGTGGAGTATTACTGGCACTTTTGGATCAAGATTCTCATTATTTACAGGTCGCCAATCTCTCAGATCGATGTGCGAATATGGTAGAAATTGGGCGTAGGGCGGCAAAACCGATAACAAATCCGGGTTAAGAGCAAAAATTCGATCTGCATATTTGGCAAATTTATTAATACAAAACCGCTTGTGAGAATCAGATTTCGCTGAGTAGTATCCATGCTCTACTTCGCTGGCTGGATTAATCTCGAAATTTGCCAGGCAAAAATTTCCTTGACGTGCATCATCCCCTTGATAAGTTACGACAATTCCTTTAGCTGCCATCTTTAACAAAGGGAGATCCCATAGATCAAATAGGCAATATGCTTTTCTTATCAGGGACTTATGAATTGTCTCATTTTCAGCGAATCTATGCACCATAATGGATTGACCAGCATTGAAATGGATAATATGAAAATTTCGAAGAGCCCGCCATAGTAACTTTAGACGTTTGGCGTCTCGCATAATAACATTATCTCCATCCCTCCAAATTACCTCATCCGTTTCGTAACCGAAAGGGTTGCTAGAAAAAGAGACTGCCCAGCTGTCAAGACCAAGTTCCCTTTCAGCACGAGCAAGCCTCTGAGGGTTTCCTGCCACCGTACCAGGGCAATGCAGTACTCGAATCTTATCCATCCAAATTCCTCAGATAACTCCTACTTCAATTTCATAGCATTTGGTGCAAACCATCAAATAGACGAGTCTTGGGGTAAACACCCAACATCTCCTTCATTCGCGCATTGTCCCCGATCAGATCCCCCTGCGGATTTTTATCAGTATATTTTACAATCGCCTTTTTCTCTGTTACGCTCTCAATCACTTTCACCAAATCTGAAATTGTCACATTCTCATCTCCCGCTACATTGAAAAGATCGGATGTTTGTAAATTCAAGGCTGGCTCAAATACCCGTATAGCATCTTCAACGTAAATTGGATTGATTCGGAGGCCTGGATTGCCTTCTATCATGATAGTTTGTCCATTTAGGACTTTGCTCACCAGAGTTGGAATAAGCATGCCTTTCTGGCCGGGCCCATACACAAAGAAGAAACGAAAGACAACAGTGCGAAAGAACAGTTTATAGTTGGCAATTAATAACTCTGCATTTTGTTTTGAACTCAGGTAGAAGTTCAGGGGATTGACTGGGTCAGTCTCTGCGAATTTCTCATAGCTGTAGCCATAGACACCACCGCTCGAGGCAAAGACAAAATGTTCGACGCCCGCTTTTCGTGCATACTCCAAGAGTTGAAATGTGCTCTTGACATTCATATCAAAGATATCGCCAGCGCTTTCAGGAAATTGTTTGTAAAACTTTGACTGTGCGAGATGAATAATGGCATCGACATGTTTTGGCAACCGTGAATACTCTAAGGGCATGGTCAAGTCTTGATGGATCCAGTGAACCCCAGTGGGAGCATTCTCAACTGGTATTCTTCTCACTAGCTCAAAGATTTCATGTCTGTTTCGAAACAAATGAACAAGGCGACTACCAATAAACCCAGTCGCACCTGTAAGCAATATTTTCGTCATAGATTTGCTCAGTAATGTATGCTTTGTGATCTGCCCAGTGCCGCAATACCACTCGGAATTATATTAAATGTTTCTAATATCAAACCATGCTCTTTAAACCAGCTACGCACTTCTTCGGGGGTATGTCGCCAAGCGTATTTGGGATGATACCAGTCGAAGTTGATGATGACGTTTGTCACAAAGTCATATTCGTCATTCCAGAAGCATTTCATGACATTCCAATAGAAGAAACGCTGCACGTCCTGCGTGCCGGCTTGAATACCCAACAATGGTATGTCATCTGGAATCATCACTTCGGTCTTAAGGTCAGACAAAGCCTTGCCCAAGCGGGTGACACCTTGACAGAACTTATAGCACTCTTCGGACGTAATTTTAGTTGTATACGTCCTCACATAGTCATCTGTAAATTCACGTATCGGGCTTTTACGCCTATATACGTAGGCGGCAAGATACCCACCTCTACACAGGTGCTTTACCAGAGAAGAAAATGAATGTGCTGTATTCGGTGTATGGTGCAAAACCTGATCACAAGAGATATAATCGAAGACGCCGGATGCAAATGGCAAGCGATTCAAGTCAGCCTGCAGGATATGCACGTTAGGTAAATGACCCAGGTGGCGATAAGTCGCCAAGGCGGCCTCTTGACTTAGATCAATTGCTATCACAGTCGATCCTGACTCTGCAAACATCGCCGCATCTACACCGCTGCCAGTACCCGCATCAAGAACTAATCTCTTACTTTGTAAGAAGTCCAAGAGTTTATCACGCGTCCCAAAGCCAAAACGCTCTAAGTACCAATTCTGGCGAGTGCTGCGGGTGGGCTCATCGTAACCATAAGAATCACCAATGAGTTTCCACTTGAAAGAAAAGGTTTCATCTACTCCAGCGTCTTTAGCGAAAAAAGGTACCCCTTCCAGAATAGGGAACCGGTTACCTGAAGCATCCCGAAGCACCCCTGTCGCTAACTCCGCATCATTCTGCTCAATTACTTCCAGTATTAAGGACGATCCATCAAGGGGTGAACGAAGAAATTCCACAAGAGATGATTTCACAACTAAAACTCCTCATATGGAGTTACTCTAGACTTCAGTGATTAGTATTCGAGGAACGGTCTCCCGCCTCTCGAGCTAAGAACTAATTCTCGCATACAAATTAATTAGCTGCTTGGCCAGTTTTTCGTTGTCATGGAGGCGAAGAATAGAGGCGCGAGTGATCCTTTTTTTATTCGCCAGTTCCTCTGGGTGAGTTAAGTAATATTCAAGCGTTTTTTCCAGATCCTTGATTGTAGTAAATATAAACCCAGAGTTTTTCAATTCGTTATTCATAAATTCAGGACGAACGTAAGTAATGGTTGGAACTTCAAAAAACATACTCTCAATTTGCGCATTGGCGTAATAACCCATCTTCATTTTACCAATGGAAAGGTCTGCATCTTTATATTCCTCCAAAACTCGCTCATAGGGTACACCACTGAGAAAAACAAAATCAATTTTATACCCTTTTTCCTTTAAATGATGAATTGCTTCTCCAATATATTTAGTACCTTCGATACCAGCATGGTTGGTTGCATGCACAATTTTTATGTCATCTTTCCCAATACGTTTATTATGTTGCACGGAAAAATCTTGGCAACTGATTTCTGGCGCAAAAAAAGGGAAGTGTTCTGCTTCAGGGACAAAGTCCTTTAAATCAGGCGTTGTAACCAAAAACAAATCTCCATATTTTTCGGCCATCTTATTCCTTCGTTTAATAATTTTACTTTTACATATACTCGCATTATAATTACACTCTTGACATATGTTAAATTCTGGATGTAACGACATATTTCTTTCCCGGTCTCGTATTTCACACCCGCGGTAGTGAATCACAACTTTTCTACCCATTATCTTTAAGAAGCGGAGATCCCATCCTGATATTGACATCGTGGTTGCAAAATGTAGATGTACAACCTTGTATTTTGCCACTACTTTCCAAAGAAAGAAAAACTCCTGGAAGGCCTGAATAGGAGGCCAACGAGAGGTAGGCTTTTGCAAATCACATTTATCCCAAACTTCACTGGTTCCTACGGCTAAATAATCAGCTTTCATTCCAAATTTCCTTAAAATTATCACCGTAAAATAGGGAATATGGACCATATAAGATATATGCAGAACAGAGTTTTCGTACCAGATTCTTTTGCGCTTTTTTGATAAAAAATAATTAATGGGATATAAGAATATCAGTGTCCCTTGATAAATTAGATTCCACAAAAGCCGCTTCACTGTTTACTCCAAAGATGAAGGCTCTTCATTCATAATTCAAAGATGAAAATGCATCAAATCTTCACAACAAGTGAATCATTGTCACGAAACAAACGCCCAACATTTTCTAGACACAGAGTTAGATTGAATCCAGTTGAAAATCTGCTTTTGGGCATCCCGGAGAGATTTTTCAATACGTTTTTTAAGAGGATCTTTGCAGCACTGCACGATCGGAGTGCTGAAACGCATCTTTGGCCGACTTAAACTGTCCTCCGAAAAAAACTGTGCAGCGCTCCTCTCGAGCAAGTATTTCGTTTTCACGTGTTGTGCGAAGCCGTTCGCGAGAATGTTGAGAGGAAGGGGAAGGGAAAAAGCAGGCTCGACACGTTTATGATCTAATAGAGGAACCTGAAGCTCCAATGAGTCCGCCCTACTCGTGCGGTCAATTTTTCTCAGGATGTCATCGAGTAAATACATTTTGAAATCCCGGGCTTGGAAAAACGTCACTTGATCAATTGTTCCTATTATATCCATGCTGGTACTGACAAGAGGACTAATGGGGGCATGGGCAGTGAGTAATTGCTGTTGACATTGATTGTTGAATATCCCAGGTTGAGTGTTATGTTTTCGCTGGATATCCATTCCTTGGTAAGAGGCCAGTTTCTTTGTCCCGGGCACCATCCCGTATCTCGAGAGTAAACTAACCATAACAATTATAAAAGCAATCAAGCTTCCACATTGAATTACTGAATAATGGTGTGGAAGAAACAAGGGAAAACTTATAAATCTAAAATCTCTGTGAAAATTCCTTGCGGGATATTATGATAGTTTAATCACAATTCTCTACATCCCTCCTTCGTCAGTAAAACGCAAAATCCAGCTAACTTCTTTTATTACAGATATTCATGAACCTTTACAAAAAACATAAATCAGAGAACTAAAATTATGCTCCTTACTCTCCTCTCCAAGCTGAAGGGTTAGAATACCTCTCACTTTTTCCACAGAATACATTCAAAAACTGTTGTTAATCCAAAGGGTCGTTGAGGATAAAAAACCCGGACTTCTTTAATTTCATGGTTGATGATAATAGAACCTTCATGGTCGAATTCGACCAACTCTAAGCCACTCATGTTGGCTAAAGTAATTATCTTACTTTTACTAAGGACTACCGGAGATCTGTCTCTGCCTATCAAATGTTTCAATAGGATTTTTGATGTAATTCTAACAGTAGCAAGGTTTTTTTCTTTTAAACCCCTATTTATCAACAAGTGGACATACCATCCTGTTGCATTACCGCATATATAAATTCTACCGCCTTTTTTCAACACTCTTGCAAACTCCTTAATCGTTTTATTGCAATCACTAAACATCAGAGCACCACAACAGAAAATGTTGTCAAACTTTTCTTCAGTATAAGGTAACTGCTCCATATTTCCAAACCTATAATGAATATTTTGAACATTATTGATTTCTGAAAGGTGGTTTGCCAGAAAAAGTCTAGTCGTATTGATATCTATACCTTCCACATACCTGTTCTCAAGAGCCAAAGCCAAGGTCCATTGACCAATACCACATCCACAATCCAAAACCATTTCCTTCCCACAAAAATCAATTGCCCTAATTCTTTTTAAGTAATCCTCAAAGTTTCTTTCCTCGACCTCTATACGAAAAAACTCTTTGTCGTATGAAGACATTAAATCTTTTACTTTAGGATCAATTGCAAAATTCACTTGTCAACTTTCCTAAAAAGGATAGATCAAATTTGTCCATTTAATAGATATACTTCTTCGGCCAGTATAATCAGCTGAATTCAATTCTACATCCTGAATTCTTATACTTTCGCCATCTCTTTTAATGAAGATTGAGGTGTTTTCTGGATCAGGTGTATAAAAAGTTATTCCTTGCAATTCTTCGATCTTTGGAATGTAGTCCCCATAAATTCCGTCCCTTACCTTTTCAATTAGAACTTCTATCTGGTTATCGCCCTTTATATGATAAAGCCATTGCAGATTGGAACAAGTGCAGTGGTAGTTTAGGAGTCTTGAAACCGTAGTTATAAAGATATCCCCGCTTTTGTTTAAGACTGATAAGTCATGCAGTGCCTCCAAACTATCTTGGTCAAAGTATGGGAATTCATTCCTTGAAGCTACTCCATCCCTAGACCTTAGACACCCTAGATGTTGATAAATAACCGTAATGCCATTTAGTGATATCAGTCGTCGGAGGTTCTCTTGGGACAGTTGCAATCGCAAGGTAGTGCTATCAGGAGCAAATTTCAACGGTCTATTAAATCTGAATCTTTTGAATGTATAAACGTCCCTTTTATCTCTTAAAAGGTCAATGCCAAACAGAGGTTCACTGAATTTCAATGATCGTATAACTTCTGGTAAGTTTCTGCGCGCCAATAATGGTGGTAATTTCCTAAGCAAGTGCCCTGTTTCAATTGCAAGTTCCTTTAGCACCCTTTTCCTATCTTGGCCGAATTCATTCGTATAATTAGAATCCAAATTGAAATATTTAATTCCATATTGCGTGGTAATATCCGTGTGGTAGGCAATACTGCTTGGCAGATCGCCATGTTGATAATAGCCAGACTTTCCTCCTATATTTTGGAGATTATTCACAGTACTATGGTTAGTCCATACCCTAACATAAATATCATTCGCCTTTAATTCCTCTAAAGCTCCTTCAGCCATCTCACGTTTAAATCCGCCTACAAAATCAAAATCCCCATAAGTATGTAATACGTCCAAATAACCTGCTTTCATCAACTCTAGCATTTTCGGCGCATATTGAGAACGCTTAGAACTTGTACCCTCAAAATACGAAATATTCATCCTTGGGTTCGCTGTATAAAAGAAAAAACTATCACCCATTTCCAGATTAAGGCCTTCCCCTAGCTTTGTTTGCCTTTCAGTATTCAAATACTCATGAATTTCAAGAAAAGCACCCCAATCCATATATTCAGCATCGTTTGAAATTGTCAAGGCGCATTTGTAGGGAAATGGAAATTTCCGAAGTTCAATCCTTCTAGGCATAAGTTCCCTGGTTATCATGGGAAATATATTCTGTATATGAACCCTTCAAGACCTTCTCAAACATATCAATATATCTACTTATGATTGTATTTCCATCGTAGAACCTTGAAAACCAGCTTTTTGCATCTTCTCTGATGCAGTCAAGAGCGTCCGTGGAAAAATTTTCAATAGTTCTTAAATGGTCAAAAATCTCCCTAACCGATGTCGCAGGAAAAACGTTTCTCGGCATATCCTCACCATAAACCCTCCTATTCCAGTCATAATTAAAAGCCGTAATTATTACCTTTCCATAAAATGAGGCCTCTCTACCTATGTTACCCAGGTAGGCCAAATAAGGCGAATATTGATCGCAAACAATACTATTAGGCAGTTTATAAAAAGTTCTTATTTTGTAATTTTCCATTTCCGGGACCCACTCAACTTTATCTCTAATTCCAAGATTAATTATTCGCTTTTCACTTTCTTCTATATCTTCTTTTAACCCCTTCTTGACCAAAAGTAGTACGACATTCTTCTGTGTATACCTACAATAACTTGAATAGGCTTCAATAAGCTTGTCATTATCCTTAAGGTACTTATTCCACTCTCGATGAGCAAAGTAAAATTGCCTTGTGGGATGGAATAAAACCAAATCATATTTCTTGTACCTATTATATATGGTCCTATAAAAATCGCTATCATATCTTTCTAGGTGGTCAGTATTCATGGGAATAGTGAATTTAAAAGAAACCATTTTTAATTTTAATTCTTTGACGATTTCCATCTGATTCGGTGTTGCAATCACAAGCTTTGCCCTTCTTATCCCTCTCCGTTGACGATATGAAGCTAAGCTGCTACCAATATCACCTTTTAAAATACTCCCAATGTTGTTTTTTAAAAAAGGAGTTACCTGTAAATCATAACCTTTGCTTAAAAAAACCATCGGCCTAGATATACCATTCATTAACGCAGGGCCATCCTCCGATAGAAAAATAAGGTCGGATTTTGAAATCTCTCTATACAAATCCCTAATATTTCCTTTAAGCATAAGAGGAAATCTGGAAAATATAGAAGAATGGTTAACCTCCATTGGTCCTATATAATGAATTAGTTTTTCATTAATGCCATGACTGCTCCACCATTCGGGGAATTCCTGTTCAAAAGGATACTCCAGAGTAAATAACTTTGCTTTAACTCCTTTATTGTCAAGCAAATAACAAAAATTATAGCCTTCGTTTAAATTATTTCCATAAACGTGAATTCTCATAATGATTTTCTTCTTCTATCAAAGAGATAGAATTCCTCAATGGCGTTGTATCCCCTAACTGTGGTCCTGTCTATTTTTTCATATATAGTTTCATAGTTTCTCCATATTAAGCAATTTTCACATTGCGGAATTTTCTCCCACATAGCATCTATTAGACTTCGGCGGACTTGAGAATAACGCTCTCCGCACCATATCTCCTTAAGGGTTTGATCGCTTACATTTCCCATGCTCAGTATTCCAAATTTCGGAACAGAAAACATCGTTGTACAACAAATTGAAACCTCCCCATTTGGATAAACAAAGCACTGTTCCCACAGCTGTCCACAGGGATAGCGAATCTCTCTGGCCAATGGATAGTTTAATTTGTTTACACGTACCTCAGCATTTTCTTCCACCAGAGTAAGTTGATATACACTTACACAATCAATCCCTTCGCCTTTCCAAAATTCAATAAATTTGCTAATCTCTTGATCGGCGCCCTCTTGATTAATAATACAGACCCTCGTAGATATATTTATTTTACTCTCCTTCCGGAGCGTTAAGATAAATCTCATATTTTCTACAACTTCATTGAGATTATGTCCACGAATTCTCCGATAAGTTTCCGGAGTAATTGCATCTATGCTAAAGGCAATCGATTTTAAACCAGCATCAACTAAAGCTTTTGCTCTTTCTTTATTTACCATCGTTCCATTCGTGGTTAAATGGACATAAATTCCTCGGCTGGCAAAGGAATTTACAATATCTATAATTTGCGGATGTAACAGTGGTTCCTCTAATTGACCTAAGCTAACTGAAGTACCATATGTTGACATCTCTTCAGCTATCTTATTGACCAGACCTAGGGATACAAATCGCCTTTTACTAAAAAAATCACTTTGTCTCAGATTTTCATATCTCGGGGAATGATATGGACACATCAAACATTTAAGATTGCATACGTTTGAAGTCACAAAATGAATACTTCTTGGAAAAGGGATAAAATCAGAGACCCTATCCACGAGATAATATTTATGATCCTCTCTATCACCATAATAGATTGAATAATCAAAGGGATAATCATGTCTAAAGCTACATTGTTCTGGAAGAGAACAGTCATTCCCATCAAGCGATTTATTTGCAAATCCAGATGTTTCTAAAAATAGTGATTGGTACATTTTCCTTATATATCTGGCTACGTCTATAAACTTTTGATTACCAGATCTCAGAATTATTGCCCTGAGTCCTAATTCTCTTGATTTAATCAATCTTCTTAAATCATAAATAGCATTATGAATAATTCCAAAAAGACCAGTGGGCACATTGATTTTCCCTAAGGACCATATCTCAGCAATGATCCTTTTCGAGGACGTAGATCTACTCACGCTCGGGCAGAAAAGGCTGACCATTTTTTTTGTTTCTTCATGATAGTTTGACAACCTGCTAAGTTTTTCCCTATCCATATACTCTTCCGCGTAAAGTTTCAGCATGATATCATCCCTTTGGGAAGATTGCTTTTTTAAGAAAGCAAGCAAGCGGTAAATATTGCCTCCGTAGCGTTTTAAATTGCTGAAATTCTCAGTAGATTTAATATGCCTATCATCTATCATGAAAACCTTTATATTCGGATTGAGCCTTTCTAATTCCTTAATTTGTTTATTAATTTTGTCTTCATTGTCCGAAAAACTGGCTAATTGTATCAACCCAAGCATGAATCCTTTTCTCCTCACTCTTGTTGTGCCAACAATTTTGCATAATATGACGGTAAGCTTCTGAGCACTTTTGGATTGCCCACCTCTCTGACGTGACCCTGTTCCAGCACCACTATCTGATCTGAATGCTCAACTGTTGAAAGGCGATGTGCGATGGTAATCATAGTACGGCCTTTCTGTAAATAAGTAAGAACCTCTTGTATTTTTTTCTCCGTCTGCGTATCCAATTCGCTGGTAGCTTCATCAAAAATCAAGAGTTTTGCGTCATCATTCAGAATTGCTCTGGCTATTGCTAATCTCTGGCGTTGCCCCCCTGAGAGTTGAACCCCACGGTCACCTACCAAGGTTTCCAGCCCATTGGGTAAACTCCGAATAAACTCATCCAAATAAGCAATCTTTATAGCATTCTGAATCTCATCAGCATTAGCGCTTAGCTTGCCATAACGAATATTTTCTAGTAGGGTGTCATGAAATACGAATGTATCTTGGCTTACAACACTAATCCGGTCACGCCACTGTTTTAAATTTAGTTTTCGTAAATCTATTCCATCAACATAAATTGTACCCTCTTGTGGATCATATAAACGGAATACCAAATCAACCAATGTAGATTTGCCTGCACCTGATTCGCCTATTAATGCAGTAGTTTGACCGACCCGGATTTTTAAACAAACGTTCTTCAGAGCCGGATCCGGTCTATCATCGTAGCAGAAGGTTACATTATCAAAAAATATACCTTCCTTTAATTCTGCAAATGGAAAACTACCTCCTTGAATATAAGGTTTGCCTTCTTTTCTTAGCATACGTTCAGTACTAATTATACCTGGTGTACTAGCCACTAGGCCAGACCTGAGACTATTCCACCTCATGATATAAGGCAGCATGCGAAAAAGGACTAATATAAAAACTATTAAGGTTCCACTAAGTTGGGGACTTTTCTTATTGGGATTTAGAAAAGCTGAAAATATCAGAATACCTATTATTCCTGTTATAGTAAGCAATTCTGTGCTTCCTGAGATCAAGTTTGCCCATTGCGCAATTTTAAAATAAGATCTTCGGAAATATTCGGACAAATCCTTAAAGCGATTAAGCTCATAAATTTCCCTTCCAAACATGCGGATTGTGCGCATTCCATTTAGACTTTCTACATAATAACTATTAAGCTTTATACTTGCATCATACGACTCTTCTCCAGCCTTACGTATATTACGTTGTATTGCAAAAAGAACTAAAGATAACAATAGAGCAAAGCCAAGCGCCAATAACAGATTTAACAGAGACAAATAGGCCAGGAAGCCCATAAGTATTAGAATATGAATACTGTACGCCAATAAATCGATTAAACTTCCTATTCCTATTGCAGCAGCATATGTTTGGTTACCAATGCAATCCAATAACGCTCCTGCTTTACGTTTTGCAATAAAACTATAACCAACAGATAAATATTGATTTTGAACAGCATAGCGCAAGTCTGTAAGCATCTGCCATTGCATCCAACTACTAGATGTAAGAGCTATATACATAACAAGGTTTTTAACAGTAATTGCACCTACTATCAGTAAAGCCAGGCCAAAAAAGCGATACTCTGCTGGGAATACTTCCCCTATTCTCCCCAGAAGCTCAAAAGCCCTGTTGCTTTGCCCTCTTGTAATAAAATCTCCTGTTTCTTGGAAAAGAGGAACTAATAAACTGTAAGAAAAAAGCTCAACATAAGGTGACAGTATACTCAAAACTAGTATTACTACTAATTTACGGAAATATGGGTGAACGAAGCGAAGAAGTGAAACCAAGGATTCACTGACCTCCACTAGGCCAACAACGCGAAGAAAGAAATACCCTAGCCGCTTCAACATTTTCACCATACTTAAATAGGCATGGGCTCTGTATTTGACATTCACTGGTGTATATCCTTATTCCTCGTTTATTCTCAGTTCCCCGTTTTCCCAAAAAGAATAATCATACCGACGTCCCACAATTGAATCAAACACTTTCCGAAATTGAGAAATGCGCACACTTACGGTATGCCTTTCTCTTATGAATTCCCGGGATTGCTTCAGTATCTTCTCATAGAGAGCAGAATTTTCTTCTAATTCCTGTATCTTCTTTACCACATCATCTGGCAAACAGACCACGAAATTCTCCATATCCTCAAAACCTAACACTTGGTAATTCCAAAAGGGGTCAGCCATAAGCAAGCTCCCCGCTGCAGGGATTTCAAAGAATTTTCTAATAGGATAACCCAAGGCACTACCGCACGTATAAGTATATTTGGCCTGATTGATCATGGTGCGGTAACGTATTCTCATTTCTTCAATCTTTATAAGGTCCTTGGGATCATAGGACTTGACAGCATGGAAAGGAACTATAGCCATCTGGTCTATCAATTCCATTTTTTTCAGCTTTACCAAGGTATTTAACAATGACCTCAAAAACGGCCAGATTGTTCCTGGTCTTTTGAAAGATATTATTGATTGCTGAAACACTCTTTTCGGTTTGAGATTACTGATCCTTAAAATGTTCAGCGATTTTTCAATATTCGAAATTGCCTTCTTGCGAGAATGATAAAGAACTCCAGGAACACAAATCGTAAGTTTCTTATGAGATTTTGGCTCCAGGAATTCATCCTCTCCAACACAGTGCGGTAGATGAATAACTTTTGAGATACCACCAATTCTATGAATCAAATCTGAAACGGTCATGGACACATCTTTTGTAAACTCTTCTCCTTTTTTATCAATTAAAGATAACGGTTTGGAATACTCTGGCCCCAAAAAGCCGACAATTTTTCCTGGGAATGACGCAAGCTTTTCAATCCAGTCCTCTCTCAATGAAATATAGTAAGGATCGCAATTTGTCATGATAAGAAAGATTGGTTTATCAATATCAAAGACGTTTATGGGAAAAATTGGATGTTCCCTAAAAAAGGCTCGAGGATCATAAAAAAATACGTAGTATTCATTGGCAATTGAAGCGTCATAAATATATGAAAAGTCATCGATGAAAATTGCATCAAATGGGCCATACTTTCTAAAAACCTCTTTAGCATCATCGATCTTTACATCACAATAACCAGGTCCATAAAAAAACATATCAAATTCTTGAGAGAGGTTTTGATGGATAAGGGATTCTGTGCGATTAATGTATTCTCTTTTATGGAAAAAAGCTAAAATTCTTGGTTTCATTTAATCTTTCTTAAAAAAAATAATTCTTGTCATCCCTTTTTCATTAATTTCAACCTTACCAACCAAATTAACAGGACTACCAAAGGCAATAGATTTATCAGGAATATTCTTGTCCACAAAGCTTTTCGCCCCGATAAGACAATGATCCCCAATATTAACGCCTTTTCCTATAATGCTCAAAGGGCCGATATAGCAGCAATTCCCTATCGTTGTGGGTTCTGTTTCGTATCCGGCCTTCCCACCGCTTAAAGCCCACTTCACTGTATCGTGAGTATAAATCTGTACCCCCGTGCTGATGCTGCAATAACTACCAATAGTTAGTCCACCGCTACCATCGAGCAATGTATACGGACCTATCCAAGTATTCTTGCCTACCTTAACATCCCCAATGACTAAACTATTATCGTAGATCGTCGTTCCTTCTCCAAAACCCAAAAACTTCGCTTTCTCCACTCTATCGATTAACAAATCACCAAGAGATACGACTCTATTGTATTTGATTTTCTTGCATCTAAACAAAAAAGCAATAAAGCGAAGGAGGATCTTAGCAGTTGTGACCTCAAAAAATCCTCCGCCACAATCTTTTATCTCTTGTATCAGTTTTGAATTCTGTGCTTTTCCCATAGGAGTTTGTCTTTAATTTCACAAATTATTTCTAAGACTTTTTTGCTACCACTGTAATTCCAGACTCTTCAACCACAAATCGTATCTTTTGTAATTTCAGCTCCTTAAGCCATTGTTCAATCTCTTCCGAGTGAAACCGATGACAGTTCAAAGGCCTGTACCAGTCAAAATTGACATGGTTCATCTCTTCGAGAGAAAAATTTCTCTCATAAAACATTTTTATGAAAAACCAATAAAAAAACCTTTGAAGATTGTATTTACCTTTAGGAATTTCCAACAATTCTATATCTTCTTCAATTTCTATATCATTATTCAAATCTCCTATAATTTTCCCTAACTTCGTTAATGGCATGAGCTTTTTCCAAGCTTCATCATCATCTAAACTCTTGAGCTTCTCCCTGATCAGATCATCTAGCAACTCTCTCACAGGAGCCTTTTTTCTATACACATAGAACATGATGACGCCGCACGAATTCAAATGAAAGACAAGATTTTCGAGCGACTTGAAAGGGCTGGAGGTATGATGCAGAACTCCTTCGCAAAAAATGAAATCGAACCCTTCATTTAGCTTCATCGTTGTTATGGATTCCTCTATGAAATTACCACGGATGCCTAACGAAACAAATCTTTCCTTCGCTGTATTGATAGAATTAGATATATCAACTCCCAAGTATTTCATATCATTCAAGTCTTTACCAAAAAGGACCAATGTAGAAAACCCACTTCCACAGCCCGCATCCAGCATTTTTTTCCCTTTGTTCTGAACCAGAAAGTTATTCCTTTCCTCATCTGACCCAAAATAGCGTTCAACCAGCCATCGATAGGCCTTTTGTTTCACAGCATCACTCTCATAAGTTTCCTTTTTCCCCCATTTATATGAAAAACAGTTACTGGTCTGCTGTTGTTTTTCATCATAAACGATATCCCTACCTCCCATATCAACCTCCATCGACCGCTCATAAAAAACTTCTATTCATTTAATAAATATCCTGTTCCATAACTCAAAACAGATCAAAGACCAAATGAAAAGTCTTCGATTCTCTTTCCCTTCTAAGTGTTCTTGAATAACTTCCTTAACGGCATCGTAATCCATATAATCAAAAATCTTCGCCTTCTTGTCTAAGATTGTACGCTTCACATACTCAATACTTTCACCTCTAAACCAGCTCGCATCAGGAGCTGAAAAGCCCTGCTTTTCCTGATGCACTATCCCATCAGGAACATATCTCCGCAGCGTTTCTTTCAAAATGACTTTACCATCACGGGATTTTTCGATGTAGAGTCCCTTCTTTAAGCCTGGCTCATTTTCATTTATCCTCAAAACCTCATCAAGCCTCTTCAGTTTGTAATCCACCGGAAGCTGTGAAGCAAAGTTCACCAGATCGTTGTCAAGAAAGGGAACCCTCGACTCAAGACTGTGGGCCATGCTAAGCTTATCTTCAACCAAGAGGAGGCCGTGGAGGAAGGTTTTTGCCTCAAGATAGAGTGAATTATTAACGTAATCCTGGGGCTTTTCGAGACTGTCTTTTCTTTTTTTCAGTACATCCTCCAAAATATCTCTCGTCCACACATGCTTTACTTTGTCCCAAACAGGGGAGAAGATTTTTTGTAGAAGACGGTTGGGGACCAGTCGTTGCCAATAGAGGTAATAATTGTCCACATAATCTTCGAAGCCTGTGCTTGCTGCTATCCGATAATACCGCCAGGGGTAACCTCCAAACAACTCATCGCCCCCTGTTCCACCTAAAACTACCTTGACAAACTTCCCTGCCAATTTTGCTGCGTAAAAATTGGGATAACTCTGTCCAACCCGGGGATCTTCCAGGTGCCAGATAAGTTTTTCCATACACCTCTCCATATCCCCTGACTTTAAAACCATCTCGTAATGCTCGGTCTTGTAAATGGCGGAAATCATCTCAGCCTTTTCTCGTTCGTCGAACCCGAGTTCAAGACCCGATGCCGAGGAGAGGTCAAATCCAATACAGAAAGTCTTTATATAAGGAAAGTTCCTAGCAGCAATCGCTGTTATTGATCCAGAGTCAATCCCACCGCTCAAATATGAACCAATCTCCACATCGCTTACGAGCTGCCTCTGAACAGCTTGGCAAAATAGTCTGTTCACCTCTTCTGTAGCTTCGCCAAAGGAGGGGTGATTCTCCATCTCTCTAAAATTAAAATCCCAATATTCTTTCCTGGATATTTGCCGATTTCCTAACGAGATTTGGAGAATATGGCCGGGTTGCAAAAGCTTTACTCCCCCCAATAAAGTTTTATCGGTGAAGATATTCTGAAAGGTGAAATACTCGTATAAGGCTTCAAAATCAAGTTGCACTTTGAAATCCGGATGCTGCAAAAAGGATTTTATCTCGGAGGCAAAGAGAAAGGTATCATTATCTTGATAGTAATAGAGCGGCTTTATCCCATATCTATCCCGAGCAAGAGTAAGAGTCTGAGCTCTTTTATCCCAAATGGCAAATGCGAAAATACCATTGAATCGGATCAGAGATTCAGTTCCCCATTCATGAAAAGCATTGAGAACTACTTCTGTATCTGTATTGGAGTGAAACTTATAGCCCAAAGCTTCCAATTCCGCCCTAAGCTCGACGAAATTGTATATCTCACCGTTGTATGTAATCGAAACAGACCTATCTTGCGTTATCATAGGCTGGTGCCCCGCAGGCGTTAGATCAAGGATGGCCAACCTGCGGTGACCAAGACCAACCAAATTATCAATATAAAAGCCTTCTCCATCAGGGCCCCGATGTGAGACAGCATCTGTCATCTTTCGCAAGACGACCGGTGAGACCGGAGCTCCATTTGTATTAAATATGCCTACAATCCCACACATAGTACCGCCTATAATTCCTCAAAACTCTTCCTTAATTCGTTAACAACCAAGATTTGCTCAGCCTCTGTCATTTGCACATAAAGCGGCAATGTCAGACTCAATCGATCTGCTATATATGCATTGGGAAAATGTTCAGGCCGCAGGCCATATTTCTCAGCATAGTAACCTTGAATCACAGGTGCATGAGTCCCCTGGCGAGTTGCAATCCCCTTTGCCTCTAGACGCGCCATCAATTCGTTACGCCGCTTGTGGAGTTGTTCAACATTTTTCTGATTCGGTTCTTCAGGGCGGAACAAACACACATAAGCCTGATACCCGTGAACGTAACCGTCAGGCGTCATTGGTATTTCCAACCACTCCACCTTGGTCAGGATCTCACCATAGAACCGGGCTCTCCGAGACCGCTCAGCAATAATCCACTTGGCCCGCTCCATCTGAGCAGAACCCAGTGCCCCTTGTATGTCAGTCATACGATAGTTGTACCCAAGATGGTTATAATCTGCTAATAAGAATGCTGATTTCATCCCTTCTCGATCAAAGTCTGTGCGCGAAGCACCGTGATCCCGTAAAATGCGGCTCAATCGATCTAGTTCGGGTTGGGCCGTTGTGATCATGCCGCCTTCCCCCGTAGTAATCGATTTGCGAGGATGGAAACTGAAGCAGCCTATTTCTCCAAATGTACCTGCATGCCTGCCATGGTACCATGCGCCAAAGGCACAAGCCGCGTCTTCTACTACCCACAGATGATGTTTTTTGGCTATCTCAAGAATCGGTCCCATATCTGCACATAATCCGAAGAGGTGGACAGGGATGATACCTACCGTTCGCGATGTGATCAACGTTTCAATCTGACTCACATTTATGTTGAATGTAGGCAGCTCAATGTCACAAAATACTGGCCTTGCACCCATGTATTCGATGACATTAGGCGTGGCAACCCAAGTAAAAGCCGGAACAATGACCTGGTCACCAGGCTTCAAACCCAGCGCCGCTATAGCAACATGCAGCGCGGTAGTGCAAGAAGTGGTTGCAATAGAGAAAGGAGCTCCAGTGAAAGTAGAAAATTTCTTCTCAAATTCCTTCACAAACGTCCCCTGCACTACCCAACCGCTCTCCAGAGGCACTTGAACCGCCCGTAGCTCCTCAGCACCAAAGTAAGGCTTCGTTATCGGTATCATCGTGAACCTCTATTCCTCTACTGATCGAGTAAAATATTATTCGCCAGCTATTCCAGCGGCGCGGCGCCGGTCGGCAACTTCTTCCTTATGGCTATTCCGCCAAGAAATAAGTCTTTCCAAACCTTCTTGTAGTCCAACCTGTGCCTTGAAACCTATTTCATCTTCAGCCTTCTTCGGGGACCCTATGCGGTTCTTGACGAAGGTCATACCACCCGGTTCATATTGGATTTTTTGATCTGAACCTGTGAGTTCAAGGATGTGTTCTGCCAATTCCTTGATTGTTGTCCTAATCCCAGTCCCTACGTTATAGAACGTATCCGTCTTATTCGACTTCATAGCACAGACGTTCGCGCGGCCACAGTCTGAGACGTAGACGAAATCATAGGCTTGGCTTCCGTCCCCATAAACAATGGGGAGCAATCCTTTGTCCAGCCGATCAAGTATCTTCATAATGACTGCTATGTAAGCCCCATAATAATCCTGTCGGGAACCGTAAACGTTCATGTATCGGAGACCTACGTAATCAAAATGTTTTTCTGTGTCTTTGTACCGGTGGTATAATGCCCGGCACATCTGCTCGCACGCCACCTTTGTAGCACCATAGAAATTTGTATTATTGAAAGGATGATCTTCCGTCATCGGCTCCGTGAGAGCATCGCCGTAAACGGAGGCCGAGGAGGAATAGACAAGCCTTTTCACTCGGTGGTTGAGACAGGCTTCGAGAACATTGAAGGTGCCTCCGATATTGACTTCGAAGGCAGCCCGTGGATATTCCCAACAATGCAAAAGCCATAGGGCGGCAAAGTGAAATACACCATCGATGTCTTTCATGGCAGCATCGAGAACATCACGATGGAGTAAATCCCCTCCATGTGGGAAGACCTGGACGCGAGGGTCCCTCAGGGCCTCTCTGAGGTTTTCCAATCGTCCACGTGCGAAGTTGTCATAAATACGAATTTCGGCGACGTCTTCTTTAACCAACTCGTCGACCGTGTGCGAACCAATAAACCCTGCCCCTCCGATTACCAATATTTTTTTCCCTGAAATATCCATACATCACCTCTAAATGGTAAAGATTTTGATCCCATTGCAATCCTTCTGCTTCGTTACATTTTTAATATATGAATTTTCCCCCTTCAAAAAGGTGATCAAAATGGCATCAGGGTTCAAACCCTTCAATTCTCCTAAACTGAGAACTTTATGGCCAAGAAGTTTCGTCCCCTGTTTCCCTACATCTTCGTCTGCAATACCAACCAACTTCATATCCGATCCCTGGAGAGTGATATACGCAATTTCCATTTCGTCGCTCACTCCATAAAACGCAATTCGCCTGATTCCATCTTCCTGCATCTCAACGAGCCTTCCTGAAATCACTTTCTTCATTTCTGCATAGTGCTGAATATTATAAGAAAAGAAATGCAGCGTCAGTTTCGCTTTTTCCGAAAAACCCTTTGGCGTTAAATAGTAAGCAATCCTTCGCGGTGGGAATCCTTTTAACCTAATCAAGCCCCTTCTGGCCATTCTCTTGATGCAGGCGTTGGTCACCCCTAAGGCAATCCCGAACTTATTAGAGAGCTCCCTTTGAGAAATCTTGGGGTTCTGCTCGATCTCCTCCAACAGCTGAAGATCACGCATACGTTCGGAGGGCTTAAAAAGGTAGGTTTCTTGACTATTGTTCATTTCTAGAACAATAATAACCCAGGGAATTGTTTTGTCAAGAAAAAAAATGAATTTCCATGTTGGGATTCAGAATCTGTATTGCTGACTGCGGGAGGAGGGCCCAGATTTAAACAACTTTCCTATTGAACGCTGTAGATGTCTATCGGGCACTTTTCTTTCTTGACTGCGGGTCCTTTAAGAGGAAAAAGACCTGCACGTGACCAATTTGTGAGAAAATCCGGACAGTCTTTTTCTATGGTGCAGGAATCAACGACGACAATTTTAACCTCACTTTCACGAATGCTCTGAATTGCCTTCTCCCACGAATCGGGCATTTCTACGAATTTTCCATCAGCATAAAAGGCTAGACGAAGAAGTTGTTTCGGTCCCATAATGACCGATCCCTGATAGCCCTTCTCCTTTAACCAAAGCCCAACCTCCTTTTGAATAAATTTTTCACTTCTTTTGAACGACAACCCCTGGGCCAGGAAAAGGATGATTATAATGAGGGTTAGGAAATGAACGAGGTACTTTTTTATGATGTTCCATCTTGAGGTAAGATGATCCAATCCTCGGGAGAACCTTTCGGCAATAAAGTCCAAACCATGTCCTGCGAAAAAAAAGCAAGGCAATACCAAAGTGAGACCATGCCGGGTACTGAAATAGTAGATCTGTCTGGCATAAGATGCTGAGATGATAAATAAGCCGGTAAACACAACTACTAGATACCAATCTGGCGATTCAAACCCTTCCCTCTTTCTCTTCCAGAGACCAAGGAGGATAAGCACGATCAGGAGGTTAGCAGATTTGATGAATTTGTAAATGACCTCAAAAAACGCAAGAATAGATCTATGACGAATCCCCAATTCAAGTGCATCTTTGGTAAGGGGGGGTAATGACTTGTAGTCCCCGGTATTTATACGAGCAATCGGGTCTCCGGGTCGTAGGATCGCACGCATGTTCTGTCTTATGACATTGATAGAAAAAGATGTCATCTCCCCAACGGCTATATGGTTCGTATCCCTCTTTGTTGACAGCAAGATCGGTGAGAGAAGAATCGGGAAAATAATGACGAGGATGGCAACATTCAAAGCTTTTCTTTTCATGGGGATCCGCGGTGTTCTGCAAAAAGCTACATAGAGGGCGAGGACACCCCAAAGGATAAAACCATCAACTCGGGTAATGGCTCCAAGGCCTGCGCTTATGCTTGCCAGCCCCATGAACAGTAGGCGATTCTTCTTTAAACCCTCCCAGGTGAGCCAAAGAGTAAGGGCCAGGAAAAACCAGTACGTAGGATCTCGCAGTACATCTGTATCAAATCTTAGAAAATTGGGAAGAGTTATATAGAAAAAGGCTGAGAGCCATCCTACTCTCTCATTATATAAACTTCGACCGAGAAGGAAGATCGGAATGACGGTGAGTGTTCCCAATATGAGCGAGATCAATCGCCCACTGAGCTCCCAATCCCCTACAAACTTTTGCACAAGAAAAAGCATGAGGGGATAAAGCGTGAAGTATGTGTTCGAAATTCCTTCATACCTCCCCTCCGAGAATAATTTGGCCATTCTGACATAAAGTGTGCCATCAATGGTGATAATTTGGGGTTGCAGGAAGACGATGATTCTTAGGATAAGGGCGATGACGACAAGAAGAAATAATTTTACGGAAAGGGGCATGGAGGTGAGAATCTCGATGAACCTCAGGGGCCCCGTCATAGACGTTCGTGTAGCTTCTTCTTTCTTTATGCCTTTCACTATTGTTTCCTATTCAACCTCTCAGCCAATTTCTTCGCCGACAAATTTCCCTAAATATTGCAAGAACTTTTCAAAATCGGATAAATTATCTTGTAAGATTTTATAAATTTCTCTCTTGTCAACCGTCCAGTAAAGGTGAACGAGTCGGTTTCGAAATCTAGCCATCTCTATAAGATTTTTAAGAAATTCTTCCGGGAAAGCACCCGCCTCCCCCATGACTTTAAATGTATCCGCATAATCCTCAGGTGTCCTATAACGTCTTCGAGAAATGACGTGATTACATATATCAATCGCTGCTTCGATCGCAATCAAAAGGTTGTACTTTGCACTACTTACCAGATGAGAGTTGCCAAGAAATTCTCCATTCTCCCGGTTTCTTAGATCTTCCAGTTCCCTTAGAGCATCTGTTAGCTCAGAAATTAATTTTCTCAACTTATTCTTGTTTACTTCCAATGCGTAACACCTCCTTTAAATAGCTATCTCTAAAGGGTGCAAAATCAAAATAGTTGCTAAAAGTCGATGTTTCAAAATCAATCCTGCTTTCCTCATCCTTTGTTATCATAAGTTTTCCATTTTTGATCACTTCATATCGAAATGAAAGGGGAGCTCCATTCAGGATTCGGACATCAAAGGTAAATTTCCCGACTGCCTTGTTTAGCAAGGACTCCATCTGCAATTCATATCGGAGGAAAGATGGTATCCTCCTTTCATCAACAAAAATTGCAATGTCAATGTCTTTAAATACCCTTTCTAAAAAGGAGCCGTGGACATAACTGAACACTACATCAATCTCCTTTTCAAGCACAGAGGAAATGGTGGAAATAACTTTCTCTTTTTCCTGATCAGAAACTGAATGTTTCTTCATGTTAATAACCTTTGTTGATTACCCTAAGAAGTACCTTTTTATCTCCCATAATCGTCATCGAATCGCTCGATGTCATCTTCTTCAACATAATCTCCATTCTGGACTTCAATGATCTGGAGTGGAATGATTCCTGGGTTTTCCAAACGGTGTTTCATAGAGACGGGGATAAACGTGCTTTCATTTGAATGGACATCAAAAACTTCTTCTCCCTTCGTCACCTTGGCTGTTCCAGAAATGACTACCCAATGCTCACTCCGATGGTGATGAATTTGAAGACTTAACTTCGCCTTGGGGTTCAAAACGATCCTCTTTATTTTATACCGATTCCCCTTCTCCAATACCGTATAGCTTCCCCAGGGCCTCTCAACGGTCCGATGGATCAAATGTTCATCTCGGTTGCTCTTTTTTAAAGCCTCCACAACCTTCCGAACTTCCTGAACGTTTTCCTTAGATGAGACAAGGGTGGCATCCGGGGTATCGATGACGACCATATTCCTGAGACCAATGGTGGCCATTACCCGCTCCCCGGCGATCACAGTAGAATGCTCACTCCCAATATCAACGGAATTTCCTTGAACAATATTTCCATGCCCATCCTTTTCCAAGATATCGTCCAAGGCGGTCCAGCTTCCGAGGTCGGACCAACCAAAATCGGAAGGAACGACCATGACGACTTGACTCTTTTCCAAAATCCCATAGTCAACTGAAATGTTATCAAAGGAAGCATAAACCTCAGCGAAGGCCTCACCTTTTGAATCTTTTTGGCTGCCGATCTTTTTAAGTCCCCTAAAGAGAGAGGGAAGATGAGATTCAATCTCTTCCAGAATCTTGGAGGTTTTCCAAACGAAGATTCCGCTATTCCAATAGAAACTCCCTTGTTGGACAAACGACTCCGCTGTCTTCAAATCTGGTTTTTCAAAGAATTTCTTGACCTGAAATACCTCCTCTTTGAAATTTGCTAAAGGTTGACTCGACTGGATATACCCATAGGCGGTTTCTGCCTTCCGTGGTTTGATCCCAAAGGTCACCAGATAATCCTGTTTAGCAACCTCAATAGCACACCGAAGTTTCTCTTGAAACTCCTTGGTATCTTTGATGGCATGGTCGGAAGGCATCACGATCATCATGGAATCGGGTGAGAGGTTGTGAAGCGTAATGGCAGCCAACCCTATGGCCGGGGCTGTGTTCCTACCTACAGGTTCAATGATAAACCGAATTCCCTCAGCCTGTTTTCCCAGGGGCTGCAAATGGAAACGGATATCCTGAGCCAGGCCTTCAGTGGTACAGATCCAAATATTCAATGTTGGGTCAAAACCATCTAGCCTTTTTATGGTTTGTCGGAGAAGCGTGTCCTCTCCTAAGATATTGAGCATCTGTTTGGGCCAAGCTTCCCGACTTAAAGGCCAGAAGCGGGTCCCCTTCCCGCCGGCTAAAATAACTGCGTGTATCAATTTATCCTCCCATTTAAACCTTTTTGTTTATCTCTTTTGTTCATCTCTTCTTCTCTTCCCTTTCTAAAATCACCGAAATCAATTTTATGACTGACTTTTTTTGCTCATTAAACATCTTTATGGCCTGCCATCGGAAGTTCAAATATCGATGGGCCAGACGGTTTCGCTGGATAGCTAAATTTGCCAACTTTTCCTGTTCTTCTTCTGAGAAACCAAAATATTTACTACATTTTTTTAAGGCATCCGCATAACTTTCTGTTCCTATGCCTTCTTCTGTCAAAATCGTTCCACATACGTCTATGAGCGCTGTAAGGATGTTTTCAACTGTCCTGTCGATTAATTTCTGTAATTTCTTATCCTCTTGATATTCAGTCCAATTCTTATCTGAATAATCCTCCTCAAATTCTTTTAATTCTTGAGATATAAATTGAATTGATTCAGCAATTCTGCCTCTGGCGTATCGATATTCACCCATGTTTAAGCTCCTCCAAATTCTTCCTAGTGATTCTAACCTGCCAATCTATGCCAAATAGATTAAAGTCTTCCATCTGGAAAACTGCTTCATTTCTAAGGCATATGTATTTATCGCTATCTTTTATAAATACAGGTATTCCCAAAACGATGGCATTATAGTAAAGCATCGGCTTATTAAAATCTGATTGAATCGCAATACCATTTACTTCTCGTCCAAGCTCCCTTGATAAGGATAAAGAAATGTCGTTGAGATAACAGAATAATTCGTCATCTGCCCCATTCTCTTTGGTAAAAACAATAGCAATATCAACATCAGAGTCTTCTTTTGGAAATCCTCGAGCCCAAGAACCATACAGAAAAACCATCTCTAACCCATACTGCTGTGCCTTTTTATTAAAAAAGTTTTTTAAACAATTGACGATCTCTTCCTTTGTATTCATTTGCTACCTGCTAATGCATATCCCTTCGACATTTTTCCATCGAGAATTTGAAATCGAAATAAATGCTGCGCATTGTCGTTAAAAAGTCCACTCTCAGATCGTCTTCATTGCATATCAACAGTCGTCCTGCAGTTGAATAAAACTGAAAGGCAAGCGGCGCGTAGTTGATTATCTTAACATCGATGAGCATCTTAATGATCTTTTCTAATCTCAGAGAAATCGACATTTCAAGATCGAGAGCTCTCTCCTTTGAAATTCTTGACTCATCCACAAAAACTGCAATATCGATATCTCGAAATGGTCTCTCTTCTGTAAACGATCCATGGAGGTAGGCAAAAAGAATGGGTTCCTCCTTTCCAAGGCAGTTACTCAAGACTTCTTCCATCTTTTTTCTCTCTTCTTTGGCGAGATCTCTTAATTTTTCCATCGTACTTATCCTATCAAAAGCAATTTTTTGCTATTATTTGAACTATTTTTTCACTCGCTTTTCCGTCTCCAAATACCCCCATTCCCCCTGAGGGAGGTTTTCTCTCCGCTCTATGTCTTACCTCTTCAACAATACTTTTTGTTCTTGAACCCACCAATACGTTCCACCCACCTTGAATTGTCTCCATCCACTCCGTCTCCTCGCGGAGCGTGATACAAGGGACTCTAAACCAATAAGCTTCCTTTTGCACCCCTCCTGAATCGGTAAAAATGACCTTGGCGTGCCTCTCTAATTTTAGCATATCGAGATAGGAGACCGGATCGATCAATTGAATCCCCTTTGCCTCTCTGATAAGACGTTGCAGTCTCATCATCTTTTTAGTCCTCGGGTGAAGGGGAAGGACAACAGGACAATCTTTTGCAATCTCTGCCAACGCCCTAAAAATCGATTTTAACCTTTTGGGGTGGTCTGTGTTCTCGGCACGATGGAGGGTCACCAAATAATAGTGCGGAGTGCGGAGTGCCGAGTGCGGAGTATGAGGAAGAAGATTTAGATCCTTCAGAATAGTGGATTTTGTTTCGGCAATTTGAGAATAATAGAGAATGGAATCGTACATGACATCGCCCACATTTTTGACAACAGTTTTATCTCCGTTTCGGATCCCCTCCTTTGATAAATTCCGGACAGCCTGAGCCGTTGGACAGAACAGGAGGGTTGAAAGATGGTCTGTAAGGAGGCGATTCGTCTCTTCTGGCATGTTTCGGCGATAACTTCGTAGGCCTGCTTCTACATGCCCGATTGGAATATTCAGTTTGGCCGCAGCCAATGCTCCAGCGAGGGTGGAATTTGTATCTCCATAAACGATCGTGATCCCGGGCTTCTCCTTTTCGAGAACCCTCTCGACCCCTTCGAGCATCTTCCCAGTCTGGACAGCATGAGAACCTGATCCTGCTCCCAGGTGGTAGTCGGGCTTGGGAAGTCTAAGCTCTTCAAAAAAGACTCGATCCATGAGATAATCGTAATGTTGGCCTGTGTGAACCAAAATTTCTCGAATTCGCCCCTTTGAGCCTGCCTTCGTGGCAGCCCGATTGAAAGTGTTAATGGCCCGCCTAACCGCGGCGGCTTTAATGAACTGGGGTCTTGCCCCTACAACGGTCACAATCTTCATCCTTTGAACTCCCAAAAGGGGACAGGCTACTTTTTCCCCTAATCTTCTCTCCTCGGTCTTCCTCTTGGTCGAATCGTTGACTCCAAACCAAATGCTTTACTGACATCAACTTGCCATGATGAATCCCCATAAGGAGATTGACGGCTCACACTCTGGCGCAATTTTTCTAATTCTTTTTCAGCAATCGATTCATTAACAAATTTACTCCACTCCTTTGGCAATTCCACAGGAACCTCATCGATTAATAAGTGGCCTCCCTTCTGAACTGACTCCCTGTGGGAGGACCACAACCAATTGTTTGCTGAATTAACTAAGCCAGCTCTTAGAGGATTGCTCTCCACATACTTAAGCACAGTTAACAGATGACTATCCTTTTGAATCAGAAAGCTTTTGTATCGCCCTTGCCATATATGACCACTTGTCCCATAATGCATGTGGAAACGGCGGACATGACTTGTCAGTAACCATTGCATCCATTTACTCAAATCTTCCGACTCGTGAGGCATTACAACTATATGAAAATGATTTGGCATCAGACAATAAGCGAAAATCCTGACTGTATAACGAATCTTTGCTTCCTTCATTAAGTTAACAAAGGCCTCATAATCCTTATCTTTTTGGAATACAACCCGTCCCCCGTTTCCACGGTTAATAACATGGTAAATAGAGTCGTCAGCTAATCCCCTTGAAATCCTTGGCATTCCAAAACCTTGTATAAAAAGTAGCCTGTCCCCTTTTTCTACTCGATTAATCTCACCCCGGCACGGTCTTTCTTATATTTCTTTCCACAGGCCTGACATTTTGCTCTTCCAGATCGAAACGCGATCTCCACAGCACATTGACAAACCCACCCCTTCACCCTTCCCGGATTCCCATAGACCAAGCCGTAATCCGGAACATTCTTCGTCACGACTGAACTCGCACCGATAAACGCATATTGGCCGATCGTGTTTCCACAGATGATCGTAGAATTTGCCCCGATCGTAGCCCCCTTCCCCACCAAGGTCTTGCGGAATTCCTTCTTTCGTGAAATGAAACTTCTGGGATTGAAAACATTGGTGAAAACCATGGAGGGTCCGCAGAAGACATCATCCTCTAAAATGACACCACTGTAAATGGAGACATTATTCTGAACCTTGACATTGTTTCCTAAGATCGCTCCTGAATCGATGAACACATTTTGACCGATGTTACAGTTCCTTCCGATTTTGGTACCGGAATTGATATGCGTGAAATGCCAAATCTTCGTCCCTTCTCCGATCTCCACGGGTTCATCTAACACAGCCGTCGGATGGGCAAAATATGCTTTTTCCATGTTGTCATTTCCCTCCTACGTTAACGGGGACCCCTTTCTTTTTTAAGGATTCTTGGGCTGCGATTAGGATTCTTACAACCTCAAGCCCATCCCGGCCACTGGTCTTCGGTTCCCCCCTCGATTCGATACAGTGAATAAATTGCTCTGCTTCGGCTCGGAGCGGTTCCACCATCTTAACGTTTGGAATCGTGATATCCCCAAATCTTAAACTGAGGTATTCCCCGTAAGTATCATAAGATGGGCTCCTCACACCTTTGTCATAGATCTTTAACTTTTCAGAAACTTCCATATCATCAAAAACCGCCATCTTTTTCGACCCTACGATGGTAATCTTTCTCAACTTATGGGGGTCGAGCCAGCTCAGATGGACATTGGCCATTTTCCCGTCTGAAAATCGAAGGCTGAGAAAGACGACGTCTTCAATTCCGTTTTGGATGTAACTTTCTCCGTGAGCCGAGACGACAACCGGCTTTTCTTCGATAAGATGAAGGATGACAGACAAGTCATGAGGAGCAAATGACAGGAGGGCGTTTTCATCTTGACGGATAACCCCGAGATTAACCCGCTGCGTATAGATATAATGGATTTTCCCCAACTCCCCTGAAGAAATCATCTCCTTCAGGCGATCGACCACAGAATGATAGATCAATAGATGGCCGACCATGAGAATCCGGTCTTTCCTCTCTGCAATCTCCAGCATCTCCTCAGCATCTTTTTCATTCAATGCCATCGGTTTTTCGACTAATACATCCTTACCCGCTAACAATATCTCCTTGGATAGCGAATAATGGGAAATGGCTGAGGAAGCCACCACAACACCCCTGACTTCCGGATCTTGAAGAATAGGGTTTAGATTTTCAACGGTCTGCGATTGGGGATAGGCTTTTCGTACGGAAGCCAATTTAGAAGGATCACTGTCGCAGATGTATTTCAACCGTACATTGGGAAGCTCAGAAAAGACTCGAATGTGATTTTTCCCCCATGCTCCTGCTCCCACCACTGCAATGTTGATCATAAAACCCCCTTCAAAACCAATTTGCGATTTTCAATTTGCAGTTTGCAACTTGTCTTTCTTAGGTCTTAGCCCCATCGTTTCTGGGCAGAATCTCAGGTGCCACCACATGAGATAGAGGTAAGTGGAGAGTTTTGTTCTCCACTTCTTAACCATGAAAAGGGTAAACACACAAGCAATGGTAGCAAAAACAAGTTCAACTGACAATTTAATGATTGATCCGATAAAGAGAACAGACGACTGGAAACTTCCCCTGTTCTTCCTGAAGTAATGATACCGGGATCGGTAATATTCAATCCTGGCCTTCCCCTTCTCAGCCTCCGCACTTTTCCCCTGGAAGTGAAGGATCTCGGCCTGGGGGATATGATAGATCTTCCATCCGGCTTTTTTCATTCGGTAGCACCAGTCGGTTTCCTCCAAAAAAAGAAAGTATTCCTCATCCAACAGACCTACCTGCTCCACGGTCTCTCGCCTCACCAGCATGCAGGCACCGATGACCGAGTCTACCTCGATAGGACCAAAGTAATCCCACTCCTTTCCTGGGAACTTCTCCGGAAAGAGCCACCTCAGGAGGCTCTTGTTGAGAAGCTCCGTGGCCAAGGACGGAAAGTTGGCGATCGAGTTCTGCTTGGATCCATCAGCGTTCAAGAGCTGGGCTCCTACCAATCCAGCCTTCGCGTGAGCGTCCATAAAAGAGAGCATTTTCAGGACGGTTTCATCCTTCACCTGGGTATCCGGATTGAGAAGAAGTAAATATTCTCCACTCGATAGGGAGATCGCTTGATTATTCGCCCTGGCAAATCCCATATTGTCCGGGTTTTCGATCAGTCTCACCTCCGGAAATTTCTGCCGGACTACTGCAACGCTTTCATCTATGGAGCCATTGTCCACCACAAAGACCTCCGTGTCGATCTTCTTAAGCGTCTGGGTGAGCGAATCTATGCATTGGCAAAGGAGATCCTTTGTATTCCAGTTCACAATGATCACCGATAGACCGGTCACAACTTCACAATCTCCAAATGGATGAGATCCCCCAACCGAAGGCGATCGATAAACCAGCAGAATGGTTGAAAGAGATGCTTCAAGAAATGGCTTCCCAAAATCGGTTGCTTCCTTTGAACCAACCCCCCTCCATCATACCATTCATTCAGAAAAAATTGAAGGCTCCCTAAGAAGGATCTCGTTCCCGAATCGAATTGAATGTTTTTGATTCTTAAATCCAGAGAGGAAAGAAGTCTCTCAATGGTCTTGATTGAAAAAGAGAAAAGATGGCGGGGAACATCTAAGCTGAACCAGCACTTACCGAACAGCCAATAATGAAGACTTCTTGCATTCTGAATGGAAATATAGATTCGGCCGTGGGGAAGGAGAATCCTTTTCACCTCTTGGAGAGTTTCTCTTGGGTCTGGCAGATGCTCTAAGACAAAACTCAACCTCACCACATGGAAGAAGTGATCCGGATAATTAGCCTCGAAGAGGCTACCGGTGATGACATCGAGTTCCGCTCCTCTTGCCCGTCCAGAGGCATCCTCATCCAATTCTACCCCAAAGACCTCCCAACCCATCTTCTTCAATTTATAAAGTTCCGTCCCGTTTCCACAGCCGATATCTAAAAGACGTCCATTTTCAACGAAGGGAATGGAATTTCTATACCTGCCTCTGAAGGGTAGCAAGATCATCTTTCTGATGAGCGAAGGACTCTCACCATACCCCCAAAAAGCCTTCAGCATCTCTTTTCTAAGTCGAGAGTACTCCCGAAAAGGAGTTGGATGGGGAGCGTAATACTCCTCTGGATAATATTTTTTCAGCGTCCCTGAATCGGGTTGAGGATGTATGAAAAGAAGACCGCACTCCGCACATTGGACCACGTGGAACGTCCCTGGGATCCCGAAAATACGATCCCTTCCTTCAAAGAGGACCCCGTATTCTTCCGATTTACAAACGCAACAGGTCAAAAGGACTCCTCGACCACTCCTTGTGATGAGACATACACGATCCCCCGTCGCCTGCTCTCCTTCATCAATTCTTGGATAAAGACATCCGGACGATTGAGAATCGGGTTTCCACGGAGATACTCTTTTAAAAACCTGAAGCGATCTGTCTTGGTCATGGTCCTGGGAGTTGAGGTATTGAGTTGGAGAAAGCTCTTAAATAATTTCCCAGAACCCACCTTTTTATCCAAGGAAATATCCTCCTGGTCAAGAAGGTGGAACTTCCATCCTCCCCCATTCTCCAAAATCAGAATATTGCAGGTCTTCATATCCTGATGAAAGACCCTTTTCTGATGGAGGCGGGAAAGCCATTGGGCGAAGGCCTTCGTGAAGAGCCTCTTCTTCTGCAGGTCCCCTAATCTCCCGAGAATATATCGGTCCATCTCCTGTCCTGTTTCAGGGGTCTCCATCAGAAAAAAGCTCTCTCTCAGTCCCCACCATCTTCTTTTTTCAACTAACGCAAGTGGGGTCACCGACGGGATGCCTCTCACTCTCAAACCGTGGCTTCCCACCCACGACTTTAAGCCTTTGGGTTGCCTGAAGTGATCTTTAAACGTCCGCCACACATTTACATTTCTGAAGTGTTTAACGCATACCCTTTTCCCTCCGTTCTCCATGATAGAGACGGAGACCTCCGGAGCGTTTTTTGCCAAGCTCGATGGGCTTTCCTTGAGGAGCCGAAGGTGCTCCTCAACGATTCTTTTCACTCTATCTAAATCGAAATCCCGCCGATGAAAATACTGAACCCCTTTCACACTTTGGATCGAAAATTCTGAACTCTCCTTCAAACAACGTTTTGTCCGACTGCGCCACTGTCTCTTCTGAAGACGACCCATCTGAACATGAATCCTTTGAAGGAGTTCCTCTTTCTTTCGAAGATAGTGCGACTCTTCTTCAAAATAAGCATCCATGAACAAGAATTGTTCTCTCTCCCCCCAGACAGATCTCAAGGAGTGAAAGAGGAAAGATAAATTCCACAATCTTTGATTCAAAGAGAGGGTTCGTAAGATCTTTGCGCTATGTAAATCGGTTAGAAAGAGGGATTCCCCATCCCATAAAAAGTTACCCGCGTGAAGATCCTTGTGGAATAGTCCTGCGTTGTGGATTTTTCTTACAGCTTTGGCCAACTCGATCAAAGGAAAGCGATTTCCTAATTTCGCCGAATCCTCAATTAATGAAACCCCTGAACCAATAGCTTCCGAAAGGTAATAACTCTCTTTTACGAACCCCCGATGGGCCCTTTCCAGCCAGCCCAAGGGTTTGGGGATGGGGAGGTTCCTTTTGTGCATCTGGTAAGCGATGAACCATTCTTTGCGTCCTTTGGAAGGGAGAAGAAGGTATTTGATAGATTCGATCCAGTCTTTCGTCCGGTCCCTCTTTAAAAAGACCCTCTGCCCGTTTGAAAGAGTGGTGATCGCTGCCGAGCGGATCCTCGACGCTTTAATAACCTCCCCTCCCATCTTCCCGATGAAGGAAAAGGGATCTTCGAAAAAGACCGGGGGAAGAAGATGAATTAATTCTTCCGTTATCCAGCCTTTGATCTCGCCGACCGATACTTTTTTATAAAATGAAGAACCCATCAACTTAGGATCTCTCCCAGAAAAAGGTTAAGAGGTTAATTAATGGTCGCTTTTCTCATCTTTCACCCCATGATCTCTATAATAATAGGCGGGAATGGTGGGACCATAGATCCCGAGATACTGCTCTGGATATGTAAGAATATATGATTCCAATAAGTTTGCAAATGTTTCAATGATCTTTCTGTATTCACCCTCTCCGTTGCCCCAGTGGTGATCGACTGCTTCTTTGAAAATCAACGTGATCTTCCCTTTCTCGTAGAGATGGATGAATGGCACGATGGCTGCCTTTGCCTGGTGTGCAAGATGAATCATTCCCGTTGGAAACTCCATTGCCTTTCCTAAAAAGGATACCTTTTCCTTAATCCGTCCTTCTCCTGCATCTCCATCATAGTAGATGATCTTCCCTCCGCGAAGGGTCTCTAATATCCTCTTTTTATATGCCTCTGAAAGGGATGGATCGTGAACAAAAATGGTATTCTCATGGGTATCATAATATCGAATCTTTGGATGTTTCGGATGTTTAGGCGTCACCCCGCTGAGGAGAATCAGATCATATCCCATGACTCTCAATGCGTTAAAGGAAAGATGGGGAATTCCAATATGGCCTGCAATCAGAACAACCCCTCTTCCCTCTTTCAATACCCCATCCAGATGATGAATCCCCTCCACCTTCACAAACCGTCTAATAAAAGATGCGTCCATGAGAGGGATGAGATATCGCATCACCTTTCTGACCCCTCTCAATTCAAAGACCCCTTTAACGATCCTTTCAACTATTTCCGGATCCTTCTTTTTTTGGTAAAAGAAAATCACTTTATCTTCGTATTCTCTCCTCTTCTCCTTTTTCCGGTGATAGCTTGAAAAGGCGAAAACCCTTGGGTAGAAAAATGCTAGCTTGATTAAAAGCCATTTCACCTTTAAAGACCCTCAGGATGCGGAAACTTTTTTCAAGACATCGAGGATTCGCGGGGCATTAACCTCAAGGGAATAAGCCTCTTCGACCCGCTTTCTTCCTATCCGTCCCATCTCCTTCCGCAGTTCTTCGTCCTGCATCAGTTTCAAAAGAGAACTCGTCCATTCTTCTTCCCTTTGGGCCCAGAAACCATTAACCCCATTTTCCACAATATCTCTATTCATACCCACCGGGGTGCAAACGGCTGGAACACCTACCCCATAATATTGAACAATCTTCAACCCACATTTCCCCCTGGACCAGAGGTCATCGGAAAGGGGCATGATACCAATGTCAAAGCTTTTCAGATCGGCCTCTTCTTCCTCAGAAGACCATCTCTTTTTGATGATGAGGAGATAGGAGCTATCCAAAAACTGATCGCAAACGATCTTGAGCTGAAAGTGAGGATATCCATTGAACATCTTCTCCAAGGTGGGGAGGAGGGGCTTTAAGTATTTCAACGTACTGCTGCTCCCCAGCCAACCGATGGTAATGGGTCCTTCCGAATGGTACCCCTTTTTTACCGAGTAATGAGAAAGATCGATCGATGTCGGGATGACTTCAACGTTTGGGTTATAAGGGATGACCTGGGATTTCAAGAATTGATTTCCCGCCATCACGAAATCAACACGCCTCATCATATAGGCAAACCGGAACCGTCGTGAAAAAGAATGAGGATTTCTTGCGCCTGAGCTGCGGTACATCAGGGCATCATCAAAATCGTAGATGATCCTTTTTGCCTTTCGGCGAAGATACCAGAACTCGATGGGGGAAAAGAGTCTCCGGTGGACATATAAAATATCGTATTGTCCCAAGGTATTATAGAATTTCAATTTATCCAGCCCATTCTGTTTATAGAAATGGACTGATACTTCCACCCCCTCTTTTCGAAAGTACGGCAGATACTGAAGTACCCGATAGCGGCAACTGTTCACCTCCAGACTATGGATCAGGAAAGCGACCTTCAAACTTCTAAACCTTTCGAGCCACTATAAGAATAGACTTTGTGAAGTCGATCCCCAAGAAACGGAAAACAGGGGAGAAGAGGTAGACCTTTGTCAAAAAAGAGATTAGAGGTTCGTTGAATACTCGACAGATCTCAAGAATCTCAAAATCCTGATGAAGCAGTAATCCTCCCAGCTCCTCATAATGGTAAGCTGTCCGGTGCATGACATCCTTCCAGTATCGACCGGGGGTGTAGACGTTAGGAGTGGTTAGGATCACTTTTCCTCCGGGCTTCAGAATCTGATAAATATTTCTGACCATCTCCCTCCCTTCGTCCAACTTGAGATGTTCGATCACTTCGAAAAGGAGGACCATGTCAAAGGTCTCTTTAATCTCTTCAAAACTGGAATAGTCATGGGAATAGGAGGGATCGATATCCATACTTTTATAGAGGGTTCTGGGATAATACTTTCTAATTCGGCCCTCCAGATCTCGATTCGAAGCTCCGACCTCGAGAAGGGTCTCTCCATCTCTGAGATATTTCAGAATGATGGGAAGCCTCTTCTTTATAATCTTTAAAGCCCAGACCTCTGGATATTTTTGATGGACTCTCTCTCTCAGCCGTAACTGTTCACTCCAAAGCAAAGAATTCATCTTCTTAGCCTTCGACCCGAATCCCTTTTTTTCCCCCACCAAGATCGGAATTCTCCTCTTTATAGCGTTTACGTTTGAACACCAAAGATTCAACACCCTTCTTCTTTAGCAACCTCGTAATAAACTCGTAAGATATCCTCGATGTGATTCGCCAGCGAGTATTTCTCCATCCATTGTCTTGTAACAACCCGAGCCTTCTCCCGCCGATCTTCATCGAAATAATAAGCAATCGATTCTGCCAGGCTTTTCACATTCGCAGGGGTCTCGATCACTTCTCCTCCCTCTTTCGAAAGGATGGCATCCGCTGCCCCATTGAACCGTGAGGTAATCACAGGAAGTCCCGTGGCAAGGGCCTCTAAAACTGTCAAGGAGCAGGAGTCATAAAATGTCGGATGGACATAAATGTCGCTGGCTGAATAAACCTGTTCCACCTCCCTAACATGACCAAGGAAGAGGATAAGATCTGAAACACCGATCCTCTTGGCCAACCGCCTATAACGTCCTCTGTGCCCCCGACCCAATACAAGCAAACGGAAGGGTCTTTCTGGGAACCTCTCTCGCAACAATGCCAAGGATGACAAAAGAGGCTCCAGCCCTTTAAGACGATAGTTATTTCCAATAAACAGGAGCACGATGAGTTCCGGATCGATTCCCAGTGTTTCTCGCATTCGGTTGCGATGAATTTCTCGATTTCGTGGGTGAAACCGATCGAGATCCACGCAATTAAAAACCACTGCGATCTTTTCTTCAGAAACACCATAATACCGGATGATATCCTTTTTAATCATTTTCGAAATCGCAATAATTCTCTTAACACGGGGGCTTAAGTACTGCTTCTTTTGGATCCAGATTTTAAGATAATGCTCTGGAGACAAATACCTTTTCAAATATTTGTAGAAAAAATAACCTGGATTTGAAACGGAAAGAAAGTCCTGCTTAAGGTATGCCCTCTCCACGCCTTCATGAGGATTATAAATATTCATGAGCAAGGTCCCCTCCACTCCATGAATAATGTCAAAATCATCCCACCGGATGACACGCGCAGAGCTGATAAGAAAAGTAAGGGTTCTTAAACTGCGAGGATATCTCCACACGGGGATGGAGTGAATCGTGTATCCTCTATCAGGGCTTTCCTCGGCAACCCTGGCAAATATGTGAACGTCATGTCCTCTTTCCGAAAGCGCTTGAGCTAACCATGAAAAGTAACTCTCTCCGCCTCGGGATGGAAGAAATCGGTCCAGAACAATCGCAATTCTTAATTTTTGCGTACGATCATACGCTTCCATAGTGGCCTAAGAACTATTTTTTTTCCGCCTGGCATAAAGATACCCACCTTGATCCTCCATTCTGACCTCGAACCCTAACGCTTCAAGTCTTCGATAAATATTGAGTGGCGTTCTCTGGTCCAGACCATGGGTCTCCATTGCGATACCCATTATTTTAGCGGCAGTGTCTGAACTCATCCTTTCGACAATCTCATGTTCAGCGCCTTCGCAATCTAATTTTACAAAATCGACGATTCGCAACGTTTGTTTTTCAATGATGTCATCGAGTGAAATCGTCTCAACTCGCCTTCGCAACCCTCCGATCGCATCCTCTGTGTATAGGGAATGACTACCCGTAGAAGCATCATCAGAAATATAAATATCTTGATAACCACTTGAGCCAGAAACCGCCATTGCAAAAATAGAAACATTCTTCAAGTTGTTTAGTTCCACATTTTTTTTCAGCATTTGAAAATTACCTGGCTCTGGCTCAAATGCAAGCACCTTGGAGGCGATTCCTGCCGCCATCACTGTGAAAGATCCAATGTGCGCTCCGACGTCGATCACGACTGAACCTTTTGTGATTGGAACAAAATTTCTTTCATAATGCTTTGTAACTAAATTCGATTTGACAATTTTCAAATCATCTGTATTGGGACGTAATCTCAATTTTATTCCGCTCCGATGGATGAGTTCAAATTCATACCGTAAGAAACCATAGCGCTCAGCATAAAACATGTACCAGTTCTTAAATGCAACGATATTCTTTCCTACAGACATGTAAGGTTCCCTTTTCGAAAAGTGATTAGTCGATCAAGAAACCAACTCTTTTTGCTCATTACGTCAAATGGTCAGAGCAATATATTTCGGATCCTTAATCTTCTAATTACCGCGTCGGTTAACCCATTTGTTTAAAAGTGTAAGAAATCATTTTCTTTGCAAATATGGCAAACTGTTGGGCTCTTTTCAATCTTGCCAACAATCTCTTTTCGCGCCAATCTGTAATTTTGATTGTTCCAAATCTTCATGAAGGGTTCCTCGAAAATGTTTCCAAACGCGTAGCGCTCGCTGTAGACCGCACAACAGGGAAGGATAGACCCCTCCCAATTAACGACGGTTGTCGTCCAGAGCTGTCTGCATGTCATCGGTTTCCTTTTCTCTTTTTTGACAAGGTCGAACGCAGAATACTTAGGATTTTCTGGAATCCAGTCTTTATCCCTTTCGATGGATTCTGCTACTCTTTCGAATATTTCTTTTCCCATATCAGTTCTCATTTTATTAATACGAAGCTCTATCCCAAGGCTTCTGGTTAACTGCCTTATCGTTTCAATTTCATGCTCATTATGCCTAAAGACATGGAAAAGGAGGATCAGTCGGGTATACCGATTTTTCAGCCTCTTTTTCGCTCCTTGGAGCAGGCGAATATTTGATAGGACTTTTTGAAAATCTCCCCCCACGCGATATTTGCTATACGTTTCTGGACTTGCACCATCAAAGGAGATAAAAATCTTATCGATATTCGTTGAGATGAGATCTTCAGCGATTTTCTCATCCATGATATTTAGATTTGTACTGATAGAAACTGGAATATTCTTGGCTTTTGCATACCTCACCATTGCGATCAAATCTTTGTTTAAGAGTGGTTCTCCCCAATTATAAAGTTCCAATTTGGTCAAATAGCTTCCCATTTCATCGATCACCTTTTTAAAGGGTTCGATCTTCATCAATCCTTTGGCACTGCTGTTATCCCCTCTTCCAGTCGGACAAAGAGGGCATTTCAAATTACAGACATTCCCGATATCAATAGTAAGTTTGTTGGGGAAGTAATAGAGACGCGAATGCCCCAAAAGGCGCTGAATTTCCTTGAGGAAAAGATTATAAACCTTTCGAGGCTTCACTATCTGTTTGAGGAAAACCATTTTTCTAAGTAAGGTCATAGGGCTCCACTGCCAACTGCTTCATCGGTTGAAGCACGCTTTCCTCCATCTGACTGGATCGGCCAACCAAAAGAACTTTAACGTTTGGGAATTCCTTCGCAATCGTCTTAACCGCCTCCAAGAAGACTCTGGTTCTGCGATATTTTTGAAATCGGGCAATCATCCCAATCACATTATCCTCTGGTCCGACCACGAAGACGGTTCTCCGATCGCCTGAGTTGCCCGCACAGCAAATCAGAGGAGGCGGAGGCTCTTAGGAAAAGGTATCGTCCTCACTTGATGGAAATGGATTCCACGGTTCTCTTCATCCCAATGCTCGGCATAGACATGAACATCAAAGTCTTCCCCGGCCATTCGACTGCAGAGACCGACCAGATATCTCTCTGCCCCGCCTTCCCTCCTCGAGAAATCCGGAATCGCTGTTGCAAACCGTAGCTTGGGCATAGATAAATGCGAATTAAACGAATCTTACGAATACAGGATATTCGATTCGTCCGATGTCACTCGTCTCATTCGTTCCTCAAAGGATCTTCATCTCCCTTTGACGTATCTAGGGTCCTTCTCAGCCAGTACGAACAATTTCTTACCAAAAATGAGATCCACAGACATGACGTCTCGAAAAATCTCCCTATTCTTCTCCTTCTGATTCGGATTTCTTTCTCTTTGAAAAGCACGCCAGGTGGTTAAGTAAATAAATGGATAAAGGAAAATGAATAACATCGCCCGGTTGCTGTAGGAATGTGTTGTTGCCTCTAAGATTCGGAACCCATTTCGATGAAGGTTTATTCTTAATTCATAATAATCTGTAAGATGGATATGCATGCCACCCAAATATTCATCCACTTCGTTTTGAGGTCTTCCTGTAAACAGATTAAACCCTACGAGGAGGTTTGCAACTCTGGATTTGAGATTCAATATATTAGGTGTTGTGACCAGGAGTTTCCCTTTAGGTTTCAAGATCCGAAAGCACTCTCTAACGAAATGGAAAGGGTCTTCGAGATGTTCAATGCCATTGGAACAAAGGATGAAGTCGAAGGTCTCATCCCCAAAGGGTAGGTCTTGATTGAGATCGGCCTTTTCACATGTGATCCCTTGAATGCAAAATAATTGAGGATCAATATCTGCAGCCACAACATTAAAACCCGCCTTTTTCAACTTCTGGGATATGATTCCCAGTCCGGCCGGTGCATCCAATAACTTTCCCTGAGAGCCAAATCGATTGAAGATCTTAACCACTTTATCATGGGGATGCTGAAGTCCAAGGATTTTTACCACCAATTTCTTGAGGTTCATCTTATTTGGTTTCCCTGTAAAAACTTTTTATTTGCTCATGCACCGCTCCTATCTCTTCGGTCGTCAATTCTGGATAAAACGGCAGAGATAATATCTCATGGGCAACCTTTTCCGTCACCGGCAGGTCTCCTCTCCGGTAGCCCAGTTCCGTGTAAGCCTTCTGGAGATGAATAGGAACAGGATAATGGATGAGTGTCTCGATTCCTTTCTCTTTTAGGAATACCTGGAGGGCATTTCTCTTCTTCGTTCGAATGACAAAGAGATGGTAGACATGTCGCGCTTGCTCTTTCTCTACAGGACATCTCACCTCTGTGCCCTCAAACATCCTCTTATACATGAGAGCCTTCTTTCTTCTCTCTCCATTCCATTGATCTAAGTATTTCAATTTGACCCGAAGGATCGCTGCTTGCATTTCGTCCAATCGACTGTTCCATCCCTTGAGGATGTGCTCATATTTCTTCTTCTCCCCGTAGCGACGGAGAAGGCGCAGCCGTTCATAATATCTTTTGTCATTGGTCACAACCATTCCTCCATCCCCATAGGCTCCGAGGTTTTTGGTTGGATAGAAACTGAAACAAGCCAGGCGGCCAAAAGATCCCATCTTTCTCCCCTGATACTCTGCTCCATGCGCCTGACAGGCATCTTCAATGACCATGAGATGGTAACGATTCGCAATATCCATGATCGCATCCATCTCTGCAGGATGGCCATACAAATGAACGGGGAGAATGGCCTTTACTCTACTTCGTTTCCGTCTCTTCAAAAAATCTTCCAATATGTTGGGATCCATTGTGTAAACTTCAGGATCAATGTCTACGAAAATCGGTTCAGCTCCTGTCCGTGAGATCGCTATGGCTGTAGCAATAAAAGAATGAGAAACCGTAATGACTTCATCGCCTTCCCCAATGTCTGCTGCTTTCAACGCTAAGAACAAAGCATCGGTTCCAGAACCTAGCCCTACACCATATCGAACTCCGCAATAGCGGGCGAACTCCTCCTCAAAACTGGAAACCTCTTCCCCTAGAATAAAGTGGCCCTTTTCAAGAACCCTTTTCTCTGCCGAAAGGATTTCTTCCTCAATCCTTCTATATTGTCTGGTTAGATCTAAAAAAGGAACCATCCTGTCACCATTTGCAATTTGCGATCTTCGATTTGAAATTTGCAATTTAAGTTTTCGATTGTGAAATTGGATATTTTCTTTACTTTTTTTCAATCGGCAATCACAAATCGGAAATCGAAAATCTCTACTCCCAGTATTCTTTTTTGTATTTTCGATAAAATTCGATCGTTCTTCGAAGTCCTTCCTCCAGGTCGGTCTTAGGCTCCCAGCCCACCAAACGCTTGATTTTAGTAATATCTGTATAATAATCTCCTGGTTCAACCTCTTTTCTTTCCTGTGTGAATTCGGTAAAAGTCACCTTTCCGCTCCCGGCAATCTTCACAATTTTCTTGGCCAGTTCAATGAAACTAATGGGAACCCCCGATCCAACATTGAAAACCTTCCCATAGGCCTGATCACGGGTGGCCACCTGCAGAAAACAGTCGACCAGATCATCCACATAGAGAAAATCTCTCAGGATCCGGCCGTCTCCAAAAACGGGGACGATCTCGCCATCAATGGCTTTGCGAATGAACCAATTGAGGACCCCATATTCATCATGGGCCATCTGGTGTCTTGGTCCATAGGTGTTGGTAATTCGAAGACAAACCCCGGGGATCTTATGAACATCATCATAGACAAGGACCATCTTTTCGGCGCTTAAATTGGTCACCGCATAGATTCCCTTGGGATTGGTGGGATGATCCTCGCCTACCGGCAAGGTGACACTCGAGCCATACTCCCCCCTCGTTCCGGAGAAGATGATCTTCACTTCTCGATTACACTTTCGGCAAGATTCGAGGAGGACCAGAGTTCCGCGGCAGTTGATATCAAGATCCTGAATGGGGTTTCGAATGCTATCCACATGATTTACCTGACCCGCAAGATGAAAGATAAATTCCTGCCCTTTCACCAGATAATCCATAGAATGCGCATCCCTCACATCACTGAAGTTGATGTGAACTCCGTCGGCAATCTCCTTCACATTGAAAAGGTTCCCTCCCAGCCGGGGCATCATATTATCGACAATGGCTACGTGGGCTCCTAACCTGACCAGTTGAGCGGAGAGATTGGATCCAATGAAACCCAACCCACCCGTCACCAATACCTTCTTTCCTTTAAACGCCTCTCCATAGGTAGTCATCTCTTTTCCCCTCTTTGGGTTCTGATGAGTTCCCAGAGCTTTGCATATTTGATGAATACATAATACATCGTTGACATGGCGATGACGAGGCCGGGCAGACCATCACGAAATCCTGATTTGAAAAAATACTCTTTGATGAAACGAAAGGGAGCATGGAACAAGAGTTTGAAAAGGCTAAAGGTCTCTCCCTGTTGAACCATATCTTCGGCTGCAATCCTGGAATATTTATCGACGGTCTGAATCTGATCCGAAATATCGCGATAGGTATAGTGATGGTATAGGTTCTTCAGAGGCTGGACCCTCCCGTTCACCACCACCCTGGCATGAAGCCCTCCTTCCCATCTCCCCTTATTCCTCCGGTAGAGGCGAATCTCACCATCTGGATACCAACCCCCATATCGAATCCACCGACCCAGGTAGAAGGTTCGCCGGTAAACAAAAAAACCATCCACCCTCTCCACCTCCTCACACAACTCCTTCCGGATCTCTTCAGCCAGTTCTGGAGAGACTTCCTCGTCAGCGTCGACGAACATGATCCACTCATTGCTCGTCAGATCAGCCGCATACTGATACTGGTCCCTGTGTCCCGGCCATTTTCTCTGGAAGAGTTTATCAGTAAATTTCCGTCCTATCTCCACCGTTCTGTCATTGCTGAAGGAGTCTACGATGATAATCTCATTGGCCCATGTAACGCTTTTCAAAGCCCTTTCGATCGTCTCTTCATTATTGTAGGTAATCATGTAAACAGAAACTTTCGGTTCTTGTCTCGACTCTTCCATTGCCTAACCTTAAATTCTTAGCCAAAGATATTTGAAATTTCCCCTCACCCTTCCCCTCTCCCCTGCCTTCGCCGAAGCGGCTTCGCGCAGGCAGGCCAGCGGGGAGAGGGAGGGGGTCAGCGGGATTTAAACATTATTTTATAAGTAATTCCTCACAGGCTTCCAAGACTCTTTGAGCGTCCAAATTCTTCATGCATGGTCTTTCATCACAACCTTTTAAGTAGCAGGGAGAACATCCCATCTCCTCCCTGACCACCCTGCTTCTCCTATTTTGAGGTCCTACATAGAACGGATCGGTTGGGCCGAAGATCCCCACGACCGGGATATCGAAGGAGGAGGCAAGATGCATGAGCCCTGAATCGACTCCTACGAAGAGACTTGCCTCTTTGAGAAGATAGCATAGGTCTTTTAAATTCGTCTTGCCAACTAAATTCTGTATGTGATTGATCTGCTTTCCTTCATCCTTTTCTCTAACGATTTCAATGACCTTCTCGCTGACCTCTCTACTGTCTTCTCCACCGACCAGGACAGGATTCAGACCATGTTTCTCCTTCAATTGAAGGATGAGATTTCCAAATTTTTCTTCCTCCCATGTTTTTATTCTTCTTCGGGCAGAAGTCCCGGGAGAAATGACCACATATTTCCCTGGGATTTTGGAAAAGTTGTCTCTGCCCGATCCTCTTGAATTCTTATCGAATGGAATATGAATCAGTCCCACATAATCTTTCTTCTCAGCTTCTATATTCAGTCTTTTTAGGAGCCTAAGGTTATTGGAGGCAGACGGAGGTCCTTCCATCTTTTCTTTGAGGTCGAGCCCGAAATCCCATGGAAAATGGGTAAATCCAGCCTTCACCCGAGCTCCGCTAAAGTTCGTCAAAAAGAAGCATTCCTCAGACCTGGAAAGAGTGATGAGGAGGTCATATCTGTTCTTACGCAGCTGGCTCAAAAGGATGAAACTCTTTTTGATTCCCTTTTCCCTGATGAGTAATTGATCAACAAAAGGTGAATGGACTAATAGATCCTTTAAATGGGGGCGTATGGCAGAATGAAGGACTGCAGAGGGAGTGCTCTCTTTCAAGGCCTTTAAGAAAGGGAGAGAAAAAAGGAGATCTCCGATCTGATTGAGATGGATGACACATATTTTCTTGAATTCCATGATTTAATGACTAGTGATAGCTATCATAAATATTCTTGAGTGACGCCATGTTACACAAAATGTGTGAATGTCCGACGAGGGGTTCGCATCGCTTCTCAATAGCCCGGATGAAGTCTCTCACCGACAAGTCCAGGGGATCGGCGATCTTCCATTTTCGGTTTCCATAATTGAAATAGATATCATAATTTCTTAGATTGAGGCTCCTCTTGACAATCCTCTCATTGAATCCGAATTCAAACTCCCGGGGTTGCCCCTCTTTTTTAGCGAGCTTTATCAATACCTCGCAATCCTTCTTCCCGAAGAGATATTTGAATTTAATCGTCATCTCTTCTACTTTCGGAGACTCGAAGATAAGATTCCCTATCTCTCCTTCGCCCAACACAGAATAAAGAAGGCTTAAGGCATGGGGGACAGCTTCGGAGATCATCTCCCTTCCAGAGGTAAAGGGGGATAGGGTGATGAAAAATCGGTTTGATTTCTTGATCGCGATCTCTCCGCAAATCTTCTCATAATATTTTAGGGCGAAAGGCCATTGTGAATTCATGACCAGGGTTAATCTTTTTTCCTTAGCCTTTTGAAGAATATTCTCAACTCTTCCTTTCACGTCATCGAGATCTGGGCTAAGAAAAGGCTTTTCACAGAAGATATGCAGCCCTAAATCAATGCATTTTACCAAATAATCGTAATGAGTAGATGAGGGAGAGGCAATCACAACCAAATCCGGTCTCTCTCTTTCCACCATTTCATGAAGATCCGTATAGGAATTAGATTTTATCCCATACTTCTGAAGGTTCAATGATGCCTTCCGGCTTGTTTCTTCGGTCCTTCCGAGGACAGAACTAACCTCTGCTCTGTTTTTGTGGAAATATTTCCCAATGTATTCTCCAATCCCGTTTCTATTCCGACCAGCCCCTATGATCGAAACCTTCATCTGTGAATCCTACTAGACTAAGATCATATAATAGCAATGACATAAAATCAACAAATATTTTCAATTAGTTATGGATAATATCTCCTTTGTTGCTTTAAAAACATCCTCTACTGTGATTATTTTTAAACATTTAAGGTCCTTACAAGATCGATTTCGACAGGGATTGCAGCCCACCTCTTTTCTAACCTTCTTATGTCGACCAAGAGGCTCGTGAAGGACCGGGTCCGTAGGGCCATAGATCACGAGGACGGGTGTTCCCATTAAAGAGGCAATATGCATAGGACCCGTATCTCCTCCTAAGTAGAGGTCACAATGTTTGAATAGCTCCCCTAACTGTGTTAGGGACTCCGTCTCCGGTCCTAAGACGGATTGCTCCGTCATCTCTTTTCGAATCGCTTCCACTGATTCCAACTCCTCAGGGCCCCAGCTAAAGATGACGGTTGCATGGAGTTCACGAATCAGCCGATCTGCCAATTGCGCATAATGACCGGGCATCCACCTCTTGAAAACGGCCTTGGGGTTTGTTCCCGCATGGATAGCAATAGAGGGCCTTCGGAGCGGAGGATTCAATTTAACGAGAAATGATTCTATATACTCTTTGTCCCTTTGGGGGATATGAAGTCTTGCGTCAAAATCCTTCACTTCCAAGCCAACGCCTTTAAGAAGAGCGAAATTCCTTTGATATCGACTGATCTTTTCCTTGGGAAGTTGCACTTTAATGTTGGAGAGAAGGAAATTGCCTTCCTTGCTCGATTTTCGATCATATCCAATCCTCTTAGGAGACCCTGAGAGAAAAGAGATCATCCCACTCTTAATGATTCCATGAAAATCGAGGACGAAGTCGAACTTTTCCTTTCTCAGTTCAAGGACGAATTGACCTATTTCCTTGAAGGTCTCCCATGCCTTTCCAATTGATTTCATTCCCTCTGTCCATCTTTTTCTCGGAAGTAAGATCACTTGATCGATCTCGGGCTGACTTTCCAATAGGGTCTTGGAAGGTTCTTCAACGACCCATGCAATATGGGAGGAAGGTAAATGTTTCCTTAAAGCCATGACTGCAGGCAATGTTCGGAGGACATCACCTACTGCACTCAGTCTTAAAATCAAGATCTTCGGGTACGCCATCGGTGAAACATTACCCTATTGCCACCAAATTTTCAACAGTTAAGGCCACCTCTAAAAACGTCATTCCTGCGAAAGCAG
>CAYMJV010000007.1:0-60050 GCA_964390545.1 uncultured Syntrophaceae bacterium
TCATATCGGCAGAATAAGGTTGTTTGGGTTCTCCCCTTCTTGGCTCCACCGGTGGTTTCTTGGGAGACGGAACTTGAGCGGGCTCCTTTTTGACCTCTGATGGAGGGGCTACTTTCGCTTCTGTCTTCTTACCTTCAGGTGGAGGAGGAGGTAAAGATTCTTTCATCTCCTTCAAAGCGGATTGCGTGACAAGAGGTGCCCCGCATCGGATGCAGGTTGTCAACTTCTCGTAAAGAAGATGACATTTGGGGCAGATAAGCTTTCCATCCGGTTTCACTCCCCCCCCTTTTTTCGTATCCTGTTGTACCGGCTTAGGCTCTTCTTTAGTGACGAGGTCACCCCCACAGTTACTACAGAAGAGGGTTCCATCTTCATATTCCATGTGGCATTTCATGCAGACTAACATGATGTCTTTCCTCGTTCTTCCTTTACCCCGTTAGAAATTTTGCATTATTAACCAGGAGTTCCCTTTGGAAGCTTACTTCTAACGGGGTGAACCTTCTCGAGAATGCTCGCCATGGTTGGGCCGGCAAGGCCGTGAATAACGATATCCGCCGAATGGTCATAAGGAGTCGGATCGCGGTTAATGATCACCAATTTCGCACCATTTCTTTTTGCGACCAAAGGCATGGAAGCCGCAGGTTGAACAACCAGGGACGACCCGATCACAATGAAGAGATCACAGAGCGAGGATCGATGATAAGCTTCCTGTGTTTCTGCCTCGGGCATGGATTGGCCGAAGGAGATCGTCGCAGGTTTGAGAGGGCCCTTGCAATCGTCACAATAAGGCGCCTTCACTCCTTTTTTTAATCGTTCCTGGATCTCATCGCGGTCATATCTCTTTCCGCAGTCCAGACAGGTAACATACATGGCCGTTCCATGAAGCTGGATCACCTTTCCTTCCGAGTTTCCGGCCTTGAAGTGAAGGCCATCGATATTCTGAGTAATGACACAGTCAAGCTTACCCAGCCTCTCCATCTCGCCAATGGCGAGGTGGGCAGCATTGGGTGGGGCTTTTTTTATGGGTTCATACATCTCGGTTGCCATCTGCCAGTATTTTTCACGGGAAGCTTCACTGGCAAGAAAGTTCTGAAAGTAGAAGTCCTCGGGATTGTATCGATCCCAGACTCCTCCGGGACTGCGGAAGTCTGGAATCCCTGACTCGGTGCTGAGGCCTGCCCCTGTAAAAACGACGACACGCTTGGCGTCTAATATCCATTGAGCCACCTCTTCAATCTGTTTAGTCATCCAATCCCTCTGACTTCATATTTCCTTGCCGCAAGCAGGTATTTTGAAGGTTTTAACCTTTAACTTATAACTTTCTATACCATACCCTCCTCCTCTCTTGCAAGGAAGAGATGGCATGTGATAAAATTTAAAACAAATGAAATGCAATCTAATTAAGCAGGGATACCCACAGGGGAGTTGCTTTACAGAGGTTGAAGGAAAAAAAGTGGTGGCCTGCGAGGCCACTCTCAAGCAAACGGACACCGGCCCCCTCCGATTGATCTCTTCGGTTCATCTCTCCCGGCCGGAAAATTACCTTTCCATTTACCAATCTGGTTGTAGCTTCTCGTGCCGGAAATGTCACTCCTGGACCTTCACCAAAATTGCCCAAGGAGATTGGTGGTCCCCTGCCGAAATTCTAAAGGCGTGCAAGGAGTATGAGAAAGGGGTGACCCTTCGAGAACCCCGGGAAAGGGCGACCGCCTTTCACGCTCACGATTCCTGTCGTTGTTGTGGGTCTTGCGTGATGCATGGGAAACGGTCATCCCTCTGCCCGAAGATCATTCAGAAGAAGGAGATTCTCCTGAGTCCCCAAGGATGGGGACCAGCACGTAACATCGTTGCCTTCACCGGGGGAGATCTCACCTGCTGCCCCGAGTTTTACCTGGAGTGCGCTCGTCTCATCAAGGCAGAGACCAGCCTCTGGGTGCTGATAGAGACCAATGGTTATGGTCTCACTCCCCAGAACCTCGATGCCATGAAGGAAGCTGGAGTCGATTCCTTTTGGCTTGATATCAAGGCCTATGACGAGACAGACCATAAGTGGCTGACGGGTTGTTTCAACCGGAACCTTCTTAGATTGCCTGAAGAGATTCTCAAAAGGGGGTTTGTGCTCGAAGTCCTTTCCCTGTATATCCCTAATCTAGTCGAAACACCGCAATTGAAGAAGGTTGCCCAGCACCTTTTTGAGGTGGATTCCGATATCCCATTCACCCTTTTGGCCTTTTTCCCAGAATATCAGATGAAAAAATACAAGAGCCCAAAGGTCTCTGAGATGATAGAGGCCTACAGTGCAATCAAAACCGTCGGTTTGAGGAATGTGAGGCTGGGGAACGCCGGCATCTTCGCTTCAACCAAGGAGGATCATCACCTCCTGAAAGAGAGAGTGGGAGCGGGGAACTACTAAAGAAAGTTCAGAGTTTAAAGTTAAAAGTTGAAATTGAAGAAATGGAGATCAAACAAAGAGGGTAAGGGGGAGAAAAACGGAAAGAATGAAGCGGGGGGGCGTGGGGGCGCCCGCGACACCTACAGCCGATAGAAGGTCATCTATTGAGATTTCAGTGGCAGACTTCAAAGGGCACAGATTAACAAGTAAATACCTTAAATGTCAAATGTCAAAACCCAAATGCCAAATCAATGTCAAATTTTAAAATTAGGAAACCTTTGAAATTTAAGCTTTGGATTTCATTTGGCCGGCAAGTGCCCTGACAAACCCCAGCTTGCAGGCGGGGTCGAGGGGCACAATACAAATGATATTTCATTACCGGGAAGCGTCGCCTTTTGGGCGGAAAGCTTCACATTTGAACTTTGTCATTTGACATTTTCACGGGACGGGAATTGTTTCACCTGCCTGCGGCAGGCAGGGATTTCTGATTTTTTGCGTTGTATCCAGATTCAGATTGTGGTAACTTGACGACAGTTTGGACGTGTTGATAGGGGGCTCCCTTGGATAAGAAAGTCCTCGTCGTTGATGATGAGGAGAGAGTGGTTCAATCGATTACAGGGGTTTTGGAAGACGAAGGGTTTCAGGTCGCTTCAGCAAAAAGTGGGGAAGAGGCCATTGGAATCTTTCAACGGGAAAAGCCGGATGTGGCACTCGTGGACATCTGGATGCCGGGGATGGATGGCATGGAAGTGCTCAAGAGACTCAAAGGGATATCCCCGGATTGCCAGGTGATCATGATATCAGGGCATGCCACGATTTCAACGGCCATGACGGCCGTGAAACTGGGCGCCTTCGATTTCATTGAAAAACCTCTTTCCCTCGATCTTCTCCTCCAGACCATCCGCCGTGCGCTCGATCAACAGAAGGAATTGGTAACGATTCAACCCGTGGAGGAAAATGTTCTCCAAAAGACCTTGTTCCCAAGAGAGATAGGCGAGGAAATGGTCCATCGGACCCCGACTCCCTCGAGGCCATCGACTTTTCTTTCCGGGGAGGCTTCGAAAGGGAAAGGGGCCTCCCTGTTCCCCCAGCGAACCATTAAAAAGAGCGTCGTCCTTTACGGGACTGGGCTCCATTCAGGAATGAAGACGGGGCTCCTGTTTCAGCCTCTTCCACCCAATAGCGGAATCCTTTTCGGAAGTGTCTCTTCCGATGAAGTGGTTCCTGCCCATCTCGATTTTGTCCAGACGACGGAACTTGCCACTTCTTTGAAGAAGGGGAGGGCGATCGCCAAGACGGTAGAACATCTCATGGCCGTTCTGCATGCCTATCATATTACTAATTTAATGATAAAGATGATCGAGGAAATTCCAATCATGGATGGGTCCGCTCTCGAATTCTGCAAGGTCCTGGAGGAAGCTGGGATCGAGGAGCAGGAGGAGAGGGTGGATGAATTGATCATCAATCGTCGGCTGGAGGTTATCTATAAAAATAAATCCCTGGTGATTGAGCCCGCCGAAGCCTTTTCAATTTGCTATTTCCTGGATTACCCATCCCCCATTGGAAAGCAGTCCCTCGAATTCATTCTCGAGAACGAGGAAGCTTTTCGAAGCCAGATCGCTCCAGCAAGAACCTTTGGATTCCTCAAAGATGTGGAAATGCTCGAACGAATGGGGATGGGAGAAGGAGGCAGGCTTCACAACTTCATCCTGGTGGATGATGAAAAGATCGTCAATACCGAATTAAGGTTTCCAGACGAATTTGTCCGTCATAAGATCCTGGACCTGGTAGGCGATTTCTATCTCCTCAACCGCCCGGTTCGAGGAAAGGTGACGGCTCAGTTTACCGGCCATTCTGAAAACATCGCCCTTCTCAGAAAGGTTCAAGATGAGGAAAGGAAAAAAGAACATCAGGAATCGACACGATCCTGATGGGTCATTTGTCAAGTGCGAGGGCCTTTCCTTTTTTGGAGGGAAAAATGGGATACGAAGAGACTCGACCTGCTGTCAAAGAATTCTTGGATATGCTGGCTGACCTTTTGGCTGAGAAGTATTTTGAGCGCATGGACGATCGGATGAAAAAGATACCGGAACTACGAAGATTGATCACCGCCAAAGAAGCCGGTCAGTACTTAAGCCTTTCAACCGATACGATCTATCGTATGGCTTCGCTAAAAAAAATGCCTTACCTCAAGATTGGAGACCGGGTTCTTTTCGATGTGAAGGCCCTGGATCAGTGGATTGAGAAGCATATGGTTCGAGAAAAAGAATGGAAAAGACAAGAACTGAAGATCGAGATCGAGAGGGAAAAGTCGAATAGTAAATCTTCTAAAGAATCCGACCTACTGAGCCTCCTTAGAAAAAAGAAAAACTGAAATATTTTTCTTAGTACCTCGAGAATAGGTTCGCGTCAAATTCGATGAAAGAATATCCGATTCCATGTGGGAAGAAGACGGTCGCTTTACAGATTCCTGACAGCGTTCCTGTCCAGTGGGTGGCGTCCAGAGAAATGAAACCCGCTCAGGATGTGAGAAGGGCGGTTGAGGAAGCCCTCAACCGCCCAATAGGGACGTCACGGCTCCGGGATCTGGTGAGACCGGGACAAACGGTAGCCCTGGTCGTCACCGACATCACCCGCAGACTACCGGAGGAGATCATCGTCCCCATCCTTCTGAAGGAACTGGAGGCCGGCGGAATTGCGAAGAAAAATATCACCGCAGTCGTTGCCACCGGCACCCACCGACCCAACACCCCACAGGAGCTCCTGGAAAAATTCGGGGATGTGGTGAACGAAATCCTATTCATCAATCATGATGCATACAACCCCGATGGTCTGGTCGATCTCGGCCATTCCCCGGGAGGCATCCCTCTCATATTTAACAGGGCGGTTGCACAGGCGGATGTTCGAATTTCAACGGGAGTGATCGAAACCCACCTTCTTGCGGGATACAGTGGTGGCGTCAAGAGCATTGCCGTGGGTGTGGCTGGAGAGGAAACAATTGGCGCCACTCATAATTACGGGATGCTCCAGCGGACGCGCATTGGGATCATCGAGGGGAATGAATTCAGGAAATTTCTGACAGAAGCCACTCAGGCCCTTGGACTTCATTTCATCGTCAATGTGGTCCAGACCGGAAAAAAGGAGGTTGTGAAGGTGGTGGCAGGAGATCCGGTCAGCGCCTTTCATGAAGGGGTGAAAGTGGCAAGAGATCTTTACGAGGTGGAGATTGATCATGCCGCAGAGATTGTTATCAGTGGAGTGAGCTATCCAAAGAGCCGCGATCTTTATCAGGCGACCCGGTCAGCCAACGCGGTGATCTACGGTCCAAAGCCAGTGGTGAGGCAAGGAGGTGTTATCCTCATTCCAGCACCTTGCGAAGACGGATGCGGTCATCCGGGCTACTGCGAAATCATGCGGCGTGCCGAAGATGTGGATGACATAATCGCCATCTCCCGCGAGGAAGGTTTTGCCGCAGGAGAGCAGAAAGCTCTCATCCTTGCCCGGATCCTAAAGTGTGCAAGAATCGTCGTCACGGATTGCACTCTTCCCGTGGAGACGCTCAAAGAACTTTACCTGGAGTCCGTTCCGACCCTCCAGGAGGCGCTGGATCAGGAATTAAGAAGAAATCCAAAAGCAAGGGTTACCCTGATACCCGATGGACTGTTGACCTTGCCCATTGTTAGGGGATAATCCCTCCCTCCCATCCTCCCTTTTTAATTTGAGTGGGGATTAATTATTAATGGAGGTTGATGTAAACTGAATCCTCCCTCGGCTTGAGGGCGAGGGGTTTCCACCATCCCCGACGGAGACACTAAGGAATTTGGTTTTATAAAAAGGGATTTTTTTAAGCATGGCTATCACTGTAAAATTTCTCTCCGCTTTTCAGGATTTAACCCATTCGAAGAAACTTTTCTTTGTAGAAAAGAAAAGACTTGATCAAATCATTGATGATCTTGAGATCCAAATCCCTGGGCTTAAGAAGAGGTTAGTTGATCAGGATGGTAGAATCCACCCGGCCTATCAGGTGGTCCATATCGAAGGCGATATTCAAAAGTTGTGCAAGACTTTAGATTGTCCCATCGGGGATGGAGAGGAAATTGTTATCATTCCCCTTATCAGTGGGGGCTAGGGGCTTTTGAGTTCAACCTAAACAGGAATGATCCCCAATCATCTCCTGAGTCGTTGGCGATGCATCTCCTCCCTCCATTCGCTCTCCACAAATAGAAGGTGGCGCTCCATCTTCTTTCCAGCCAATCCGGGATTTCTATTTTTGATGGCCTCGTAAATCTCCTGATGTTGTTTAATAAGAATTTTGTTTTTCCCGGGACGCCTGATGAAATTACTGATCTTGAACATGGAGAGGAATATCTGTCTTATAGTGGTCATCATATGAACCATCAGGGTATTGTGGGATGCTTCTGCAATGGCAATATGGAAATCGATATCTGGTTTCCCTAAAATTTCCCTGGAATCGATCAATTTCTCCATCTCTGAAAGGGCCTTTTCCATTTTCTTTAGTTCTTTTGCAGTGATGAATTCCGCTGACTTTTTTGCACACCACACCTCGATCAGTTTTCGGATCTCGATAAATTCATAAATCTTCTCGACCTCTTCGGTCATCAGGGTAAGGAAGGGGGATTCGATCAGATGAGAAGCCGCAGAGAGGATGAACGTTCCCTCTCCCTGCCGAACCTTGACCAGACCTTTGCTCTCCGCCTTTTTTAGGGCTTCCCGGATCGATTGCCGACTTACCTTTAAATCCCTTGCCAAAACTCGCTCCGGAGGGAGTCTCTCGCCCGGTTTCAGTTTTCCATTACTGATGAGGGAGAGGAGTTGGTCATAGACCTCATCCAAAATCTTCTTCTTCATAACGGGCCGGAATTTATTTCGATGAGGATAGGATGTTTTCAAAATTTTCCTTCTTCAGAATCGCCTGCCGTTGATTCATTCAGACTAGAGATTTCTCTTTCTCGTCGTGATCCAATGTTTTGCCTTTTGGGTGCACTCGAATGCATCCTTTGCATAACCATCAGCCCCTATCTCATCGGCCAAGGCTTGTGTGACCACCGCACCTCCCACAAAAATATAGAGCTTCTCTCGGATCCCCTTCTCTTGGAAGAGTTTGATCACACTCTTCATGTTTAACATGGTGGTGGTTAACAGGGATGACATCCCAACAAAATCTGGCTGAATCTCCAGGGCCTTCTTAAGAAACTTCTCGTCAGGCACATCAATCCCAAGGTCATAGACTTCAAAACCTGCACCCGTGAGCATCGTGGAGACAATGTTCTTTCCGATATCGTGCAGATCCCCTTTAACGGTTCCGATCAGAAATCTTCCCAGACGGCCCTCATGTGAGGATGCAAAATAGGGATCGAGAAGATCCATGGCCCTTTTCATGATATGGCCGGCGAGAGCAAGCTCGCTCAGGAAATATTCCTTTCTCTCAAACCTTTGGCTGATTCCATCCATTCCTGGAGAGAGGCCGTTTTTCAATATCTCAAAGGGAGGGATCCCCTCATTCAGAGCTCTTTTTATCCCTTCGAGGGTCTCCTCGATATTCAGGGCCTCCATCTTGAGGGATAAGCTTTTCAAAATCTCATCGTCCATTTTTTACGATCCTGACATGGGATATCTCCCATGCTTCTTTACAGCCCTCACCATGGCCCCTATGTTCTCTTCGGGTGTCTCCATGGATGGGCCACCGCCCAAAGATAGGATGAAGCCTCCACCAGGGGCTCCGATCTGAATACATCTTTTGCACTCCTCTTCAACTGTTTCAGGTTTCCCCCGGAGTAAGACATTGACAGGGTCTACATTGCCCATGAGGCAGACCTTTTTTCCGATTCCTTTCTTAACGATCCGAATGTCAGTGGCCGGGCTGAAGTTGAATACATGGAAGTCGCACAGGGATAGTAAATCGAGGATATGGGTGGAATCTGCATCGTTGTGGTAGACCTTGAGAAGGCCATCGAATCCGGAGAAGATCCGTTTGTAAGCAGGAAGACCGAATTTTTCAAAGAGCTCTGGAGAGAGAAAGGAAGCTACATCATCGGGAACGAAGATGCCAATGGGCTGATCGATCACCTCCAATTGGACGTTGAGCCATTGGATCGTTGTTTCGGTGCAGACGTCGATCAGTTTCTGAGCAACGTCCGGTCTCACCCTCAGGTCGATCAAGAATTCAGTGGGACCTCGCAGGTAAGAGGCGACTTGAAAAGGACCCCGGGCGATGGCGTAAAGATACTTGACCCCCTGAGGGGCATGTTTTTGTATATAACGGATTGATTCAAGGACGAAGGGCATGAGTCCGTCTGTCTTCGGATCGGGGGGTTCAAGGTTCCTGATCTCCTCGGGCTCTTTGAACAACTGACCTTTGACATAGGGAACAAAGTTTTCAGGCCAGTAGATCCTCGAGCCAAAAGCAGAGGGTTCCACCACAATCCCGTAATCGGCCCAGAGGCCGGGAAAGAAGATGATGTCGGGGAAGCGCTTCATCGTATGGAGAGTGGCTTGCAGCATCAATTCGGGATCATGGAAAAACTTGAAGACCCTGATTCCATAAAAACGGGAGAAGAAACGCGCAGAGGTGAGGAGGGAGACAGGGACTTCATCGGGTTCCTTCATCCGTGCAGCGGATAGAAATCTCTCCAGAGGTTCCATCGCGGCGCCTTAACGTTTATCCAGACGAAAGACCATCTGGGTAGGGCGCACGAAGCGGAGGGCGATCACGAGGAGAAACATGACCAAGGTCATGTACATCACGGCCATGGCGTCCACGGAATAGACGGGACGCACCCCACCCGCGAAGACATTGTAGAATAGGGCCACGACCAGCGTCTGCGAGCCGGCCCCCGACACGAGGAAGGTCAGCTCGAAGTTCGAGACCGTGTTCACGAGGATGAGGATCCCGGCCGTGAGGAGCCCGGGAAGGGCAAGTGGCAGGAGGATGCGACGGAAGATCTGAAACCGGTTGGCTCCCATCATCGCCGCCCCCCATTCCAGGTTCAGGCTGATCTGTTCGAAAAATGGCATGAGGATGAAGATGGCCAGGGGCACCATGGGAACCATCACGGCCAGAATGACGCCGGTCACGGACCCGCCAATCCCGTACCGGAACATGGTGGTCGCGAGCGGGATGCCGTAGGTCATCTGGGGGATCAATAGGGGGAGGAAATAGAGCAGGAGCAGCAGTGGCTTGCCCCGGAAGTTGCGGCGAGCCAGGATGTATGCGGCCGGGAACCCCATGAGCAGGGCCAGGACTACCACGGTCAGCGACACGAAGATCGTCACCCCGAGGACCTGGGCGAGGCCGAACTCCTTCCAGGCATAGCTATACCACTCGGTGGTGAGCGAGCGCGGAAACGGGGTGCCGAACCACCGCTTTGCGAAAGAGCTCACCACAACATGGCTCACGATTCCCAGCAGGTTCAGGATGAACCCCAGGACGAACATGTACAGCGCCAGTCCCCACATTCGGCCGCGCATGCGTCACCTCATCTACCGCTTTCCTACCCCCATGGTGGCCGCCGTGACCATCCGCTTACGCAGCAGGATGATGACGAGGAGCCCGGCTAACTGGAAAATCCCCATGATCACCGCAATGGCTGAGGCATAGGACATGTCGAACATCTCGAAGGCCTGAGTATAGGCCGCGATGGCGATCGTCCGGGTGGCGCCCGACGGCTGGCCCAGCAGGATGGCCGATGGAAACGTGGCGAAGCTCATAACGAAGACCAGGGCAAAGGCGATGGCCAGCCCGGGGGCGATCAAAGGCAGCATGACCCGATGGAACACCGTCCAGGGATTCGCCCCCAGCGTCCTCGCCGAATTCTCAATGCTGGGGTCGATGCCCGAGATGTAGCCCAGCAGCATGAGGAAGCAGAAGGGGAACTGCTGCATGAAGAGGGAGAGCATCACCCCGGTGAAATTGTGGGTGAGGACCAGCGAATCCTCCAGGAGGCCCAGGCCCAGGAGCATCTGGTTGAACCACCCCTTCCCTCCGTAGAAGCCCAGGATCCCCTGCCCCAGCAGGATCACGCCGAGCGAGATGGGGAGGACCAGGATCGTGGTGATGGTCCGCTCCAGCCAGATCCCTCGACGCATGTTGTAGGCGAAGAGCAGGCTGATGGCCACCACCACGATGGTGTTGGGCACGGCGAGCCGGAAGGTAATCCCCACGGTCTTGTACTGGTACTGGTCGGTGAAGAAGGCAATGTAGTTGGCGAGACTGAAGCCGTCCACCTTGAGCGGGTGGACGCTCAGATAGATGCCGTAGAGGAACGGGTAGATGAACAACACGAAGACGTAGAGGAGTGAGGGGAGGAGGCAGGCGATCGCCATCAGGTCCAGCTCGCTCGGTTCGCCGGTCCGTGCGCGCCTCATGCCGTCCCTCCGGACCCCTCCGGCGGGAGGAAGATGACCCGGTCTGGCGGGAACACCACCGTCACGTTCTCTCCCGGGACCAACCGGGCGGCCGTCCGCACCCAGAGGCGTCCACCGACCTCCAGCGTCAGGATTGCCTCGTCCTCCCGCCCTAAATATTCGACGATGTCCACCTTGGCCCGGAATGCATTCGGAGTCCTGGCATCCCCGCCGACCACGATATCATCCGGACGGATGGCGGCCACCACCGAGGCGCCGGGGGCGAAGGTGTGCCGGGTCTTGCCCCGGATTTTCATCCCGTTGCCCGTGGCCTCCACGTCTGTGTCCGGCCCGAGGGCCACAACCTGGATTGGGAAGAAGTTTCGGAACCCCATGAAGTCCGCCACGAAAACGCTGGCAGGCTGATCGTGGATCTCCTGCGGCGGGCCCTCCTGCATGAGGATGCCATCCTTCATCACCACCACCCAGTCGGAGAGAGAGAGGGCCTCCGTCTGGTCGTGGGTCACGTAGATGGAGGTGAGGCCCAGGCTGGTGTGCAGCCGCTTGATCTCGGCGCGCATTTCGATCCGCAGCTTGGCATCCAGGTTCGAGAGCGGCTCGTCCAGGAGCATGAGGCGCGGGTGCAGGACCAGGGCCCGGGCGATGGCGATCCGCTGCTGCTGGCCGCCGGAGAGCTGCCCCGGGTAGCGCCCCTCGAAGCCGGGAAGCTGGACGAGATCCAGCATCTGCTGGACGCGCTCGGCGATCTCCGCCGTCGGCCGGCGCTGGAGTTGCAGCCCGAAGGCGATGTTTGCGAAGACGGTCATGTGCGGGAAGAGCGCGTAGTTCTGGAAGACCATGCCGAACCCCCGCTTCTCGGGCAGCAGGTGGTCGATGCGCTCCCCGTCGATCCAGACCTCGCCATCGGTGGCGGGGATCAACCCGGCGATGATGTTCAGGGCCGTGGACTTGCCGCAGCCGCTGGGCCCAAGGAACGTGATGAACTGCTTGCCGCGGACCTCCAGGCCGAAATCCTGCAACACGGTCTTTGTCCCGAATCGTTTGGTGATCCGGAATCGCAGTGAATCAATCGTCTCTTTCATAGGGTCTCGGCTGCTATACAACAAAGGGGAAGGTCCTTGGTTACGACCTTCCCCTTTGTTGAGCGATACGCTCGACCTTACTGCTTCTTGATTTGTTGCGCGCCGACCTCCCGGTCCCAGCGATCCATCGCGTACGTCAACTCTTTGAAGTCGAGTTGGGGCGCCATCTTGTACTTCTTGCCGGGGCCGATCTGATCATACTCAGGCCGCCAGTGTTCCTTGACGAGGTCCCGGATTTCCGCCGGCGCCTTGTCGAAGGTCGCCGCCTTGATGGACGGGCCGATGAAGGCCTTCCAGGTCAGGACTTGCTGGTCGACCCGGCGCATGAACTTCATGAGGTCCAGGATGACGTCCACCTCGTTCTGGGGCACGCCCTTTGGGATCCCCCAGTAGTGGCCATCGATGATGAAGGTGGTATTGTCCAGGATTGTGATCTTGGCGTCCGGCGGGATCACGCCCTCGGCCCGGGGCTTCATGTCCCATTCCATGATGCCGGCGATCATCCACCGCTGCTCTTGGGCGAACTCCCTGAGGGTGAAGAGGGTGCCGGTGGGGTAGTACTCCATGTACTTCCCCAGCTCCTTCATGTAGGCCCAGGCCTTGTCCCAGCCCTTCTCCGGATCCATGGGGACCTTGTCATTCAGGATGTACGGCAGCCCACAGGTGATGGACCGGCCGGGGCCGCTGTTCGCCGGCCGGGCGTAGAGGAACCGGTTGGGGTTCGCCTTGGCCCACGCCAGCAGCTCGTCGGCGGTCTTCGGGGGCTTCTGCACCTTCTTCGGGTTGTAGATGAACACCGGCCCGCCGGCGTTCACCACGACCGGCATGAGCGAGCCTCCCCCCGAGTCCTGCAGGACCTTCGCCGCGTCATTCAGCTCATCCTTGGGGAACATCTTGTCGTACTTGGGGAACAGCTCGATGAGCTGCTTGTTGGCGGCGAGCACAGAGCCGGCATCCTGTCCGGTGAGGACCAGGTTGATGTCCGCCCGTCCGGCGTCCTGCTGCGCCTTGATCTTGGCGGGTGTCTCCGGGGCAGGCCCCCGCTGGATCTTGATTTCCTTCACCTTGTTAGGATAGGCCTTCTTGTAGTTCTCGATGATGACCCCGGTGGAGGCGAGATCCCCGCCGTTGTCGATGATCGAGAGGGTAATGGGCTGCTGGGCCGAGGCCGGACCCGGGGCTCCGCTCAGCACAAGCCCCCATGTTGCAAGGAAAACCACAAATACAATACCGACACACTTTCCCCCATGTTGCATCATGATCCACCTCCTGTGATTGATAGGAACTTACTCCAAGACGAATCAAATATATAGAAAAGGGCGTTATGTCTCAATAAGAAACCGCTTGACAATATCGAAAGGATTCATCATGATATCGGTCATACCACTTGACCCTTATTGTGAAGATTTCCATCACCTTTGTCAAGAAAAAAATCAATCACGAAAATGAGGTACTGAAAATGTATGGATATCAAGGAGAGATGCTGGTCATCGATCTGACGGAAGGGAAATGCTTGCCTGAAACGTTCGAAGAATCTCTTGGGCGGAAGTACATTGGGGGAGTTGGATTTGGGATCAAGTTGCTCTGTGACCGTTTAGCCCCTCAGATTGGTCCCCTTTCCCCTGAAAACCATCTCATTTTTTCCTCCGGTCCCCTTTCTTCGGTGAATTTCTTGGGCAGTACAGGCATTTCCGTAGTGACCAAATCTCCGCTGACAGGGCTTATTGGTGATTCAGACCTTCGAGGGACATTCGGGCGGACTTTAAAATCTTGTGGTTATGACGGGCTCGTCATCAAAGGAAAAGCCAGCAGACCTGTGTATATCGAGATGATTGACGGATCTGTGAAGATCAAAGATGCTGGCGACCTTTGGGGGAAAACCACGGGAGAAGTACAATCCATCCTCTCTCAAGGGAACGAAAAGGGAGTGAACATCCTATCAATCGGAACAGCAGGTGAACACCTGGTCAAATATGCCTGTATTTCAGGAGACGTTCAATTTTTTGCAGGTCGGTTGGGAACAGGTGCTGTGATGGGATCGAAAAATCTGAAGGCCATTATGATAAAGGGGGAAAAAGAAACTCCTATTGCTGACGCCGAGGGGATGAAAAAACTGATACAAGAGGTGTTTCATGACATTCAGCACGACGGCTCCTGCGATACCCTGTCGAAATATGGAACCTGGAACACGACCGGCCCAAGCAATCTTAAGGGGATTCTTCCCACGAAGAACTTTCAGAGAACGACCTTTGAAAAGATTGAGCAGATCGATGGCGATGCCATGCTCAACACCATCTATGCAGGAAAGAGAACTTGTCCAGGATGTCCTATCGGATGTAGAAGGGTTGTGAAAGCCGAAGGCCCTTATGCCGTGTTGCCAGAATATGGGGGTCCTCAGTTTGAATCCGTGGCAGCACTGGGCCCTACGCTTCTCCTCGGAGATCCTTTCGTCATTGCTAAGGCAAATGAACTTTGCAACCTTTATGGATTGGATACGATCTCGACGGGTGTCACGATTGCCTTTGCGATGGAGTGCAGAGAGAAGGGTATTCTTAGTGAAAGGGATATCGGATTTGATCTAAAATGGGGAGATCCAGAACACATCCTAAAATTGGTTCGAATGATCGCCTTGAGAGAGGGAATAGGAGATCTATTGGCCGAAGGAGTTAGAAGAGCCTCTGAGAAGATTGGGAAGGGTTCTCCGGGATGGGCCATGCATACAAAAGGGCTTGAGATCCCAATGCATGATCCCAGGGGGAAGAAGGGAATGGGTCTTGCCTATGCGACCGCCATAAAAGGCGCAGATCATGAATCGGCCATGCACGATGAATGCTTCGAAAGGGAGAATGCCCTTACCGATTTGGGATTTGTGAAACCGATAGGAAGAAAAGAATTTCAAGGGAAACCGCTCATTGTAAAAAAGACCCAGGAACTCTGGGGGATTCTGTCTGATGCGCTCCCTGTCTGCAAATTCCCCATGGCACCACCAAGGCCATTGAGGCCACAGCGTCTTGTCTCAGCCCTTCGTTTCGTCACTGGATGGGATATCTCATTGGAGGAATTCTTAACAGTGGGGGAAAGGATTTTTAATCTGGGTCGCCTCTTCAATGTGAGAGAGGGCGTGAATCGGGATCTGGATGTACTCCCCGTTCGATTTTCAGATCGGCTCCCGGAGGGAGGAAGTGCAGGTGAAGCGATTAAGGAAGAGGATCTGGAGGGGATGCTGAACGAATACTATGATCTCCGAGGATGGTCAAAAGAAGGCATTCCAAAGAAAGAGACACTTTCGAGACTCGGAATATAATTTAGAGGAAGGAGGATTTGAAGCAGTGGGGTCTTTGGAACTTTTTGATCTCTCCGGGAAAGTGGCTATCGTGACGGGCGGGAGCAGAGGGATCGGATTTGCCATTTCGGAAGGCCTTGCCTCTGCTGGAGCAGTCAACGTCATCGCAGACATCGTCGTCGAACAGGGGGAGGAGGCGGCCAAGAAAATTGAAGCCCACGGGTTCAAGGCTAAATCGATTCCAGTCGATGTAAGCAAAAGAGATTCTGTTGAGACGTTGGTTTCTCAGACCTTGAAGGATTTTGGTCATATCGATATTCTGGTCAACTGTGCTGGGATCATCTTAAGAAAGCCTATTGAAGAGGTAACCGACGAGGAATGGAATTCGATGATGGATGTCAATCTCCGCGGAGTCTTTCTCTGTTCGCAAATTGTTGGCCGCGAAATGATCAAACGAAGACAAGGGAAGATCATTAGTATCTCCTCAAATATCTCACAGGTGCTTCAGCCTCTTCGGGGTGTCTACGCAATCACGAAAGCAGGGGTATCTCAGCTCACAAAAGTGATGGCTCTCGAATGGGCTTCTTATGGTATCAATGTCAATGCGATTGCCCCCGCACCCACGATGACCGATCTCAATAAGAAGTATTTTGAAGACCATCCTGAAGATCTCAAAGAAAGAATTCGGTCCATTCCTCTCGGACGATTGGGAGACCCGAAGGATTATGTGGGGATGGCTATCCTATTAGCCTCAAAAGCCTCTGACTTTATCACGGGTCAAACGGTCTTTGTCGATGGCGGATCCATTCTGATATGAGTATTCCATTGATCGTTTCACTAAAATATAAGGGAGGTAAAGATGAATTTTCAACCGAAAGGGATCATTCCTGCCATGGTGACTCCGGTAACCAGAGATGGGAAGATCAATGTGGAGGCTCTTCGAAAACTGACTAACTACCTGATCGAAGGAGGAGTACACGGCCTCTTCCCAGTTGGGAGCCAGGGAGAATTTTATGCCCTCACCTTTGAGGAGAAGAAGCGGGTCATTGAACTTGTTGTCGACGAGACTAGAGGAAGAGTGCCCGTTTATGCAGGGACTGGGGCGATCACGACCCGTGAGGCTATTGCCTTGACAAAGATGGCTGAAGCAGCTGGCGCCAATGCCGTATCAGTGTTAACGCCTTTCTTCATCCATCCCAACGAGACCGAGCTTTTCGAATTCTATAGCGCCATTGCTCATGCGACACGGCTCCCAGTACTTCTTTATAATAACCCCGGACGGACGGGGGTGAGCATCTCAGCGAACTTTGTGGTTCGTGCCTCTAAGATAGAAAACATTGTTGGCATCAAGGATTCCTCCGGAGATCTAACCTTGACAGCAGAATACATTCGACGAACCGATGAGAAGTTTTCCGTGCTGGCAGGGCGGGACACGCTCATCTATGGAACCCTCTGTTACGGAGGAAAAGGGGCCATCGCAGCCACAGCCAATGTGGCTCCCAAAGTGATCGTCGAAATTTATGAAGCCTTTCAGGCCGGAGACTTGAAGCGATCCCTCGAGGCTCAATTCCGATTGGCTCCGCTTCGCTTGGCCTTTGATCTGGGCACTTTTCCAGTCGTAATTAAGGAAGCACTCAATCTGATCGGCATCGACGCCGGAATTGGAATTCCACCGGTAGGAGGAATTAAACCGGAAGCCAAAGAAGAACTGAAGGAGATATTAAGAAACATGGGTTTACTGAAATAAGCACCAAATCCCAAGCACCAAATAACAAACAAATTCCAATGTAAGAAATCCAAAATTCCAAACAAATTCTGCATGACGGATAGGCCAAACACGACTCATGAAAATTTAAGGATTGACTCCCTCCCCCTTGATGGGGGAGGGCTAGGGTGGGGGTGATACAAACGATTTCCCCCTTCCCTCAATCCCCTCCCGCGAGGGGAGGGGGGGTATTTTCTGCGTAATTCGTTTCGGTTATTCGAAATTGGAGCTTGGGATTTATTTGGGATTTGTGATTTGGAATTTGGGATTTCGAAACTGATCGAAGGTGCACCCGTACAAAATCACATGAGGCCTCGAGAGGGGACTGAGGGTTGGAGGGACTAAGATGTGGTCAGGTTTAAGAAAGAGAATATTAGCAGGGGAATGTGTCTATGGAATGATGATCCGGCAGGCTCGAGATCCAGGAGCACCGGCCATCTTTGCGGCAGCGGGCTATGATTTTGCCTTCATTGATATGGAACATGGAAACTATTCTATGGAGACCGTAGCCGATCTGATCCGGGGGGCTAAGTCCGTCGGGATTGCTACGATCATCAGAGTTCCTCATCTGGAAACATACTTCATTTCAAGAGTTCTCGATGCAGGGGCAGACGGAATCATGGTTCCCATGACCTCCACGAAAGAGCAGGCGGAAAGGATCGTCCGATACAGTAAATATGCTCCGTTGGGACAGCGGGGGTTTGGTGGCCAGCTGGGACACACCGATTACAGACCTGTGAAGGCCGCCGAGTTCATGAAAGAAGCCAATGAAGGTACTCTGATTGTGGCACAGATTGAGACAAAGGAAGCCATTGAAAATATCGATGCAATCCTCGGCGTCGAAGGAATCGATGTTGGTCTGATCGGTCCGAACGATCTTTCGATCTCTCTGGGAATTCCGGATCAGTTGAATTCGGAGATGATTAACCATGCGATTGAAAAAGTGGTTGAAGTTGCGAAGAAGAGAAAAAAGGCCTCCGGCATTCACATCGGAAATATCGAGTCCATCAGAAAGTGGCGAACAAAGGGGATGACGGTTCTGGCCTATTCCGCGGATATCGCATTTATGTATAATGCCTCTAAAGCGAGCCTCGAAGAATTGAAACGGTCTTGATCAAAGAAAGGGTTCTTATAGCGGTTTGCTTTATCTGCACGGACCATCCATGAGGCAAGAGAATTTCCAAACTAATTCCCTCCCCCTTGATGGGGGAGGGTGAGGGTGGGGGTGAATAAGGATTGCTCCCCCCACCTTAATCCTCCCCCACAAGGGGGGAGGAAATAATTTTGGGTTCTTTTCTACACTAAAGGTATAAAACGCGATGATCGATTATTTCCGAATGGAATCTCTTCTGACAGAAGCAGAGAGGCTTTACAGAGATAGGATCCGAAAGTTTGTGGATGAGGAATGCATGCCTCTCATTGCTGACCATTTCGACAAGGGGACCTTCCCTATGGACCTCATTCGCCGAATGGCAGAGATGGGCCTCTTCGGCCTCCACGTGGATGGATACGGCTGTCAGAGGATGAGTCATATCATCTACGGGTTAATCTGCCAGGAATTGGGCCGGTGTGATAGCGGCCTGAGGGCTATGGTCTCCGTTCAGAATTCTTTGGTCATGTATCCCATCTTTACCTTTGGATCTGAAGAACAGAAGAAGAGATGGCTGCCGAAGTTGGCTCGCGGAGAGGCGATTGGATGTTTTGGACTCTCTGAACCCGATTTTGGTTCGAATCCATCTGGGATGGCGACTCGCGCAGAAAAACATCAAGAAGGCTACCTTCTCAAATGTAAGGGAGGCGATGAAGATCGCCCGGATGGCCCGTGACATCCTGGGAGCTCGAGGGATTCTCGCCGACCATCAAATTATCCGTCACCTCTGTGATCTCGAAGCTATCAGCACTCTGGAGGGAACAGAGAGCATTCACACCTTGATTATTGGAGAAGATCTCACCGGATTTTCAGCCTTTCGTTGAAGACTGGCAACTACCCAACTCTTCTTATTCTATCCTTGCCTGTTTGACGATCACCCCCTCTGTTGGCTGAACAATGATATCCTTTACATTGGCTCTGACCCCTGTCATCTCCATCTCACTATAGAGGAATATCCAGGGGGCCTCCTCAACGATCAGGGTCATTGCTTCCTTATAGAGTTTCTTCCTTTCGTTGGGATTGGCGGTACTCCTTGCCGTATCTAACAGTCGATCCAGCTTCTCATTGTTGAAGAAAGAAGCGTTCGTCCCCTTCCTCGGCCATTCGCCGGAATAGAAAAGAGGATAAAGTCCATAATCAGCATCGCCCGTCAAGGTGCTCCAGCCTAAAACGTAAAGCCGATGTTCAGCTTCTTCTTGGTCTCTGAGGATAAATGGAATGTAAGTATCCCAGTTCATCATCTTGACCTCTGCTTTCACACCTACCTTCAACAAATCAGCCGCTACGGCAGTTGCAAGGGAGGCGTCCTTGTAATATCGACCGGAGGAAATATGGAGTGTCGTCTCAAATCCCTCAGGGAAACCTGCTTCGGCTAATAGGGCTTTTGCTTTTTCGATACTGTATTTATAAGTTTTGATAGGTGCGTAACCAGAGATGACCGGGCTGATGGGTGCATCGGACACACGGCCCGCTCCATCGAGAACATGCTCTACAATGGCTTCCTTATTCACCGCATAATTCAGGGCTTGTCTTATCCTTTTATCCGTGAAGGGTTCCTTTAAACAGTTGAAGCCCATATAGATGGTTCTGGCACTTGGTGACGTCATGATTCTGATTTTCGAATTTGCCTTTAGCCGGGGGAGGTCCGAAGGCGGGATCTTGACAGCCACATGGACCTCACCTCTCTCAAGGGCAGCTACCCTGGAGGCATCGTCCGGGATCACCCGAAAGGTCACTTCTGAGACAGTGGGGTTAGTCCCCCAATAGTTGTCGTTTCGGACCATGACTAACCTATTTCCTGGTGCCCATTCCTTAAAGATAAAGGGTCCAGTTCCGATGGGCATGATGAGAGGTTTATCCCAAGATCTCTTCAATGCTGCCGGACTTTGAATGCCATTGGTGGGATAGGTCAGATTGCTCAACAAAGGAGCAAAAGGCACTTTCGTCTTAATCTTCACGGTATATTCGTTAACGACCGTGACCGATGCAATCTGGGCGACCAAGAAATATAATTTGGTAGCGGCCTTGAAGTCGAGTCGGCGATCAAAGTTCGCCTTTACAGCCTCTGCATTGAAGTGCTGACCATCATGAAATTTTATCCCTTTTTTCAACCTTAGCGTAAACTCTGTGGCATCTGCGGAGACCTCCCATTTTTCTGCCAGTTTCGGCGCGATCTCCCCCTTCGGTGTGAGCTCAAGAAGGGGTTCCACCATATGTTCAATGATCGATGCAGTTGCAGAATCGATCACATGGTGAGCATCCATGGTAAGAGGACCTATTTCTTGAGCAACGATCAGTTTTTGGCGGGTTTCTAACTTCGGTTGGGTTTTTAACGCTGGGGGCCTTCTCTGAGCAAACGGACTTTCTTGCAAGGCCATGCTGAAAATGAAGAAGAGGCTAGGGACCATTAAAATCTTGTAAAATCGAAATTTTTCCCTCTTCAAATCTTTCATCTATTTCGTTCTCCAAAAGGCTTTGAACAATTGCGCCTCAACCCTAACTTCGTCATCTCCTCTTTTTCCCTTTTTCCGTCAAAACGCTGAGCAGCGGAACACTAATTTATAAAAATCAATGTCTGAAAGTCAAAAGATTATTCTAGTTCCACCGATAAATTGGTTGGCCCACTCCTCATTCAGATTCTCGATGGACGCTTTGGAATGAGTGAGATCGAGGTGCAGAATCTTTCCGGTATAGCCTTTTAGCTTCATAAAGGCCTCCCTTTCATACGATCGGAATCAAACAGGAACGATCTTAATTCTTCTTGGCTAATCAATCTAAGCCTTACAAGTTACTATCCACGAACGGTGCAATTCGCCAATTTTTCGAGAGCAAGAACCATTGCAGAATGGTCTAAATCACTCCCTCCTTGTGCAGCTACTGCATTGAAGAGTTCCTGAGCCGTGGCAGTATTCGGCAAGCTCAACCCCATACTTCGGGCTGCCTGCAAGGCCAAGTTTAAATCCTTTTGATGCAGGCGGATACGAAAGCCAGGATTGAAGGTCCGTTGAATCATTCTTTCCCCATGCAATTCTAAAATACGGCTCTGGGCAAACCCTCCGAGTAGGGCTGCCCTGACCTTCGCTGGATCTGCCCCCGCCTTAGCCGAGAAAAGAAGAGCCTCAGCAACCGCCTCAATAGTCAGAGCAACCACAATCTGGTTGGCCACCTTACAGGTCTGCCCATCGCCGTGGCCACCAATATGGACGATGTTCTTACCCATCAGCTCAAAGTAAGGCTTGACTCTTTCGAACACATCCAGTGGACCCCCTACCATGATCGAAAGGGTGGCATTTTCAGCGCCAACCTGACCGCCCGAGACAGGCGCATCGAGCATCTTCACACCGATGGCCGACAATCTTTTTGCGAATTCTTTGGTGGCAATCGGAGAGATGGAACTCATGTCGACGACAATGGAACCCGGTTTTAAGCCTTGTGCCAAACCGTCCTTGCCAAATAGCACCGCCTCCACATCGGGCGTATCGGGAACCATGATGAAAATGATCTCCGATCTCTCGGCCACTTCGTTGCAGCATCTGCATCCCTTGGCACCAAGGCTGCATAAGTACGTCACCGATTCCTCAACCAAGTCACAGACATGAACGGTGTGCCCCGCTTTCACCAGATGGCTGGCCATTGGTTTACCCATGATCCCCAGACCGATAAATCCTAACTCTGCCATTTTATCATTCCTCCTTTGAGACAGGATTCTGCCTAAGAAAAGCCTTCTTGAAATTATTATATTTTAGGGAAGGCCCCTAATCAAGTTTAAAGGGTGAGATATTTTCCAGGGAGAGATCTGAAAAACTCCTATAGAATTACCTTGAGACTTCTGGACTTTCTCGGAGCTCTTGGAATCTTTTCTTGACATTCCAGGGGATTACCTTTAGACTTTAATTACAGATAACAAAAAGGAGGTGAGGTCGATGAGATGGATGTTTCCCCATGCAACCCATTGTTCGACCTGCGGCTCAATACGCAGGTCCTGAGCAAGACATTAAACTGCTCAACAGAAATGTTTGCGAATTCGAAAGGCCGGTAGATTATTCTCCGGCCTTTTCTTTTATTGGCAAATTCAAATCCCTCCAACCCCCCCTCGGTCTCGAGTTGTACCAACTTTGCCAAGGGGGTGGACTGAATCCCTGAACTGGTCCTGAGCACCTATGGATTAGAGGAAAGACTTCATTCAGGAGGTCTGTATTGCGTCTGTCACCGATTGTGCAAGTGGCAGGCGGCCCAGTGGCTGGGTTTGACCTCTGACCAGGCAGGAACCTCTTCCTTGCAGATGTCCATCACATAACGACAGCGTGGGTGGAACTTGCATCCCGGAGGCGGATCAGACGGATTGGGAACGTCTCCCTGCAGGAGGATGCGCTGGGTGTGTGCTTCGGGATCGATGCTGGGCACTGCGGAGAGGAGTGCTGCTGTGTAGGGGTGGAGAGGCGAAGCGTATAGCTCGGCCGGAGGGGCCAACTCCACAAGGCTTCCCACGTACATGACGGCAACCCGGGTGCTGATATGTTCGACGACAGAGAGGTCGTGGGAAATGAACAGGTAGGTCAATCTCAGCTCCTTCTGTAGGTCTTGCAGGAGGTTGACCACCTGGGCCTGGATCGAAACGTCGAGGGCGCTCACCGGTTCATCGCAGACGATGAGCTTCGGATTCAGAGCGAGGGCCCGGGCGATTCCGATCCTCTGGCGCTGACCACCCGAAAAAGCATAAGGGTAACGGTTCATGTGCTGGACCCTCAAACCCACCATCTCCAGCAGCTGCCGGACCCGCATCTTCAATTCATCGCCCTGGGCGATTCCATGAATCCTGAGTGGCTCCGCGATTATGTCCATCACCGTCATCCGGGGGTTGAGCGATGAATAGGGATCCTGGAAAATCACCTGCATGGAGCGCCTGAGTTCCTTCAGCTCTTTTCCCAAGAGTCCACTGATATCCTCCAGAAGGCCGTTTCTGCGGAAGAGCACCTCACCCGACGTGGGAGGATAGGCCCGCAGGACCACCCTTCCGGTGGTAGTCTTTCCACACCCGGATTCTCCCACGAGCCCGAGGGTTTCCCCCTCGCGGATCTCAAAGCTCACATCGTCCACGGCGCGCACATATCCCACCACTTTGCGGAGGAGGCCGCGCTGGATGGGAAAGTACTTCTTCAAGTGCCTCACCTCGACGAGAACGGATCGCTCATTTTTTGACAAACCGTGTGTCTGCACGTCCACCTCACCCCTGAGACTGCTCATACAGGTTGCACCGCACGAAGTGCCCTTTCTCCACCTCGATGAGCGGCATCGTTTCACGCTCAGTACAGCCCATCTTCTTGAACACGGGACAGCGCGGCTGGAAGGCGCAATGCTCAGGTATAGAAAACGGGTCAGGGACACTCCCCGGGATTGGCAGAAGCCGGGTCTTCTCCGACTGGCCGATTCTAGGGACCGACTGCATCAGACCTACCGTGTAAGGATGGAGGGGCCGCTTGAAAATCGTACGGACTTCCCCTCTTTCCACCAGCTGTCCCAGATACATCACCGCCACCTCGTCGGACATCTCGGCAATGACACCCAGGTTGTGGGTGATCATAATGATGGCCATGCGGAACCGCTCCTGGAGGGACTTCATCAGGTCCAGTATCTGGGCCTGGACGGTGACGTCCAAAGCCGTGGTGGGCTCATCCGCGATCAGCAGCGAAGGGTTGCACGAAAGTGCCATGGCGATCATCGCACGCTGGCGCTGGCCTCCGGAGAGCCGGTGGGGATACTCATCCACCAGGGCTTCAGCCATGCTGATCCCCACAGCTCTCAGCATCTCTATGGTGTGCTCCCGAGCTTCCTGTTCACTGCTCCCTTGGTGGAGCTGAATCGCCTCCTGGATCTGACTTCCCACCGTATGCACAGGCGAAAGGGAGGTCATCGGCTCCTGGAAGATCATGGCGATCTCGTTGCCCCGAATGCTGCGGATCAGCTCTCCCTGAGGATCCAATCTCGCGAGATCCACTACCTCCCCGCTGTCCCTCCGCCTGAAGAGTATCTTTCCCTCTTCGATCCGGCTGATCTTGGGTGGAAGCAGTCGAAGAATGGAGTGAGCAGTCACGCTCTTGCCGCAGCCCGATTCACCTACTAGCCCGAGGGTTCTTCCCCGCTTCATCTCCAAGGAGACGCCATCTACAGCCCGTACGGTCCCGTCAAGGGTGTAGAAGTACGTCTTCAGATTTTCAATCTTCAGGAGGTAGTTCCCGTTCTCTTCCATTCGATCATTCATCCCAAAACCCATGAGAGATCGCTGCGTGACCGGAACGTGCCCCGTAAGCCCCGCCTTGCCTGCCTGCCGGTAGGCAGGGGCGGGGAGCTTCAATCATCTCACTCATAACGTATAGGGGTCTGCGGCGTCACGCAAACCGTCCCCAAGAAAATTGAAAGCAAGGATGGAAACGGCCACGAAAAGCCCCGGGATCAGCAGCCAGGGATACAGGACGAGCGTCTGAATGTTCTGTGCTTCCTGCAGCAGAACCCCCCAACTGGTGAGGGGGGGCCGGATGCCCAGACCCAGGAAACTCAGGGCCGATTCCGCGAGGATCATCGATGGCATGGCCAGGGTTCCGATGACGATGATGTGGCTGAGCGTGGCCGGAATGAGGTGGCGGAAAATGATCCAGGTGTGGCTTGCGCCCGCCAATTGGGCAGCCATGACGAAGTCCTCCTCCCGCAAGGCCAGGACCTTGCCCCGGAGCTGACGAGCAAGCCACGTCCACCCGATAAGTGAAAGAATGACACTGATCGTAAAATAGACCTTGAGGGGCGGCCAGTGGTTTGGGAGCGCTGCCGTGAGGGCCATCCAGAGAGGAATGGAGGGGAAAGAGCGCACCACCTCGATCAAGCGCTGGATGATCTGGTCGGCCCAGCCACCGAAATAGCCTGAAGCAACACCGAGGATCGCGCCAATGACCAGGCTCAGAAACACCCCCACCAAACCGATGGAGAGTGAGATCTGACTTCCGAGGATTATCCTCGAAAACATGTCTCGGCCCTGACCATCGGTTCCAAGGAGAAAGACCCCGGATTCTTTTACGCCAAAGAGATGCACATTCATAGGGACCAGCCCGAAGAGCTTGTAGGGATGTCCCTGGATGAAAAACCGGATCGGGATCTTCTCAGCCGTATTCTCCCTGTACACTTTCTTCAGGGTCACCGAGTCCCGCTCGCTCGTTATTCCGTAGACAAAGGGCCTGAACATGCCGTCGGCAAAGAAGTGCACCCTCTGAGGAGCCATATAGGCATACTGTACCATCCGTGTCTCGAGATCGTAGGGTGTAATGAAATCGGGAAATACCGCGCCGAGGTAAAAGAGAAGGATCACTGCGCCGCCAATGATCGCCCCACGGTTGCGTATGAACTTGTGCCAGATGACCCGCCACTGGGAGGAAGCGAACCGGGACTCCTCGGCGGCCAGCAGCCGCTTCGCAGTGGTATCCTCCTCCTCACCCCTCTGTTCGTAAAGGGTTTTAAGCTCTTTATACTGATGGTCCAAGTCTTTCATTCGTAGCGAATCCTTGGATCAACCCAGGCCAGGGCGATATCGGCAAGAAGATTTCCGATCAAGAGGAGAACAGTCATGAACATCAGAAGTGCACCGGCGAGATACATGTCCTGAGTGGTGAGAGCGCGTAGAAACAACGGACCTACCGTCGGTATGGACAGCACCACACCGATGATAATCGAGCTGGAGATCATCTTTGGTATCTGCATGCCTAACACGCTGATCAGAGGATTGATCGCAACCCGGACGGCATACTTGTTGATGACCACGCGCTCGTGCAGGCCTTTGGCCCGGGCCGTGGTGATGTACTGCTCACCCAGCACGTCCAGGAGGTTCCCCCGCATGATCCGGATCAACTCAGCCGTCCCAGCAGCTCCCATGATCAGAAGGGGCGCCCATAAGTGGTTGAGCATATCGAGAACCTTCGCCAGACTCCAGGGAGCCTTTTCCATCGCCGAGGAGAACATCCCGCCGGCAGACATATTGAGCAGCAAGGTAGCTCCCACGAGGTAGATCAGGCCGAGCATGAAGTCCGGCACCGACAACCCGAGGAACCCCAAAAGCGTCAAGGCGTTGTCTCCCAGGGAGTACTTATGTGTAGCGGAATAAATTCCGATGGGTATGGATACGAACCACATGAAAACCAAAGCCAGACCAGATAGGAGTACCGTGAAAGCGAGACGGTCGGCAATAAGGTCCCAGACTGGTGCGTTCCATTCAAGAGAATAGCCAAAATCTCCCCTTGGGAAACCCGCGATCCACTTGAGATACTGGATCGGCAGAGGCTGATCCAATCCATAGCGATGCCGCAGGTTGTCCAGCATGGCTGCGTCCTGTCCGCCGCCCGAGGAGGCGACGTCGGCCTGTAAGGAGGTCGCAAAATCCCCGGGAGGAAGCTGGATGATGATGAAGATCAATATTGAAGTGATGATAAGCGTGGGGATCATGAGGAGCATACGCCGTACGATGTATGCCAGCATGGTAAGCACTTCCTGCAAGACCTTGCCCACCCCATAGAAGGGTGGGCAAGGTCTAAAGTTTTGGGTTAGGGTTATTTGTCAAAATAGAACTGCGGAGGATCCAGGGTTCCCGGACTCATGATGATCCAGTCGGTGGTGAAGTCTTTGGGTACGTTCTTAAAGTTATTCTTCACTACCACCACGTTGGGTACCATGCCTACAGTCCCGATGACCCAGAGATTCTCGGCCTGCCGTTTGACGAGCTGCTTTCCAATCTCCAGCTGTCTCTTAGCATTGACACTGGTTTTGTACTCGTCATAGAGCTTCATGGATTCCTTGAAGATCGCTGGAGGTTCTTCACCCATCTTGCCTCCGCTCTTGTACCAGGTTCCGTAGGCAGGAGCCATCCAGGAGCGCTCGTCAAAGGGGAAAACCCAGATCGGATCCACCATGGGATCGATGGCCCGGCCCTCGGTCCAGGTAGTCACCTGCGCCTCGTTCGATGTAGCCCTGGGCCAATAGATCTCGCGGGACATAGTCTTAAGCGTAGTTTTGACTCCGACTTTGTTCCAGTATGAAACGACCAACTCCATCTCGTCTGTGGTAGCCTTGTCCCACGTCATGGCTTCTATAGTGATCTCAAGCCGCGACCCGTCTGGCCGGGTGCGGAAGCTGTCTGACCCTTTCTTGAGGTTGATCTCATCGAGGAGCTTACCTGCTCTCTCCGGATCATAGGCCGTAGCGATCTGCTCGAGACTGGGACTGTAGTAGGGACAGTCGGGCACGACGGTGAAGGTCCGAGGCCTCCCCAATCCCAGATAGGAAACCTCGTTGATCTCCTTGCGGTTAATGGCGAGTGACATGGCTTCCCGGAACTTTCTGTTCTGGAAGATCTCCCTCAGGCCTTTATCCGCAATTGACATATTGAGGAAATAGCACAGCTTGGAGGGGATGGCATCCGGCCACGGGAGGATAGTGTAGCCGTACTTAGCCTCATTTTGCTTAAAGACCGGATAGTTCGAGAGGCTCATCCGCCGGAACTGGAAGTCGATTTCGCCACCAATGGCTTTCAAGTTCAAGGCCTGGTCGTTCTCGAAAAGGGTCAGGACGATCTCATCGATGTATGGGAGCTGGTTTCCCGCAGGATCCACTTTCCAATAATAGGGATTGCGCGTCGCCACCACCCGAGTAGCTCCAGGTCCCCACTCTGTGATCCTCCAGGCTGTCATGGCCGGCCGTTCAGTATTGAAATCGAACGCCTTCTCTTCAAAAAGTTTGTAATCCTGCAGGCTCTTGTTGTATTTCGGGTGAAACTGCTCTAAATAGTGTCGAGGGGCGAAGAAGCCGAAGCGTTCGAAACCGAGCGGCCACTGGTTTCCGTGAAAGGCGAGCCCCACCTTCTCAGCAAGTCCGTTGGGCTTGGGGAACTTGAGCCGGATGGTGTAGTCATCCACCACCTCGAGTGTCATGGGCTTGCCGTCGATGACCCACTCCGTATGCGGAGCCGGGGTTATGTTCTTGTCTAGCTCGATATCCTCCCACCAGAAGGTGATGTCCTTTGTGGTGAAGGGATGCCCGTCGGACCACTTGAGTCCTTTGCGCAGGTGGAGGGTTAAGGTTTTGCCATCCTTGGACCACTCCCATTTCTTGGCAAGACCGGGTTGGATGGGATCCTTGGGATTCCGGGGCCAGCGCAGGATCGGATCGTACACGTTGCGGCCAAAGGCATGGAAATCTTTAGTGCCGGTAAACCCGCCCCGCCAGCTTCCCCCATACTTGCCGACCTTCTCAATCGGCTTGACCACTAAGGGTTCCTCCGGAAGGCGCTGCTCCACCGGTGGAAGCTTGCCCGCCTTGACCATTTCGGCCAACATGGGAGCTTCCTTGTACTTACTTTGTCCAAGGCTGGGAAAAACACCGATCAGAAAAAAGACCAAAAACAGAATCCATACTCGTTTCATAAACACCTCCTTATCCGTTGATTTATTTCGGGGAGTCCCCATGACCATCCCCTGAAAAAAATTAACCCTGTTACCTCGAATACTTTAGACCCGATCACTGATCATGTCAATACCCACAAAGCCTTGACAGCTCTGTCAATTCATACGATCCTTTTCATCGCTCGTCGCGGGAAGGTCCCGCCTTTAGGGCGGGACAATATCAACGTGATTGTCCTTACCCGGAAGCCCCGTCCCTGCCGGTAGGCGGGGACGAGGAGCTTCACTTTTTGGGTGCATTTCCTCCTCTATCCCTAGTCAGGAATTGCCACCGTGGCCTTCTTACAGAATTGATCCTGAGAGAGGAAAAATAATTCGCAAAGAATCGTTACTCACAGAGGAATGGAGATATCACAGGCAGAGCGTTATTTCACTATCCCATATTCCTTTGCCAGATTCTCGTCGAACCGGGCTTTTCTCCCTTCGCAGTGTTGTCGTGGGCATAATTGACAGCTATAAAATGTAACTTCGGTGGGAAAATAGATACCGGAAACTGACTTTCTTGGAATCATAAGCAGAGACTCCGTGAGTCTCACACCCACGGATGCTTCTACCCCCTTCAAGATTGAAAATAAGGGCTGTTGCTCCTCAATAGGCCAATCCGCCAAAGATCCCGGACTCATGTACGATAGGCCGTCAAGGGCGAATTTTGACCGCAAACAATCTTCCAGGTGCTTTCGGGCTTTAGATAGGGCTATATTTCCAATTTGATCGAGATAATATTTTTCTAACAAATCTTTGGACACATCAGCCTTTTGTTCCAGTCCTGCCCCAATGGTGACGACGTAGGGGAAAACTCGGCCCACCTTCTCCAAATTTTTTCTCAAGATGCGACTGCCTAAACGAATCCCGTCAATGATCACTGCATCTTCAAGCTTTTCATCGATATAACAGACTCTATAAACGGCCTGGGCTGAAATCAAGGGTTTGGCGACCTCAAGAAGGGCTTGAATTTGCGCCCCATCGCTTGTCCGCAGTGCATTCTTGACCTCCCGGATGTCCAAACCGAGGGATATCTGTTCAAGTTTCTCCATCTTTCCCATGAATCATACCTTTTCTTAGACCAATCCAAAAACGTGTGGATAAAAGTCAACCCTTCGACTATCCCCGGTCTAATCCTTCGACTGCACTCAGGACAAGCGGCCGGGTTTGACTTCGGCGTGAGCTCAGTCGAACGCTCAGGGTTGATACTGAGCGGCGCTCTTTACCCCGTCCTGAAGGTCGGGGTTTGGCGCCGTCGAAGTATCAAAATGTGATGGGATAGCGACCATATTCTCTGATCGCATTTCTCATCCCATAATAATTCTCAAGCCGCGTCCCAGGCTGGATGACGTTACTGTTTGTGACAACCAAACCACCGCCAGGCCCCGCGTGCCTGATAGCATGCCTAACCTCTTCACGGACGGTCTCAGGAGTTCCAGCAATTAACGTTTCGCAATCAACTCCACCAAACAGACACAATTTATCTCCAAACCGTTTCTTAAGCAATGCCAGATCCATTCCGATTCTTGGCTGAATTCCATGCCAGCCGTCAATTCCGCTATCGATCAAGTCCCCGAGGATGTCCCACAGATTCCCGTCCGTATGTTTGATAAAATATAGTCCCAATCCATGAATGGCTTCACTTTGCCGCCGAATTCCCGGAAGGATAAATTTGCGGAAGAGTTTCTTGCCCATCATGGGTCCACGATTGTCACAATAGTCGTCAGTGGTCATGATGGCATCGACCCCCGCGTCTTTCATGGCCTTAAAGTATTCAATCGAATGGGTTACATAGACATCTATGGCACGGCAGACAAAATCAGGATTCGTCATCATGGAGATGAGGAATTCCTCCATGCCAACCGTCTCTAACCACGGGAACGTCCCGTCGAGCGGTGATCTGGCGATGATGAAATGCGTTTCACCCAATTCCTTGACCGCATATCGGATGGCTTCTAACTGGGTGGTATCGACGGTAAAAGGTTCTTCAGGATCGGGCAAATCATCGACCGTCAAATTCGGGAAGTGTTTGCGAACGATCACATTCCCAGCATCAGGATTGAAGTGGACTTCAAATCCTTCAGGGTCAATCCAGGAATGGGGACCTGTCATGTGGGGGTGCTGAAGTGCAGTGGCCGCAGGCACAAAGGGCACTCTGACGTAATCCCATTCCAACTTGCGTGCAAGGTCTACATGCGCTGTACAATAGTCATGGACGACCTCTTCACGCCTTCCGCCCCACAGAGCTTCTAATTCCTTCATGCCCATGTTGAAGAGGGTTTGACGTCCGAGTATTTGTTCCACGAGCCTTCCATCTACTCCGTTTTCGCCCGTGGGAACCCGGTCCGGCTCAATATGCCGAAGAGCTGCAATCACCCTCTCTTTGGAAGTCATCATTCTTTTCCTCTGTTTTTATGCCCTTTCTGCTGCTTCGACCAAGGCGTCGATATTTTGAGCTGGAGTATCAGGCGATACTCCTCCCCCCGCCGAGAGGATGAGGTTCTGAGCACCCTTCGTCTTAGTGATACATGCCTTTGCCCAGGACCTGACCTCTTCAGGAGTCCCTTTAGCTAATACCTCTAGAGGTGGGACATTCCCCATCAGACAAATTCTATTTCCAACCCTCTGCCAGACCACACCGATATCGAGATTGTGACTAAAATTCAACACATGGAAACCAGTTTCGGCCAGATCTTCCAGGATGTGGTTGATGTTTGAGTCATTATGATAGACCTTCACCATGTCGGGAAAGGATGAGAATATCTCTTTAAGAAAAGGATGGGCGAACTCCAAGTAGTCGCTGGGCGACAAGAACCCTACAATATCATCAAGAACCATGACCCCCTCGATCTCGGGAAGATTGTGAATCTGCGCCTGGAGCCACTGGATCGTTGTCTGGGTGGTGATTTCCAGCAGCGTTTTTGTTTCGGTTGGGAAGAGCTTGAGATCCATCATGAACTCTGTCACGCCTCGCAAGTGCCCCGCAATCGCAAGGGGTCCCCTGGCCGCCACCATTTTGATATGTTCCCCGCGTTCTCTAAGCGATTTTTCAACGTGACGATAGAGATTCAGAACAAACGGCATCAGTCCATCTGTAGAAGGGGTGGGGACCTTTAGGCGCGATATTTCAGAGGCATCGTGGATCACAGGGTTCATCGAAGGCGGGCTATTTTCCCACCAGACTATTTTAGAGCCAAATGCGGAAGGTTCTGCAGCCATCCCATATTCAACCCAAAACCCGGGTAGAAAAATGACCTTCGGAAAACGTTCTTCGATGTAGAGGTTCGCTTTGGCCCACTGATCAGGAAGAGTGAAGTAGTCTAAGTATGAGATCCCCATAAAGCCGGGCAACCAGGGACTATCCACGATAAGGGCAGTTGTGACCTCATGTCTTTCACCAGAATTCTTAGATAAGGCAACGCGCTTGAAACGTTCCCAAGCTTCTGATTTCATCCTGACCCACTCATCCTTTTTACGGCTTCATTTTAACATGGAAACGGAATGCCAAGTCAACCCTTCAACTCCCCAGCATAAATGCTGGGACTTGACTTCGGCGTGAGCTCAGTCGAATGCTCAGGTTGACCCTGAGCGGCGCTTTACACCCCGCCCTAAAGGGCGGGCTTGGCGCCGCCGAATGGGTCAACACGGACCCTTCATTTTGGTCGTTGAGTTTCCTTTTCAAACCCGAGAGTCAACAAGATTTTCTCATCTAAATTTGAGGAGGGAGGTGCTTCGCCTGCAGAACTGAATGGCAAGTCCCCATGGGTCGCGCATCGTGATCAGGTGCGAACCATCGGGAAGGTGTTCATCTTTAAATAACGTGGCGCCTGCCGAAAGTAGTCTCGATTTGTCTGCTTCTGGGTCTGCCGAGACGAAGGCCAGATGGAGCTGAAGGGGATTCATGTCGAAGTAGGAAGGCACTTGATCTGGCGGGTTGCAATAGATCTCGATCATCATGACGCCTGTGCTCTCTCTTAGAAAGGTGGTATAGGGAGGTTTGGTCATTCCCTTTGCAATTTCGAATCCCAGATGTTCTTTGTACCATGCGGCCATGGCCATGGGATCGGAAACATTCAATGCCACATGCTCCATTTTCATTTTTCTCTCCCTTTACAAATGTTTTTAAATTTTTAAAAACAGTTGCTTCGTCTCCCGGACATGCAGTGACCTTAGCATAAATCTGCGGATTGTCAAGCGCACACCTTCTTCTAGGTTTCTATTTCCCATGATCGGCCTTAATGCAATGAAAGACGGCCTTGTTAAGAAAGCAGACAGAGCGGCCGAGAAAGTCTTAGAGCGATACCTTTAATAGATCTGACACGAATGTCGACTGTCTAAGAAAACTTTATTCTTAGGGAATGCGAGAGTTAACCCTAACATTCCAAACAACCGCAATTCTAAGACTTTTGAGGCGCGATTTGTCTGCTTTCGTTAACTTCGCGGAATTGGGGTGCTGCACGCTATCATTCGAGCACAAGAGCTTCCCTATCTCATCGGGATGGTTTATAATCGCAATAGTTACATCCTCGAATCGTTCGCATCGCCCCTAATTCTTAATAACAGGAGGAGCTCCGATGATTGACTATCAAAAATGGCATCTCCATGAGGACCGTTATTTCAATCCTGACCCGGCGCAGCGAAGCATTGCATCCGAGCTATACAGGTCGGTGGCTCATTCGCCCATCATCAGTCCCCACGGGCACGTGGACCCTCGCCTGCTCGCTGACGAGAATGCTTCCTTCGGCACCCCTGCTGATCTATTTATCGTTCCCGATCATTACGTTTTCCGGATGCTCTATTCCCAGGGTATTTCCCTCGAAAACCTGGGAATCCCGAGAAGAGACGGAGGCCCCACGGAGAAGGACCACCGCAAGGTCTGGCAGATCTTTGCCGATCACTTCTACCTCTTCCGCGGCACGCCTACGGGCGTCTGGTTGGCCGATGAATTGAACAGCGTATTTGGCATCGAGGAGAAATTGACCGGGCAAAATGCACAATCCATCTATGATCAGATTGAGGCCAAGCTCAAATTACCCGAGTTTCGGCCCCGCGCTCTGTTTAAGCGCTTCAACATTGAGGTCATGTGCACAACGGATGCAGCCAATGACCCGCTCACCCACCACCAGGCGCTCCGTAAGTCTGGATGGGGTGGCAACATCCGACCCACCTTCCGGCCGGACGCTGTCGTCAACCTGCTGACCCCTGGCTGGAGCGACAACGTCAAAGCCTTGAGCAAAGCGAGTGGCATCAACGTCACCTCATACAAAGAATTTATCTGGGCCCTTGAAAACCGGAGGGCCTTCTTCAAATCGATGGGAACGGTAGCGACCGATCATGCCTCAGAAACGGCATACACAGCGGAGTTGGGTTCATCGGAAGTAGAGGCCATCTTCCAGCGTGCCCTGCGGGGAAAGACGGGCCCGGAGGATGCGCGCCGATTTACTGCCCACATGATCATGGAGTTCGCTCGGATGAGTATCGGCGATGGACTGGTGATGCAGCTTCATGTAGGCTCGATCCGAGACCATAATGATCTTATCTGCCAGCGCTTTGGGGCCAACATGGGCGCAGACATTCCTACTCAAAGCGAGTTTACTCACAACCTGAGACCTCTCTTGAATAAATATGGCATGGATACCCGGCTGACGTTGATCCTTTTTACACTGGATGAATCGACGTACGGACGCGAATTGGCACCGCTGGCGGGCCATTACCCGGCTGTCAAACTGGGGCCACCCTGGTGGTTTTATGATAGCATCAACGGCATGGGGCGCTATTTCGATCGTGTCATGGAGACGGCAGGGCTTCATAATACGGCGGGATTCAATGATGATACCCGGGCGTTTCCTTCCATTCCTGCACGCCACGATCTCTGGCGCCGTGTGAGCGCGGATTGGATCGCTGGGCTGGTGGTCCGGGGGATCGTGGATCTTGGAGATGCCCATGAGATGATCTTGGACATGGCGTACCGGCTCGCTAAGAGAGCGTACAGGATGCCTTAGATAGTGTGGCTGAACGGGAAGCAATAAGATGAAATCGAGCCGACCGGAAAGCTTGACAAGGTTTCTAAGGCGGTATAATATAGGGCCAAACTTTAGGTTCTTCAATGAAAGGAGGAAGATATGAAAAAAGTTTTAGCTATTATGTTGGCTCTTTTGGCTGCAACCTTTATTGTAACAAGTAGTTCGTCAAAAGTTTCTGCTGCACCCATTGTGATGAGGCTAGCGGAGACCCATCCACAGGATTATCCGACCACAAAGGGGGACTATGAGTTCGCCAGGCTCGTCAAGGAGCGGACCAACGGCAGGATTGTCGTCGAGGTTTTTCATAGCAAACAGCTGGGTGAGGAGGCCGCAGTCATTGAGCAGGTTCAATTGGGGGCCATTGATATGACCCGTGTGAGCATCTCCGCAGTCTCCTCCTTTGTCAGAGACCTCGATGCCTTTCAGCTGCCCTATCTCTATCGAGATGCAGCTCACATGTGGAAGGTATTGGATGGACCCATTGGCCAAGAGATCCTGAAGAAACACGAGGCTTTCAATTTTGTGGGGGTTGGGTGGTTTGAAAGCGGATCCAGAAACTTCTATACCAAAAAACCGGTAAAGACCGTGGGCGATCTGAAGGGGATGAAGATTCGCGTCCAACAGGCGCCTCTGATGGTAGGGATGGTGCAGGCCCTTGGCGCTGTGGCTACACCCTTGCCCTATGGCGAGGTCTATTCAGCTCTCCAGACCGGGGTGGTTGACGGTGCCGAGAACAACTGGCCAAGCTATCTCACCACAAGCCATTTCGAGGTGGCGAAGTACTGGATTAGCGATGAACACACAAGGGTCCCGGAGATTACGGTGGGAAGCAAAAAGATCTTTGACAAACTGCCCAAAGAGGATTACGCCCTTATCCTAAAGGCCATGAAGGATGCTCAACCGTACCAGTTCAAACTGTGGGTGGACTTTGAAAAGGTGGCTGAAAAAGCGGTGCGTGACAGGGGGTCGATCATTACAGAAGTCAGTCCACAGGAAAAGCAGAAATTCATGGATGCCATGAAGCCTGTCTATGACAAGCAACCTCCTGAGATCATGGCTGTCGTCAACAAAATCAGGGCTGTGAAGTAAACCCCGTTAGAAAAAGACCTTTGGCCTTCTAACGGGAAGGCTCACATGGGGGATTAGGCCCCGTATTTGATCCCATAAGGAAATAACCTTCTTCCCCGCGACGCAAGCCCCGATAGAAGTGAAGCTTCAAACGGGGCAAACAGCGGGGCTTTCTAACGGGGTAAAGGGATTTTTGGCCGATAAGAAAAAAGGCAAGGGCCTTAGGGGCTCTTGCCTTTTTTTATATAGCATGTTCTGTTTCTCCCCTATGGGCTTTGCGTCATTATTTCCCAGGCATAAGCAAGTTGGGTAGGAACATGGTAATGGCAGGGATGTAGGTGACCAGCATGAGGGTGACAAGCATGGAGAAATAGAAGGGAATACAGCCTCTTGATGCTCTTTCAATTGAAATCTTGCCTATGGCACTTCCGACATACAGGGCAGAGCCGACCGGGGGAGTACAGAGTCCTATGCAAAGGTTCAGAAGAAGCATGATGCCGAAATGGGTCGGATCCATTCCCATCTTTAAGACCAAAACAGGGAAGAGGATGGGTGTGCAGATGAGGATGAGCGGCGCCATGTCCATGATGCATCCCAGGATGAGAAGCATAATATTTATAAGTAAGAGCAATAAAAAGTAGTTATCAGTGATCGAGAGGAGGAACTCCGTGGCAAGCCTGGGTACTTGCAAACGGGCGAGGAGATATCCGAAAGCGCTGGCAGCAGCGATCAGGCTCATGACAATGGCCAAGGTCTTCAAGGAGGAGTAAAGAATCTTGATAAACCTGGTCAATGGCACTTCTCTGTACACGAAGAAAGCGACGACAAAGGCATAGAGAACGGCAAAAGCGGCTGCTTCGGTAGCTGTGAAGAGACCAATGATCACGCCACCCACAACGATCAATGCAGTGCACATGGCGAGGGTTCCGTCTAAAAGGATGAATAGGCCTTCCTTTAAGGTATAGCCTTTTCCTCTCGGGTATTTCTTCTTAATCGAAATAATGAGGGCGATGATGAGCATTGTGATGCCCATCAGGATTCCCGGAGCATATCCCCCTAAAAAAAGCTTCCCGACAGAGACGACTACTAACTGTCCGCCTGCGAGCTGAGAAGCGGTACCTACGGCGAAGGCATAAATGATCATATTGTGACTCGGTGGAATAATAACTCCCTGACAGGCCGAACATATGGTCAACCCTACGGAGAACTCCGGGTCATAACCTGCCTTTTTCATCATGGGGATGACGATGGAACCAAGGGACGAGACATCGGCCACGGCAGAACCCGAGATACCCCCGAAGAACATACTGTCCATCACATTGACCAGGGCGAGGCCGCCCGGAAGTCTTCCCACAAAGAGATTGGCCAAGTTGACAAGTCTCTGGGCGATGCCGCCTTCATTCATGATCTCTCCCATGATGATGAAAAAGGGGATCGCCAGGAGGGAAAAATTCATGACCCCATCAGCCATGACCTTCACGATGGCCTCAAGGGGGACATTCAAATAGGTCCCGGTGATGATGGCTGAGATGGCCAGGCAGAAGGTGATTGGCACCCGCAATACAACTAGGACCCCAAAGATGCACAGTAAGAGAGTAATCCCTAAAGAGTCAACGATCATTTCTTCTCTCCAACCGCCATCAGTTTTCGGTCAAGATACTGATCATCTTTCTCCACACCGAAAAGGCTCATGACGGAATCGCAAAGGATCAAAAAGCCGGCCAGGGGGATCACGATAAATTTAAGAGAAGCGGGCAGGCTGGGTATGGAGGCAATGCTCCCCTTGATCCCCATGATGAGCAGAATTCCGTAATACAAGAGGACAAAACCGATGACGGCGAGAACCAGATGTTTAAGCTTCAGCAGGACATTGGTCACCCATTGGGGGGTCCCTTTGGGAAAGAGGTTGACATTGATATGGAGATCGAGCTTCACCCCGATGGCCATACTTAAAAAGGTGAAGGCTGTCATGAGCACATTGCTCGAGATCTCTTCCATCCATGAGATTCCAGAGGCAAAGAAATATCTCATGATGACATTCGTGGAGATGATAACCACCTGGAAGGCCAAAAAGAGGGATGCCAGAATGGCACTGATCAAGTGGATGACATTAAAAATCTTTATTATTTTCATAAGACCCAAGTTTTCTCCTTCGCAAGGGTTATTATCTAAAACGCTCGTTTTGTCAAGTTCTTTCTTGACGGTCTCAGTCCTTGTGATTTGACAAAATCGAGGCAGTTGATAAAATGGGGGCATCAATTTTGGAGGATTCAGAATGGCAAGGTTTTTGAACAAAGTTGATATCTCTGATCTCTGTCTCGGGACGACTGTCCTCGGAACAGGGGGAGGGGGATCCCCCGAACTCGGCCTTTTCATCTTAATCAGGCTTTTAGAAATGGGAAAGGAGATCAAGCTGATCTCCGTCGGAGAGGTCCCGGATGATGAGATCGTCGTCCACCCCGCTATGATCGGCTCCATCGCCCCTTCAAAAGATAAAACAATGGAGTTGGAAGAATATTGTTCAAAAATCATCTCAAAAGAGGGGCCTCTTTTGACCGGTCTAAAGACTTTGGAGGAGGTTCTCTCTGAGAAGGTGTACGCTACCGTACCTGTGGAATTGGGTGGGTACAACACCCCTGTTGCCGCCATTCTGGGTGCTTTAGCAGGTGTTCCTTTTGTGGATGGAGATACCATTGGCAGGGCCAAACCCGAATTGATGATGCAGACTTATACCATACACAACGTCCCTATCACTCCGATGGTCCTCACGGATATGAAAGGAAATTCTGTGGTCGTGAAGAAAGTGGCCAGTTTCAAGGATGCCGAAAAGATTGCAAGAGCAATGGCCGTAGTGGGAGAGGGGACGACGGCCGTAAGATGTCCGGTCAAAGGAGATGTTTTCAAGAAAACGATTATCCCTGGAGGTGTGGCCAAGGCCATCGAGATAGGAAAAGCTTTGAGGAAGGCTGAGGAGCGTCATGAAGACCCTGTTCAAGCTGTGATTCGAGCCTCCGAAGGGGTTGAATTCTTTCGAGGAACGGTGAAGCAATTTAAATGGGAAGATCGGGAAGGATTCCTGTGGGGAACGATAACTGTCAAAGGAGAAGATCGATATAAAAGACATGAGCTCAAAGTATGGTTGAAGAATGAGAATCTCCTCTCATGGTTAGACCGAAAACCTTATGTCCTGACCCCTGACCTTATTTGTATCCTTGATGCCAAAACGGGGAGACCTATCACCAATTCAAACATGAAAGAAGGGAAAAAGATCGTCGTCTTTGGCATTCCTTCCCATCCCTTCTGGCGGACGAAAGAGGCGATCGATCTCGTATCACCTAAACATTTTGATTTCGACATTCCCTATACCCCGATGGAGCAGATCATTAAAACTGTTTCAACATAATCCCCTCTTTTCCCCCCTTTAGAAAAGGGGGGTGTGAGGGGATTTGAAAGATGTTGATAATAGATAAGGAGCAAAGAAAGGAAGGGGTATGGCACTAAAGCAAGTGATTGAGATTTACGAACTCCTTGATAGTCCGAGGGCAAACGGGGAAAGGGTAGCTTCGCTCTTAAAGGAAAGGGGAATCTACGGTGTAGAAGTAGTTCCCATCCAGGGGGAAAGAGGAAAGACCGATTCAATCAAGGTCTGGATTCCGGGATCAAAGGGAAAAAAATCCGGAGGGAATGCGCCCACTCTCGGCGTCATTGGGCGGTTGGGAGGGGTAGGGGCAAGACCCCAAATGATCGGGCTCGTCTCGGATGCTGATGGGGCGATTGCTGCTCTCTCGGTAGCGCTCAAATTAGCAGACATGAAGGAACAAGGAGATGTATTACCTGGCGATGTGATTGTGGCAACCCATGTCTGCCCTGATGCTCCAACCCTCCCTCATGACCCTGTTCCCTTTATGGGCTCGCCGGTGGAGATGAAGAGCCTCAACGACCATGAGGTAGACCCGCAGATGGATGCGATCCTCTCCATTGACACCACCAAGGGCAATCGGATCATCAATCAGAGGGGTTTTGCTATTTCTCCAACAGTTAAGGAAGGATATATTTTGAAAGTGAGTGAAGACCTTCTCCGGATCATGGAGATCACGACGGGAAGAAGGCCATCCGTGTTCGCCATCACCACCCAGGATATCACGCCCTACGGGAACGACCTCTTTCACCTGAACAGCATCATGCAACCCTCTGTAGCCACACGGGCTTCTGTGGTAGGGCTTGCCATTACCGCGGAGTCGGTAGTCCCAGGTTGTGCCACTGGGGCGAGCCATGTAACAGATATTGAGGAAGCCGTCCGATTCTCGATTGAGGTAGCTAAACATTTTGCGGCGGGACAATGTCGATTCCACGATGAACAGGAGTTTAAAAGGATGGTCGAACTTTACGGTCCCATGAACCATCTTCAAACCCTGGGGGGAAACCGTTGATCTTGGCCGGCAAGTGCCCCGCAAGCCTCGCCTGTGAGGGCGGGGTGAAGGGGCACAATATAAAAAAGATAATTCATCACCGGGAAGCCTCGCCTGTAAGGGCGAGGGGCTTCACAAAGATCGGGATGATTACAATCGGCCAGTCTCCGAGGAATGACATCATCCCCGAAATGAGAGAGGTTTTAGGCACCGAGGTAGAGATATTAGAGGCCGGGGCATTAGATGGCTTGACTTTAGAAGAGGTGAAGAAATTTTATCCAAAGGGGAGAGATTACATCCTCTGCACCCGTATGTCTGATGGAAGAGAGGTCGTCGTCGCCAAAAGATTCATTGTACCGCGGGTCCAGAAATGCATCGATCTTCTCACTCAGAGAGGTGCAGAGATCATCGTCTTTATCTGCACAGGGCTGTTCCCTCCGTTCTCATCAAGAAAACTCTTCGTTGAATCCCAAAAGATCTTGGATCATTCTATTTTAGCCCTTCATGGAGAGAAGGAGAGGATCGGACTGCTCATCCCTCTCTCCGATCAGATCAAACAGGCGAGGAAGAAGTATGACCGCTTGAAGGGAAAGATGGTCATCAAAGCTGCTTCTCCCTATGCCTCCGAGGATGAGGTTTCTGTTGCTGCAGAAGCATTGAAAAGGGCAGACCCCCATGTCATTGTCATGCACTGCATGGGATATACTCAGGCGATGAAGAAAAAGGTGATGGAGATCACGGGAAAGCCTACAATCCTTGCCCGATCCTTGGTGGCGAGGACAGTGAAAGAGTTAATAAGTGATTAGGAAGGGGGTGACGGAGACCAAAATTTCAAAGTTGAAGAGCCAGTTGAAAAAGTGTCAACATCCCAAGAATGTCATTCTGAGCCCTTCGCTCACTGTCACTCTGAGCGAAGCGAAGAGTCTGATTTCATGGCTCAGGATAAACTCCGCGAAGAATCTGACAAAGAAGAACTTATTCAGTAGCCTGGTAAGTCCGAAGTGAGAAATCTTAAATCCGAAAGGAATAAGAAAGGAGGGGTTTGGTATGAAAGGGAAGAAATGTTTTCAGACGATTCTTGCATTGGTTATCATTTTAACTTTTTTTGCCGGCGCTTGGGTTTATGGTTATGAGAAGCGGGATGGAAAGAAGATTTTGGTCTATGGGGAACGGCAGCCCGCTCCCAACATCGATCCCAGCCAATTCTATGATTGGTCTACCCGGATGCTTCAGCAGAGTCTTTATGATGCTTTACTAAAATATGTGGGGAATCCGCCCAAGATCGTTCCATGGCTGGCTAAGTCATACAAGAGGTCGAAGGACGGAAAGACCTGGACATTCTCTCTGGTAAAAAATGCAAAGTTCCATAATGGAGATCCGGTAAACGCACAGGCCGTGAAATGGTCCTTTGAACGAACCCTTACTTTAAAGAAAGGACCGGCCTGGATGTTGATGGAGTTCCTGGATAAAGACGGAATCCGTGTCATCGACGACTATAGCATCGAATTCAATCTCAAGTCGCCTTACGCTGCGTTTGAGATGGCTCTACCCTGGTGGTATATCATGAATGCCAAGGTGGTCATGGCGAATGAGAAGGATGGCGATTTCGGTCAGGAATGGATGAAAGACCATTCCGCAGGCTCCGGTCCTTTCCGGCAAAAACGATGGGAACATGGCGCCCTGTACGAACTGGAGGCCGTGGAGAACTATTGGAAAGGTTGGGAGAGTCCGAAACACATCGATGGATTTATTTACAAGGTCATCCGGGAGTCAGCATCCCTGAGGATGGGCCTTGAGAAGGGAGAGCTGGATGCGGTCGCAGGCCTCAATCCGGATGACTTCGATGCCGTGGTCAAGAATCCAAATATCTATGTGACGAACGATCCAGGATGGACGACCTTCGGTCTTAAAATGAATACTCAGAAGGGTTACACTAAAGACATCAACATTCGGAAAGCAATCTGTTACGCCTTCGATTATCCCGCCACCATTAAAATCTACAATGGAAGGGCAATCCTTGAAGATAGTCCATTTCCAAAAGGAATGAAGGGGTATATTCCTTGTCCGAATGTCTATCGCCAGGATATGAAGAAGGCAAAGGAATATCTGGCGAAAGCCGGATATCCCAACGGCGGTTTCGAACTAGAATATGTCTATGTCTCGGGCTTGGAAGAAGAAAGGTTGATTGGATTGGTCCTATTAGATAACCTGGCCCAATTAGGAATCAAATTGAATATTGTTCCTCTTGTATGGCCGAATATGGTGGCCAGGGCCTCCAAAATCGAAACCTCTCCGGATTTGACGGCTGTATTCACAACCCCCATCCTGAATGATCCGGATGTAGTGGCCATCCAGTATCACAAGGAATCGTGGGGCAAATATTATGGTTCCCATTTTTACCAAAATGAAAAGGTCTGGGACCTCATTAAAGAGGCTCGCTTCACTGCAGATTGGAAGAAGCGAGAAAAGCTTTATAAGGATATCCAGATAATGATCATGGAGGATGCGCCAGAATTGTTTGGCATGCTCTATAACCGGCAATGGGCTTTCAGAAAAAATGTGAAGGGATTTGTCTTCTCGCCGGTCAGGTTAACAAGCGAGATCGATATTTATCCCCTTTACATTGAAGATTGAGGAGTGGCTCCCTCCTCCTCTCCTTACCCCGCAGGAGGAGGATTAATCAGAATTGATAATCCCCCCTTACCCCCCTTTAGTAAAGGGGGGGAGGGGGGATTTTGTAAGGAGTGAGCATTTGGAATGAGACGGTACATTCTTAAACGCCTTTTGTCCATTGCCATTACTCTTATTGGACTCAGCATCGTCGTATTCGCGGTCTCAAGAATAGCACCGGGTGACCCAGCTAAAGTGGCCGCTGGTCCTGATGCCAGCGAGGAGATGGTTCAGGTCCTTCGAAAAGAGTTCCGTTTGGATCAGCCTCTTGTCATTCAGTATGTCTCCTATATGAGAGGTCTGCTGAAAGGGGATTTTGGCAGGTCGATTCGGACCCATCACCAGGTCTGGGAAGATATCAAGCTCTTTTTGCCCGCGACGTTTGAACTGGTCTTCGTTTCAATCACCTTCTCCATCCTCTTCGGTGTTCTCTTCGGAGTCCTCTCCGCCGTTTATAGAGACACGTGGATTGACCATAGCGCACGTTTCTTTTCCGTTACGGGTGTTGCCATCCCTATGTTTTGGTTAGGAATCATGCTTCAACTCCTTCTGGCTGCAAGGTTTCATCTTTTCCCTATTGGAGGAAGGCTCGATACGATGATCAATTCTCCAATCTCCCTCACCCGCTTCTTCCTTGTCGATGGTCTGATCACAGGAAATTGGGTGGTCTTCAAGAACGCGCTTTCCCATATCATTCTACCGGCCTTTGTCCTGTCTTTTCCGGCCCTGGCAAGCATCACCCGAATCAACCGGGCAGAGATGCTGGAAGTCCTCCATAAGGATTTTGTCCTGAATGAGAAGGCCCAGGGAATTTCTGAGCGTTTAATCATTGCCAAATACGCTTTAAAGAATGCACTCATTCCCACATTAACGATGATCGGGTTGAGATATGGTTGGATGCTGGGAGGGACGATTTTAGTTGAAACCGTATTCGACTGGCCCGGCATAGGATATTATGCTGTTGCTTCTGCGGTCTATTCAGACTTTCAACCTGTAATGGCAGTGACCATCATTTTAGGCCTCAATTTCATGGTGGCCAATCTCTTGGTCGATCTTGGATATGGAGCCTTAGATCCAAGGGTAAGATACGAGTAGGCTTGAAATACTATAAATCCGAAGCACGAAATCCGAAATTCGAAACAATATCGAATGACCGAAATATGAAACTCAAAACAAACTATTGAATTCTGTTTAGGAAATTTGGTCATTCGGATTTAGGAATTGTTTCGGATTTCGATATTCGGATTTCGGATTTGATGAAGGAGCCTAAAACTGAAGAACCAATTTTCAATCCTGTCCCGTTTGAAAACGGAACGAGAAAGCCAGATTCGAAGCTTGAAGCTCACAGTCTACACCTTGAGCCGTAGCCCTCTTTCGGTCATTGGGTTCTGCTTTGTTCTGATCTTCCTCATCATCGCCCTGATCGGTCCGTGGATCATTACTTATCCCGGGGACATCAAGGGAGCTATCCATATGGATCAAAAACTCAGGCCTCCTTCGTCAAAGTATCCGTTCGGCACAGATGAAGTCGGGAGGGATATCTATTCAAGGGTAATCATAGGAACCCGACTTTCGCTCCAGATCGGCCTCATTATTATCTTCGTGGCCATGGGTATCGGAGTCCCATTGGGAATTATCGCGGGCTATTTTGGGGGGTGGATGAGCGAGATCATCATGCGGATCACTGATATCTTTCTCTCCATTCCTGGCCTCCTCCTGGCCTTGGCTATTGTAGGAGCTCTGGGGCCAGGAATTAAGAATGCAATGCTCGCCCTCTCGATCGTCTGGTGGCCGGGTTATGTCCGGTTGGTTCAAGGGAAAACCCTTTCATTAAGAGAGGAGTCCTTTGTGGAGGCAGCCAAATCGATTGGTGCATCGAAGCTGAGGATCGTCTTTAACCACATCCTTCCAAATTGCACTTCCCCTATCATCGTCAAGGCCTCCATGGATATGGGAATGGCGATTCTTTTTGCGGCAAACCTTGGCTTTATTGGGGTCGGGGCACAACCGCCAATCCCTGAATGGGGAGCGATGATCTCCACCGGCCGAAATTATCTGCCTGACCATTGGTGGATGGCTACCTTCCCAGGACTGGCCATCCTCATCACGGTCTTGGGTTTCAATCTTCTGGGAGATGGCCTGAGGGATGTCTTAGACCCCCAAAGCCGCATTTAGAATATGGAACCTATCTTAGAAATCAAGGATCTCAAGATTGAATTTGAAACTTTTGAGGGGGTTTCTCATGTCTTGGAGGGAATTTATCTCACCTTGGGAAGGGGAGATACCTTGGGTCTCGTGGGCGAAACCGGTTGCGGTAAGTCGATCACGGCTAAGGCGATCTTGAGGCTCCTCCCCATTCCCCCTGCCCGAATCGTTTCCGGTGAAATTCTATTTGAAGGTGAAGATCTTCTGAAGAAATCAGAAGAAGAGATGAAAAGGATTCGTGGAAGGCGGATTGCCATGGTCTTTCAGGATCCGATGACCTTTCTTAATCCCCTTTTTACGATTGAAGAACAATTGGTCGACGTGATCCTTGCTCATGATAAAGGTGACGGTTTAGGGGCTCAAGGCAGAAGGTTGGATCGGAAACGGGCAGTCGAGAAGGCCATCGAGCTCTTGAGCGAAGTGAAAATTCCTCAGCCGGAGATGAGGATCAAATCCTATCCCCATGAATTTAGTGGAGGGATGAGGCAAAGGGTTTTGATTGCGATGGCGCTGTCAAGTTCCCCTCAGATCTTAATCGCCGATGAGCCCACCACGGCTTTAGATGTGACCATCCAGGCTCAGATTCTCCATCTCATCCGTGACTTGGTTCAGACTCATGGCCATTCTGTTCTTCTGATTTCTCATGATCTGGGCGTCGTGGCAAGGGTGTGCCAAAGGATAGCGGTCATGTACGCCGGGAGTATTATCGAGAGCTGCTCCACAGCTCAACTTTTTAGACGGCCGTACCATCCTTACACGAAGGGCCTTTTAAACTCAATTCTGACTTTCTCGAAAAGGGAAGGGGAGGCACAGGTGATCAAGGGGATGATTCCAGATCTGATCCAACCTCCTCCTGGGTGTCGATTCCACCCCCGTTGCCTAGAGGCTATGGGAGTCTGTGAGAAGGAAGAGCCTCACTTTCAGGAAATCGAAGAGGGCCATTGGGTGAGTTGCCACCTCTATGAATCTTCCTCTTCCCCCCTTTTCTAAAGGGGGGTGTGATTAGTCATTGAAATGATTGCACGCTTATTAGAACTTAAGAACTTAAAGAAGTACTTTCCCTTGAAAAAGGGTATCTTCAAAGAAGGGGATGGATACGTCCGGGCTGTGGATGGAATCTCGTTCTTCATCAAAGAAGGGAACTCATTCGGTTTGGTAGGGGAATCAGGTTCTGGGAAGACGACGGTGGCTAGAGCCATTCTTCGTTTGATCGAGCCCACGGAGGGTGAAGTCTTATGGGGTGGGAAGGATATTTGTAAATTTTCTGAATCGGAGATGAAGGAATTGAGGAAGAATATGCAGATGATCTTCCAGGATCCCCATTCCTCATTAAATCCAAGGAAGACCGTCTTCAAGAGTGTCGCTGAACCCTTGACGATCCACGAGGGAATGAGAGGGAGAAAGCTTCGGGAGAGGGTAGAGGATTTGCTAGAGATCGTGGGTCTGAAAAGGGAGCATATGTTCCGTTACCCTCATGAATTGAGCGGAGGCCAGAAGCAGAGAGTGGGGATTGCCAGGGCCCTCTCCCTTCATCCGAGACTTCTGATTTTAGATGAGCCCACTTCCGCTCTCGATGTTTCTGTACAGGCCCAGATGCTCAATTTCCTGGAATCTCTTCAGAAGAAAATGAATCTGACTTACCTCTTCATCTCCCACAATCTGGCTGTAATTCGCTATGCCTGTGATACGGTTGCCGTGATGTATCTTGGGAGGATCATCGAGATGGGAGAAACCGAGTGCATCTTTTCCTCTCCAAGGCACCCCTATACCAAAGCCCTTGTCTCTGCCGTTCCCCTTCCACAAGCTGAACAACCGGATAAGATTGTTCTCCTTGAAGGAGATATTCCCAGTGCAACCCATATTCCATCGGGTTGTCGTTTCCATACCCGGTGCCCGGAAAAGATAGGAGCCATCTGCGAAGAGGATGAGCCTACCACCCGATATTTTTCAGATGGGAGTCAGGTGAACTGCCATTTATATCAGTAAACAATCATGATGAGGTCGTAGCCGCAGGTTTTAACCTGCGTCTTATTAGAGAGATATTCACTCTGATCACCCATTTTTTGTAGATCAAAGAAAATTTTGTTGACAAACCCGGCATTTCTTGTAACATTTCCAACGGTTGTCCATCAAATTAAGAAGATTGGCTTAAGCCCAATGAAGAAAGGAGGCAACAATGCAACAGAAGAGGAGAATCAGTTGTTTTTGGATCGGTATCGTCATGGCTGCGGTCCTTCTTATGTTTGTTTGCGGGACCGCTCGTGCCGCAAAGACGAGCCTGATGGTTGGCTTTGAGGATGTCGTTGGGACCATGAACTACTACCAGACCACTGCGAGGGTCGACATCCAGACCGCCATGTTGATCTACGACCCCCTTCTCGAGAGGGATCCGAAAACCGGCTCCCTTCTTCCCCATCTCGTCACCGAGTGGAAGACACTCAATGACACGACGTGGGAGTTCAAGCTGAGACCCGGCGTGAAATTCCACAACGGGAACCCGTTGAATGCAGAATGCATCCGCTTCACGATCGAGGATCGGATTCTCGATCCGAAACAAAAATCACCTTTGCTTCCCAACTGGAAATGGGTCAAGAAAGTCGAAGTCGTCAATGATCTGACGTTCCGTCTGATCACCGACGGGCCTTATCCCCTTGTTCTTCAGCGGCTGAACTTCATGTTTCCCTGGGACGCCAAGTGGACAAAGGAAATGGTTGCAAAAAACGGGGAGGAGTACCTCTCGAGCCATGCCATGGGGACCGGTCCTTTGAAGTTTGTTAGGTTCGTGAAGGGGGAGAGGATCGAGCTGGTCCGGAATGAGAAGTACTGGAAAAAGGGCTGGCCGAAACTGGAGAAAATAACGATCCGATTTATTCCGGAAATGTCCACCCGTCTTGCCGAACTCATGGCAGGGGGGGTCGATGTCGCCCATGCCATTTTGCCGGACCAGATTCCGACCCTGCAGACGAACAAACAGCTCAAGGTGGTCGAGGTCCCGATCCTCCGTTTCTTCTTCTGGATGTTTGACGGCGACGGAAGGGCTGGAGAGAAATCCGTGCCTTTGAAGGATGTTCGTGTCCGCCAGGCCATTTATCACGCCATCGACCGGGAAGCCATTATCAAGAATGTGGTGAACAATCACGCAGACCTTTGCAATATCCCGATGAATCCCTTACAGTTTGGGGCCGACACTTCGATCAAAGGGCTGGAGTACAACCCTGAAAAGGCGAAGGCTCTCTTGAAGGAGGCGGGTTATGAGAAAGGCTTTACGCTGAGCCTGTGGGCGATCCTGGCTTTGTACAAACAGGTCGATGAGGCGGCGGCAGGCTATCTTGAAAAGGTTGGCATCAAGGCTGACATCAAGGACTATGTGGGCCGTTGGCCGGAGGCAGCAACGCTCATGACTGCAGGCAAACTTGACGGTGCCCTGACCACCAGTTGGGGGATGTTCAGCCTCTTTGATCCCGATGGCTTCTGGCCCTTGTTCTTCCTCACCCCAGAAGGGCCGTACCTCTTCAACACGGATCCGGAATTGATGGATTGGATCCGCCAGTCCAGGCAGACCCTGGATCAGGAGAAGAGAAGGGAACTTTACAAGAAATGTCAGCACAGGATCATTGATCGAGTCTATATGATGCCGTGGTTCACAGAACGCGCCCTTCACGGGGCAAACAAGGATTTTATCTATACCCTTGGAAGTGATGAGATACCTCGATATCAGTATGGCCACTGGGCCAAGTAGGCTAAAACGAAGGCGGTAGTTCCTTTTCCTTTCCGCGACGCCCCCCGTCCCTCAATCCCCAACACGGGGGAGGGGGGCTCCGCGGCGGGTTGTTGAAACGAATCGTCACATCGGACTCAAGTTCAAAGGGAGCTCAAGATGAGAACACCGGAACTGAGCCGTGTTCGGCGCCTTATGGAGATCGGTAAGGAGCAGAACCTGGATTGGATCCTCTGCACTTTGCCCGAGAACATCTTCTACTTTTCGGGTTTCCGAACGATGTTTTACACTCGCTTCATCGGTGTTCTGGTTGCCACTCGTGACGAAATTGCACCGGTGTTGATCGCCTCCTTCATTGACGCGAAACTGATCAAAGATCGAATCTGGTCACCTCACTGGTTCGAGAAGACGGTACTCTTCGGCCCTTCGGCGGATTGCCAGTTCCCTACCCACTGGGACGCCCTGAAGTCATTTCTTGACGGCAAGATTCATCTGGGAGTGGATGACCTCTCCTATGCCTTTTATGCGCAGCTCGTGAAGCTCTTTCCGAAGGTCGAGGTACAATCGCTTTTGAATGAGATCTTGCGGATACGAATGATCAAGGAAGAGGGAGAGATTGACCGGATTCGGAAGGCATCCAGGATGACGGAAGAAGTCATGGCCGGAGTCCCCGATCTCCTTCAGCAAGAGATCACGGAAGCGGATCTCGCCGCTGAGCTCAACCGAGCCGGGATCCGGGCGGGGGCAGAAGCCCTGTTTTACCCTACGCTCGTCTCCTGCGGTGAGAAAATGCTTGCCCTCCATTCCCCTCCGCTCCATCGACCGATCCGGAACAACGAGCTTGTTCGGATCGCTTTTGCACTACAAGTGGATGGGTACGGATCGGATGTAGTCCGTACCTTCTGCCGGGGGGCGCCACCTGCTGAAATCCTGCCGCTGCGAGATGCTTTTTTTGAAGCCCAGGAGGCGATTTTTGAGATGCTTCGTCCCGGCCGAAGATCGGTCGACCTCGTCAACAAAGTGGGAGAGATCTACCGGAAAAGAAGTTGTGAAAAGTACTGGGCTCGCAATGTGGGGCACGGGATAGCCCTCACCATTCACGAACCTCCCGGGATTGCGGGGAACGACGAAACCGTCATGAACGAAAACGTGGTGGTAGCGATTGAGCCCTTCCTGATGTATCCGCCGCACGGGGCTTTCGCTCACTGCGATGTGGTCCGGGTCACGGCTCAAGGGTGCGAAAGGCTCTCCCCCGGATTGCTGAGAGGCTTGACGGTGGTCTGAAGTTGGCTGAACGAGCTTGATATCCTAGGAGGAGATATAAACCGAAATCTCGGGACGGGGGCGCGGTGAGGACCTATATCATTAGACGCCTGATTCAAGCCATCGGGGTGTGCCTTGTCGTCTCGATGATCTCGTTCTTTCTCCTCTTCCTGAACACGGATCCTGCCCTCATCCTTCTTCCCCTTGATGCCGAGATGAAAGACATCGAGACCTTTAAGAAGCAGATGGGCCTTGATCGGCCGATCCTGATCCAGTATGGAGATTTCCTTCAGAAAGCGATCTTTCACGGAGACTTTGGTCAGTCCTTGGTGGCGAAGGTCCCAGCTCTTCAACTCATCGCGGAACGACTTCCAGCGACCATAGAGCTGGCCGTGGCGGTCATGATCATCGTCAACCTCGTTTCAATTCCTGCTGGGATCATCTCCGCGGTGCGACGCTATTCCCTGGCCGACAACGTGGCCACGTTTGTTGCCCTGGTGGGCCAGGCGATGCCACTTTACTGGTTTGGGATCATGCTGATTATCATCTTCGGCGTGTGGCTTCACTGGCTTCCGATCTCAGGCTCAGGGAGCCTGGCCCACCTGGTGTTGCCGGCGATCACGCTGGGATCGTGGTTGCTCCCGATCAATATGCGTCTCGTCCGGTCCGGGATGCTCGACGTTCTGAATCAGGATTATATCCGCACAGCCCGGGCAAAGGGGTTGACGGAGAAAAAGGTGCTGATCAAGCATGCTTTTAGAAACGCGGCGGTTCCCCTGATCACGATTCTGGGGATGCAGATCGGTCTCCTCCTGGGTGGTGCGGTCGTTACAGAAACCGTTTTCGCCTGGCCGGGGATGGGCCGCTTGGCCGTGGATTCAATCCGAGTAGGAGATTATCCTGTGGTTCAGGCCATCGTTGTGATCTTTGCTTTTTTTGTGATCATCGGTAACCTCCTTGCTGATATTTTGGCCGCCGTGATCGACCCGCGCATCCGCTTGGAGTAAGGTAAAAATCGATGAGAGACATAAGGCCTTTAGTTCCTCCGTTCGATGAATTGATGCCGACTTCGTCAACGCGCATTTTTAGGAGGATGTGGGACCTCCGTCTTGGAGTCATCGGCGGGTTGATCATCCTTGGGCTTATCTTCACCGCGGTTTTGTGTCCCATCTTGGCGCCGTCCAACCCATACCAACAGGATATCGTGAATCGCCTCAAACCCCCCCTCTGGATGGAAAGAAGCTTGAAAGGGCATCTTCTCGGAACAGACCATCTCGGGAGAGATCTTCTCAGCAGGATCATGTACGGAACGAGGGTTTCGCTCGTGGTAGGAGTTTGCGCCGTCCTTATCCAGGTCCTCATCGGGGTCAGCCTTGGGCTGGTGGCGGGATATTACGGCGGGAAACTCGATTCGGTCGTCTCTTTTCTGGTCAACTGCATGATGGGTTTCCCGTTCATTCTCCTGGCCATGAGCCTCGTCGCCGTCCTGGGTCCGAGTTTGGAGAACATCATCGTGGCCCTTGGTTTCACGGGTTGGCCTGTCTTTACGCGTGTGACAAGGATCGAAACCTTCAGGCTCCGGGAACGGGAATTTGTCCTTGCCGCAACGGCGCAGGCCTTCTCAACGGCACGGATCCTCTCCCGCCATATTCTGCCAAACCTGCTGCCGAGCATCGTTGTCCTGGGGACCGTGGAAGTGGCCCGGGCCATCATCCAGGAGTCGCTCTTGAGCTTCCTCGGCCTGGGAATCAAGCCGCCAACGCCTTCGTGGGGCACCATGCTTGCGGAAGGGCGTAACTATATGCTCTTGCAGTGGTGGCTTGCCGCTTTTCCGGGGGCTGCCATTTTTTTGAGCGCTCTGGGAATCAATCTCCTGGGCGATGCCCTGCGCGACCTGATCGACCCACATCTGAGGAAAGGATAAGGATGCCTCCGGAGCAAACCCTCCTTGAAGTGGATGGACTTCAGAAGCACTTTCCAATCCGGAAGGGGCTCTTGGGCAAAACGGTGGGCCATGTTTATGCGGTCGATGGAGTCAGCTTTAGGCTCCGTGCGGGAGAAACGCTGGGACTGGTGGGGGAGTCCGGTTGCGGGAAGTCGACAGTGGGAAGATGCCTGATCAGGCTTTACGATCCGACGGCTGGCAGGATTCAGTTTGAGGGAAGAGATGTGACCTCCATGCCGCGCCAGGAATTGACACATCTTCGAACCCGGGTCCAGATGATCTTTCAAGACCCTTACTCTTCCCTCAACCCGCGGATGCGCGTCCAGGAGATCATCGGTGAGGCGATCAGGGTTCACCACTTGGCGGGAGCTTCGGAATGGAGAGATCGGGTCAGAGAACTCCTCGGTGCCGTGGGTCTCCAGGCAGATCACATGGCGAGATACCCCCACGAGTTCTCTGGAGGTCAACGGCAGCGAATCGGCATTGCCCGGGCCCTGGCGATGCGGCCAAAGCTGATCGTCGCTGACGAACCCGTCAGCGCCCTGGATGTCTCAATCCAGGCGCAGGTGATCAACCTTTTGGAGGCACTGAAGAAGCAATTTCAACTTTCCTACATCGTCATTGCCCATGATCTGAGCGTCGTGGAGCATGTTTCTGATCGGATTGCGGTGATGTACTTGGGCAAGTTGGTCGAAATCGCCTCGGACCGCCAGCTTTACCTAAATCCGAAGCACCCTTACACCGAAGCGTTGCTGTCGGCTGTGCCTGTGGCGTCACCCGGAGGCCGGAACCGACGGCATCAGCGGAAGCTTCTCAAGGGCGACGTACCTAGCCCAATGAATCCACCCTCGGGTTGCAGATTCCACACACGCTGCCCTAGGGGCAGGGAGATCTGTAGCCAAAAGGCTCCGCCGCGGGTTGAGGTGGAGCCTGGACATGAGGTTTATTGCTTCCTGCATGTATAGGATGAGAGAGCGGTCATGGTCGATGGGTTGTTAAGGGTGAATGACCTCCAAACGTATTTTTTCACTCCGGAAGGAGTCGTCAAGGCCGTGGATCGAGTCAGTTTCGACCTCTCCAGGGGGCGGACGCTCGGAATCTTGGGAGAGTCAGGGTGTGGTAAATCGGTGACGGCCTTGTCCATCATGCGCCTGATCGCTGATCCTCCAGGGAGAATCATCGGTGGATCCATTCATTTCGAGAACGATGACCTCTTGGAGCTGCCTCTGGCTGAAATGCGGACCATCCGGGGAAATCAGATCTCTATGATCTTTCAGGAACCGATGACGTCCCTGAACCCGGTTTACACGGTAGGTGACCAGATTGGAGAGGTTTATGTCACTCATCGCGGCCTGAATGAGAGAGACGCACGGGATCAAACGATCGAGATCCTCCGGTTAGTGGGGATCCCGGCCCCGGAGCAAAGGGTTCATGAGTATCCTCACCAGCTTTCCGGAGGCATGCGGCAGAGGGTCATGATTGCCATGGCAATGGCGTGCAGGCCAAAACTCCTCATTGCGGACGAGCCGACCACGGCCTTGGATGTGACCATCCAAGCCCAGATTCTTGATCTCATGCTGGGATTGCAGGAGGAGTTCGGGATGGCGATCATGATGATCACTCATGATCTTGGGGTGATCTCCGAGGTGAGTGACCAGGTCGTGGTCATGTATGCCGGAGAGGTGGTCGAATATTGCCCGGTCGACGTCCTCTTTGTCACTCCCTTACATCCTTACACGAGAGGACTGATCGCTTCCATCCCCCGGCTGGGAGTAAAATTTACTCAGGGGAAAAAGTCCCTGCGCGAAATCCCAGGGATCGTGCCCAATCTCATTCGTCTGCCCGCAGGCTGTCTCTTTTCTCCTCGATGTGGCCGGGTGATCGATCAATGCCGCAAAGAAAGACCGCCGCTTTTCATCCTGGGGGAGGACCATGGAGCGAGGTGCTGGGTGGCGGAAAAAGAAGTGAAGAACTGAAGGATCAAGTATTTCGCCCGAATGATTTGGAAGAATTATAAGGCGGGTGCTTTGCGAGACATTGAATAAAAGTCAAGGAAGGACAACGATGTGGAGTAACGGTAAGAAATGTGCTGTCATTTTGAGTTTTGATTTCGATGCCGAATCGCTTTGGCTATCGAAAAATCTTTCGACCCCAAGCTTCCTGTCAAGAGGCACATACGGGGCGCGGGTGGGAGTCCCCCGCATCTTAAAGCTTCTCAGCAGATACAACATTCGAGCAACATTTTTCGTTCCTGCTGAAACAGCCCGCCGCCATCGAGATCTGGTGAAAGAAATCCATCTGCAGGGGCATGAAGTGGGACATCATGGCGATATTCATGAGAACCCAGTAGATCTCGAAGTTGACGAGGAAAAAAGGATTCTGACCACGGGGATAGAAACCCTTGAGAAGATCACGGGCAAGAGGCCTTTGGGCTATCGCTCGCCTTCCTGGGACCTTGGCAAGAATTCCATTCAGCTCCTCCAAGAATATGGTTTTCTTTATGATAGCAGTATGATGGCTGACGATTACAATCTTTATTATGTCGAGGATAAAGGCAAACTTACCCGTCTCGTCGAGGTTCCTGTTTCTTGGGAACTCGATGATGCAGCCCATTTTCATTTTATGTTCAGACCGGTATATTATGCGGGCATGTCAGCACCTTCCAAAGTCTATGAGATCTGGGCTACAGAGTTTGAAGGTGCGTACGACCATGAGGGCGCATTTATTTTGACCCTGCACCCTCAAATCATAGGCCGATATCACAGGCTCAAGATGGTTGAGGCGCTTATACAGCACATCGCACGTCACCCAGGTGTTTGGTTCGCTACTTGCAGTGAAATCGTTTCGGATTGGCTCCTAGATCAAGAAAAGCAAAAATGAGGTTGGAGGACACGGAGAAGAAGAGGCCTGGATGAACGGAATGGTGGAATACTGGAATAATGGGTTGAAGAAAGTGTGAAAATCGAGATTCGACTTGACGGACATTATGAAGCTGCCCGCCATATAAGGGCGGGGCTTCCCGGCAATGATTTATTATTTTATATTGTGCCCCTTCACCCCGCCTACCTGCCTACCGGCAGGCAGGCAAGGCGGGGCTTGCGGGGCACGCTCCGGTCAAGAGGGATCTCGACTGCTTCCTGTACCCTACAGGCGGACATTTTGGTAAGACACGCTTGATTTGAAATGGGAGTCAACAAGACAACGCTTCAATGTTCCTTCCTTGTCGACAAGCAAATCGGCAATAATTAATAAAGATTGTTTTCACAAGACAGCTTTCCTATTGACACATGAAAAATTTTTTGATAGCAAAACCAATGGGTGGAATTTTTCCTCGCATTACTATCCGTAAAAATAATCTTACAACACAACCTCTAACCTTTTGGAGTGCAGTGTGGAAAGGGGATTCCAGAAAGTGCCGATATGAAGCCTCCAGGAGGGCATGATGCCCTTTTGGAGGCTTTTGTCTATTGGTCTTCGATAAATCCAAACAGATTTTACCATGAAGGAAGGGGGTGAAGTATGGTAAAGAAAACCTTCTTGGTGCTGATATGCTTCATTGGCTTAATAATTTTTGTTTCTACACTACACGGTCAAGGTTCAAAGAAGACCGTTACTCTCCCCAATGGTGAGGTAGTTTGTGACTTAAATGGGGAATGGGATGCTCTATATGAGCACTTTGGAACCTACTCATGGGTTGGTAACCTTACGGACACGTTGAAGATAACACAACAGGGTGGTTCTTTTGTAGGAGTAAAAATGATTGGAACTCCCTATATACCAAAAGATGCTGTATCAATAAAAGGTGAACTCGATAAAAACGGGATTAAGACGGTTCGGGTAATGTTTTCATTAGGGGGCCCTGGCACGGAGTGCAAAGGCCAAATCAGCGAGGATGGCAATAAGATAATAATAGATGATGGTGAGACGCTCAGACTGACGCTCACCAGAAAATAAGATATTTCCTCTCCTTTAAGAAGTAGGATAAACCGCTCCTCAAGACTTTATTCTTCATCTACTAAAACAATTCTTAAAGGCAGGGTCATTTTAGCTCTGCCTTTCTTATTGCAAGCTCTCTACATGCTTGCTTTCTTTCCATAATCATCAAGGTTGAGGGTTAGCTTGCATTGTAGAGGTAGGTGAAACTTTCAAGTTGGTGAAAAGCCTAATCGCCATAAGAATCTCGATATTTACCGCCCGAATTTAGAACCGACTAGCCTTCAATTTCCCATTGGCTCCTTGGTCTAAAGGGAAGCTTGTGGGCTTTCTGATAAGTTTCTGCAAAATATCAGGTAAACCGCTATTTCCAGGTGTGGGAGAGTACACGCAGCCAGTTTTTTAATGCTATTTTTGCCAGAGCTTCTTCGTCAAAGCCTCCGTCCCTTAAGGCTGCCAATAGTTTGGGAAGGCCAGTGACATCGCCAATTTCGGAAGGAATGGTCGTTCCATCGAAGTCAGAACCGATCGCGAGGTGATCAACACCGATGCGATCAGCGATATAACAGAAATGACGTACCAGATCACTCAACGGGGTATCAGGATTTCCCTCGCCATCCTTTCGCAAAAACCTAACAGCGAAATTCACGCCCACAACACCCCCGGAGGCACCGATCGCATCGAGTTGTTTGTCAGTCAAGTTTCGAGGTGATGGGCAGAGGGTATGGACACACGAATGCGTTGCGACTAAGGGAGCATCTGATATCTTTTCCGTATCCCAAAACCCTTTTTCGTTCAGATGTGAAAGATCCAACATAATGCCGAGTTGATTGCACGCGCGAACCAACTCCTTACCAGCATCAGTTATGCCCGGGCCCATGTCGGGCGATCCCGGAAATTCGAAATTAACTCCGTGCCCAAAGGCGTTTTCACGGCTCCAGACAATGCCGATGGACCGCAGACCCTCCTCATAAAAGGAGTGAAGGGATTCCAGAGACGGATCTATAGGTTCAGCGCCTTCAAAGTGAATCACCGCGGAAAGCGCATCCTGTTCAAGGGCCGTCTGAATCTCCTCTACCGTACGGACGACCCTAAACTCGCCGGACGATTCAGATTCCAATGCAAGAATACTTTCGATTCCCTTCTTCGCCAACTGGTGAACGTAGGGAAAATCGACCGGCGTTAAGCTTCTCTTCCGAATGGTGGAACGCTCTTGAGAGTCGCCGGAGGGAGCCTCCGGTCCGTTTTTATCTGGATGGGGAACAAATATCGAAAAAAGGCCCCCACAAAGACCGGCCCTCTTTGCCCTGGGCAAGTCAAGATGCCCGGAGTCAGTCTCTGCAAGAAAAGGGCGTTTCTTCGCCTCCGGTACATACATCATCTGAAGGGTATCATTATGGCCGTCAAAGATTGGTAATCTGATTTTTTCTCCTCCTGCCGTCCTTTTTTGCCCCATATTATCGCCATCAATCTCTATCGTCAAGCCTCAGAAGCCTGGTCGATTTCCTGAAGCGGAAACAAGTCCCGTGTGAACTTCCCTCAAAAAATCTGCCGGAGGTAAGAAAAGCCGCAAGAGAAACTAGGGAGAGGAAAAAGGGGCTCGTCGAGAAGTGGAGAAATCATCGAGGTAAAAAGTAACCCAAGCAGAACTGACTTTCTTCCTGTAATCTGCAGCGGACATTTTGGTAAGGCATGCTTAATTTCGAATGGAAATCGATAAGATAACACTTCAATATTGCTTCCTTCTCAACAAGCAAATCGGCAAATAACGGATAAAGATTGTTTTCACAAAACAACTTCCCTATTGACAAGCGAAACATTTCTTGATAGCAAAACCAATGGGTGGAAGTTTTCCTTGCATTACTGTCCGCAGAAATAATCTGACAACATAACCTCTAACCTTGCAGAGAAAATTATGAAATGGGGTTTCCAAAAAATGCCCCTGTGAAGCCTCCAAGGGGGCTATGAATTCCCTTTGGGGGTGCCTTCCCGTTACGTCCTTTTTAAATCAGGTGTTCTAAATTTATAGTCCTACTTACCTGAATCCCAAACCTTCTGGGGTGTTTTATGAGATGGAGTTTTCGGAAGGAGTTTGTATCTGAAGTCCGTCAACCGTTGACCATGTGACAATTGAAACGCGGCTTAAAAAATCTCTTCAAAAATCCTAAGGAGAGTTGTCATGAAAAAGCGCCATCTAAAAAAAGTTTTTTCGCTGGTGGTCCTGTGTGTATGCCTCATTTTCATTAACCCTGCCGATGCATTTGCCGTGTCGTTCAAAACTACTGTTCCCATCGTCACGGACCCCGCCTACAAAATCCAGATACTGGTTCCGGGTTCGTATTTCCACGGCATCCACGGCCTCACCTTCGACAGCCAGGACAATCTTTACGCGGGCAGCGTCGTTGGCGCGGCCATCTACCACGTGGATACCAACACCGGCGAGGTCGAAGAATTTATCGGTCCCCCCAACGGTATGGCTGACGACCTGGTATTCGGACCGGACGGGCGAATCTACTACACGTCCTACCTTCAGGGCAAATTGCAATCGAAAGGCGCGGACGGAAAAATTACGGTGCTGGCCGACAACCTGATGGGCATCAATTCCCTGGCCTTCAACAAGGAAGGCCGGTTATTCGCCACTCAGGTGTTCCTGGGAGATGCCCTTTATGAAATCGACCTGACCGGCCAGCAAAAGACCCGAAAGATCGCCGAAAAGCTGGGAGGGCTGAACGGATTCGAATTTGGACCCGACAATATGCTTTACGGTCCGCTGTGGTTCAAGGGCATAATCGCCAAGGTCGACGTGGCCACGGGCAAGGTAGACGTTGTTGCCTCGGGATTCAAAACGCCAGCTGCGGTGAATTTCGATTCCAACGGGAATCTCTTCGCCCTGGACACCGCCACGGGCGAGGTGGTTCAGGTAGACGTGAAAACTGGACAGAAGAAGACCATTGCTAAGCTGGACCCGTCACTCGATAACCTGGCCATCGATTCCAAGGACCGCATCTTCGTTTCCAATATGTCCAAGAATGCCATCTACGAGATCGATAGGAAGACTGGCAAGTCGCGGACGGTGGTCGAGGGCGTGCTTTCCTGCGCCACCGGGATTGCGGTGGCCTCTGGCGAAGACGGCGATACTCTCTATGTTGCCGATATTTTTTCTTACAAGAAAGTGGATGGATTTACGGGGGGCGTCACGATGCTGATGTCCAGCCATGCGGAGGGCTCCGACATCGCCTACCCTTCGAACATATCGGTGAACAAAGATAAGGTATTGCTCATTGGTCTTACAGGCGTGCAGGTCATCGACCGGGTGGCCAATCGGGCGGAAAAAATGGTTGGCGGACTTCGGGGACCGGCGCACGCCCTTATGATGGATGATGGGAGCATTATCGTGACCGAGATGCCCACGGGCAAGCTGCTGAAGGTGGTCGGTGACAGCGCCAAGAATGCCACGGTGGTCGCCGAAAAATTGGTCACGCCCGGCTACCTTGCCTGGGCCGGCGATGGCGCCGTTTACGTGACGGAGGTGATGGCTGGAGTCGTTTCTCGGATTGAACTGGCCACCGGGCAGAAAAAGGTGATCGCCTCCGGGCTGCGGACACCCAAGGGCGTGGGGGTGCTGCCGGACGGCAAGCTGGCGGTGGTCGAGGGTGGAACGAGACAGGTGGTGTTGATCGATCCGGCCAGCGGCGCGATCAAGCCGTTGGCCATGGGGCTGGCGGTGGGGTATCCGTCCGGAGGCCCACCGGCCGGGATGCTGACCGGCCTGGCCGTTTCGAAGTCTGGGGTGATCTACATTGCCGGTGATATCGAAAACGTCATCTACAAAATTATGCCTAAATAGTCGGCGGACCGGACCAGGGCCGATTGCTCGCCGCCCAGCGATCGGTCCTGGCCTCGAGACCATGCACCCTTTGCCGGGAGCGTTCCCGGCCCTTTTCCCCGGGGGTGGGTTGTAGGAAAAGTAATTGGCAGTTGGAAAGGGCAGGGTCAAAAATGATCCCGCCTTAACCTCTAACCTTCTTGAGTGTCGCATGAAATGGGGTTTCCAGAGGGTGCCGATATGAGGCCTCCAGGGGGGCATGATGCCCTTTTGGAGGCTTTTATCTTTTGGTCTTTGATGAATCCCAAAGGATTTTATCGTAAAGGAGGGTGGTGAAATATGGTAAAGAAAACCTTCTTGGTGCTGATATGCTTCATTGGTTTAATAATTTTTGTATCTACGCTGTATGGTCAAGGTTCAAAGAAGACCATCACACTCCCCAATGGTGAGGTGGTTTGTGA
>CAYMJV010000008.1:0-54372 GCA_964390545.1 uncultured Syntrophaceae bacterium
TCTTTGCTGCTACGGCTCCATGTGGCAGAACCCGTGGCGTCGAGAGTGGGAAAGAAATCGGCCTTGGCAATGCCCCGGCGGGCGCGCGCCTCACGAACTCGCGCTAAAGCCTTCTTCAGATCGAGGTTGCCCAATACCGCGCGATCGATCAGACTTGACAGTTCCGGATCGTTGAGTGTCTTCCACCACGTGGCCAGGGTTTCGGGATCCATCTCCTCGGTCACCAGGCCTCCTTTGAGTTGGCTGTGCCAGGTTGGAGACACTGGCGTTTCAGGCGGCACATAATCAGGCCCCACAGTAGCGCACCCGGCGAGGATGAAGATCGCAAGCACTACAAGGAGCCACGGAACTGATTTAATGAAGATTGTTCTGCGGAGAGCATTCATGAGTTACTCCTGTTTTGAGCCATCTCCACTTATTCCCTTGAATTTGGTGTGCCTTCGACTCTTTTTAGTGTCATTGCGAATAGCACGAATTCCGGCCAGTGAGAATTTCACGACGTGGTTAGAATAGGCTTCGATATCGTCGACCCCCGGAGGACCGTCCTTGACTTCTCGCTTTCCTTTCTGCCCCTTTCTCGCAACCATCGGATTAATGCACTGGCTTATGATGCTTATCACGCAGAACTGAACCTGCCTGTCTGAGGCGCGCTGGCCAAGGAGCTCACGCACCAGGGTTTCCATTTTCTCGTGCAGGGGCCGGAGTTCTTTCCGCATGACTTCCTCTAACAGCCCTGTTGGGTTGACAAGTTCCTTATGAACAATGAAGAAGTCATTGTTGTTCTCGTCAGCAATCCGATGAAGAAGGGCGGCCACCCGCCCTTGGAGACGTTCTTCGAGCGGTGCGGTGTCACTGACACCACCTTCTGGCGGATGGGCTTTTATGGATTCGAGAAAGGAATGGCGCCATGCTTCCCTGTAAAGAGTTTCTTTATCACCAAAGTGGTAGTTTACGGCTGCAACGTTTGCCCCGGCCCGTTTGGAGATGTCTGCAATCGTTGCATCCCGGTAGCCTTTCTCCGCGAAAACCTCGCTCGCGGCCGCCAGCAGGCTCTTGTAAGTCTTTGCAGCACCTTTCCCTGGGATTTTCATCTTATCCTCCGTACAGCTATTACGATCAGGGGTTTTCAAATATATATTTAAAATAGCCATTTGAAAAATTCAAGTAGCAAGCGCCATGCCAACTCATTCATAGGCCACAGATTAAGGATTGCTTTTGTGCCTCCTTCGATTTAATTTCATAAGATTTTCAACTTGTTTGGCTATTGCTGGTTTTTCAAGAGGCCCTCACCTCTGAAACAAATAGCGCAGTATTCCGGGACTAGGAGTAGGGGAAAAATCTGTCGAAACTTGTTCTGGCCGAACCGCTTTCCCTATTGGTTTCAAATAGTAGCGGAGTTCGACAACATTGACGAGCAATTCGACAATATGCGTTCGGACCCCAGTCCGAGGAGAATGGAAACACTGAGAAAAGACTTTTTCTTTTTACAACTTGGCGTTAGAGGAGGGGGCCTTGTGAACTTTCGTCGAATCTTTGAAGGTGAGAGCGCCCACGGGGCAGACTTTGACGCATTCTCCACACTGGGTGCACCTGGATTCAGCGAGGGGTGCATCCTGGTAAGTTGATACGACCCGCTTAAATCCACGGCGTGTAAAACCTATGGCACCGATCCCCAATTGTTCCTGGCATACCCAAACACATTTACCGCAGAGGACACACTTATTGGGATCGAACGTGAAGATAGAGAGGCTGTCATCGATGGGAAGGTTTCTTTCGAGCTTCCTAAATCTGTTTGCCTTTACTTTGATACCGAGGTGTTTAGCAATCTTCAGCAGTTCACAAGAACGGCTTTTTGAACAGTGAGAGCAATCTAATGGATGATTGGACAAAAGGAGTTCAAGAGAGGTGCGTGCCAGTCTCTGAGCAATTTTGCCTTTGGTATGGATGACCATATTTTCTTTGACTGGCTCAGTACAGGCAGTGACGGGCTCTATCCATCCTTCGACCTCTACAAAGCAGAGACGGCAGGAGGCAGCAGCTTCCTTCTTTTCCTGGATGGCACAGAGGTTGGGAATGTAGACGCCATTCTCCAGGGCAGCGAAGAGGATGTTTTGTCCCTCGCTGGCTTTTATCTTCTTTCCGTCAATGGTAAAGGATATTTCTTTCATATCTCGAGTGCCCCTCACCCCCACCCTCTCCCTCCCCCATCAAAGGGGGAGGGGAGTGAGGGGTTTACTTTGGCTTCGGGACTCGATCAGGGGGCGATAGTTTAACGACAGCGTTGTATTGCGGTGGACAGGCCGCCATACAGGTGTTGCACTTGACACATTTCTCCTGATCAATGACCTTGATTCTTCTTTTCTTGTCTGTCGAGATCGCCTCCACAGTACAGGTTCCTACGCATGCATCACATCCGCGCGCACACTTCTCAGGGAGAATATAATAGGCCATAAGGCTCTGGCACATCAATGCCGGGCAACGTCTTTCCTTGATATGTGCCTCGTATTCGTCCCTGAAGTATTTTAAGGTCGTGAGCACCGGGTTGGGCGCAGTTCTTCCCAGACCACAGAGGGATCCTGTCTTGATGTCCTCTGCCAGCTCTTCAAGTGTCTTCAGGTCTTCCATCTCACCGCGGCCCTTGGTTATGTCCTCAAGAATATCTAACATCTGCTTTGTCCCGAGACGGCAGAGCGTACATTTCCCGCAGGACTCCTTCTGGGTGAAATCGAGGAAATAGCGGGCAACTTCAACCATGCAGTCGTCCTCGTCGAGAACGACCATCCCGCCGGAGCCCATCATAGCTCCTTTCTCCTGAAGCGAATCGAAGTCAATGGGGACATCGAGTGCCTCCTCGGAAAGGCACCCGCCGGAAGGGCCGCCAATCTGAACAGCTTTGAAGCGCCTCCCTTTTGTGATTCCGCCCCCCACCTGGAAGACGAGTTGGCGAAGGGTAGTTCCCATGGGAACTTCTACAAGGCCAGTATTGACCACTTTGCCAGCCAGAGCGAAGACAGCCGTGCCTTTGCTTTTTTCTGTGCCTATCTGGGAAAACCATTCCGCCCCGCTCTTAACAATATGGGGTACATAGGCCAGAGTCTTAACATTATTTAAGACAGTTGGTTTTCCAAAGAGACCTTTAGTGGCCAGACGGGGAGGGCGGTGCCGAGGGATTCCTGGTTTTCCCTCAATGGAGGCAATCATTGCGGTCGCCTCGCCACAGACAAATGCTCCAGAACCCTGAAAGAGGGTGATATCAAAACTGAAGTCACTTCCAAGAATATTCTGACCAAGAAATTTAAGCTCTGCTGCCTGACGAATGGCATTCTGAACTTTTTGTACGGCCAGAGGATACTCCGCCCGAACATAGATATAACCATGCCGGGCACCGATCGCATAGCCGGCAATAATCATACCTTCTAAAACGGAGTGGGGATCACTCTCCAGTATGGCTCTGTCCATGAAAGCGCCCGGGTCGCCTTCATCGCCATTACAAATGAGATATTTGGGCTCCCCCTGTGATCGACGGCAGACTTCCCATTTCTCTCCGGCAGGAAAACCTGCACCGCCCAGGCCTCGCAATTTAGATCTCTTGACCTCCTCTACGACCTCCTCCGGTTTCATCCCGAGTGTTTTCACGAGACCTTGGTATCCGCCGTTGCCGATCGAGTGGTCAATATCGTCAGGATCGATTTGACCGCAGTTCTTCAAAAGAATTCTTTTTTCATATCTCGCTCTTGGAAAATCAGAAAAGCTCGGAATAAGTTCATTCTCCTCCAGAGCACCCAGTACAAACTCAAGAGATGGGTCGTCGTTCAAGAGGAGGTTAATCACCAGATTCTCGGCTAATACAGGAGTCACATGGCCATAACAGATGGAAGGATAACCTGGTTTCCGAATGATGATCAAAGGCTCGGAATAGCAGTGGCCCAGGCAGCCCACTTCAGTAATGAGACAGTCTATACTCTTTTTCCCCACAACGTCTTTGACTGCCTGAAGGACTTCGAGCGCGCCAGCGGCCCTACCGCAGGTGGCGGTGCCCACTAAGATTACTGGCATTTGGTCATCCCGGAGTTCATGCCGATGGGATTCCGCCCGTTTCTTTATTTCGTCGAAGGTTGAAGCGACTGTTGCCCCGATAACCTCTCTCACAGAGTTTCTTTCCCTTCCTTTTCTTTCTGCATCTGATAGGAGAGCAGGATGCCATCCACTCTCGTGGGATTGGCCTTGCCCTCCACTTTCTTATCTACAACAGTCACAGGTGCCATCGCACAGCAGCCAACACAGGCAACCGTATCGAGGTCGAACTCGCGATCTGGAGTGGTCTCGCCTGGTCCTACTTTTAACCTTCTTTGCCAGGCTTCCAGGGTGATATGTCCGCCCTTTACATGGCAGGCCGTCCCCATGCAAACCCTAATTGAATGCTTGCCGGGAGGCGTGAGACGAAACTGGTTATAGAAGGTGGCCACCCCGTAGACATCGATCTCCGGGATATTCAGAAACCGTGCAACCTCCGGCATGGCGTCGGGAGGGAGATAACCAAACTCTTCCTGGATCTGCTGCAAAATAGGTATGAGGTTTTCTCTTTTGTTCCCCACCTTTTCCAATATTCCTTTCATTTTATCCCTGATGTCTGCTTCTTCGCTACTCATCTTCTCCTCTTCTCACTGCGTATCAGGAAGAAACACTAACTTATAATTTATTTTGCATGGCTTGTAAAGTTATGAAGATGGAAGCAAGGACCCCGCGCATCCCGCCAACCATGGGTCGGACGGGGCACTTTCCGGTCAAGGAGTAACTCCAATTTCGTGATGTTAAGTGCGAATTGTGGAGCGAAAAGCGAAGACCGCCTCACCCGTCGGCAGGCGTAGCGATTTTGTCGCCGGGTTTGGGCCGGGTTTTCCATCGGCGGTGAATCCAAATCCACTGATCGGGATGGTGGTGGACTTCCTGCTCGATGATCGTGGTGTACTGCTGCGTGGCGCGGCGAAGGCTGTCCTCCCCACGGTCAGCCGGTGGCTCGATGGCGGGTAGGATGCGCACATGATGTCGCCCATCGTCCGTGCGGTGGATGAACGCAGGGAGCACCGGCGCCTGTGTGACCGCGGAGATGAATGCCAGACCAGGCGTGGTGCAGGCGGGCCGGCCGAAGAAGGTGACGAAGACACCCTGGTCGTTCGGCCGATTCTGATCCAGGATGAATCCGAGCAACCCGTTGCCTTTCAGCGCCTTGAAGCAGGCGCGCATGGAGTTATGGGAGAGCACAATTTTGACGCCATAGCGCTCGCGGAGACGCATCCACAGGTCGTTAAGCGCGGGGTTTTTGATTTCTTTGGAGATGATGGTGAGCGGATAGCCGCGCTGGGCGGTGAACATGGCAAGCAGGTCGAAATTGCCGAGGTGTGCGGTAAGCACGAGCGCGCCCTTGCCGCGCCGGAGCATGTCTTGGACGATTTCCTCACCTTCGATGGTGACGAGCTGGCCGAGGTCGTCATCCGCGCCGCCGGCCAGGCGCAGAATTTCCACATAGTTGATGGCGAAGTTGCAGTACATGGCCTTGAGAATGCGCTGTCGTTCAGTTTCGGAGCAATCCGGTAAACTTCGGCACAGCGCGGCCAGGGCGTCCGAGCGACGGTGGCGGATGACGGAGCCATAAATCCAGCCTAGCCCGCGGCCCAGGCGCAGCGCGGCCGGACGGGACAGGCGCCCGAGGCCCCGAGTGATAGCGTTAAGGATTAAGGACAGAATGAGGGTCACTTCTTTTTATCGGAGCTGAGTGAATGGACAGGCCGTGACGCTTGATACCGCGTTTCCTTAATTTCGACCATCTCAATTTTCTTCACGATGGGGTATACAGAAACTGGGATTTGACTCCTTGGGCAAAAGGATAATAAACGTGGTACCTCCCCCCTCCTCGCTTTCAACAGAGATCGAACCCAGATGGGCATCGACAATACTCTTGACAATAGAAAGTCCGAGCCCTGTCCCAACAATCTGACGGGTCTCCAAAGATTTGACGCGATAAAATTTATCAAAGATCCGCGAAAGATCTTCCTTCTTAATCCCGATCCCCGTGTCCGAAACCAAAGCCTTCACAAATCCGCCCTCCTCAGCCAGGTCGATCCAGACCTTTCCTCCCTCCGGGGTATATTTAATAGCGTTAGAGATAAGATTCGTAAAAATTCCCTCCATACTGTTGCGGTCAGCATGAATCAATGAAATGTGAGGAGGAGGAGAGAATTGGAGGTCGAGCTTCTTATTTTCTGAAGCTGCCCTCATCAAATCGACCACCCGCTGGATCACTTCTTGGAGATTCAGGGGCTCCTTATATTGGACCATTTTCCCAGCTTCGATTTTGGAGAGGTCGAGAAGATCTCTAATCAAATCGAGAAGTCCTTTCGTTCTTTCCTTCGCCCGGCGAAGAAGTTGTTCCTGCTTCTCTGTCACCTCACCCGCCATCTTATTGAGAATGACCGTGAGCTGTTGTTCCACTGCAGCGATGGGAGCTCGAAGTTCGTGGGTCACCATGGCAATGAACTCCGACTTCATCTTGTCAAGTTCTTTCAGATGGCTGATGTCCTGAAGCACAGTGACCGAGCCCATGGTCTCGCCGAGATCGTTCTTTACCGGTGCCGTATGAGCACGGAGAAAGCTGTCTCCCGATTCCCCGATGCCCAGTTCTTGGGAGACAGAAGTATAGCTCACGTCCTTTGTGGTCAGGCTTTCCTGGATGGTCTTGGACAATTCGGAATGAAGGTTGCATTGGGGAAGAAAGTTTCCAATGAGGGAAGATTCGGATATCTTAAGCATCCGACTTGCTGCCGGGTTCGACAGCACGATGCAGCCATCTCGATCGCATACCAGGACACCGTCGCCCATGCAATTGATGATGGTTTTGACCTTGGATTTCTCTGTAGCAATGTCTCGAAGGGATTTTTCACGCTCCCTTCGAAGAAACTCCGCTTCTTTCTGGAGCGTCCTCTTTTCCAAGGCTCTTCGCACCACAATGCGGAGTTGATCCGGGGTGAAGGGTTTGGGGACGAAGTCATAGGCACCTTTCTTCATCGCCTCGACAGCAGACTCCACAGTCGCATATCCGGTGATGACGATGACCAAGAGATTGGGATCGATGGTCCGAACGTGATCCAGGACCTCCATCCCGCTCATGCCCGGCATCATCAGGTCGAGCAGAATGACGTCGATCTTCTTCGTTTGGCCCTTAATCTCTTCAAGACCTTTCGTCCCATTCTCGGCAGTGACGACTTCCCAACCATCCTTGGAAAGGATTCGTGAACATCCTTCCCGCATAATCTGTTCATCATCAATGACAAGAATTTGTACTTGATCAGGCATATATTACGCTGTTGGAGGAGCGCTTCGCTATAGGATCGCTACGCTTAAGGAGCGTTTCACTTGAGGCCTAAAGAATTTGCCTCCAACCTCCTCCCTCCAACCTTTACCCTTATTTGGCAAGCAAGGCCTCAATCCGTTTGACCAGCACTTCAGGCTCGACGGGCTTGTCGATGTAATCATCGGCTTCGGTTTCAAGGCCACCCTGTTGGGTGTAACGGGTCGTTGCAATCTTAGAAACCACAGCTGTTAGAAGAAGGATAGGGATCTTGCTCAACTCAGGATTCGCCTTTAACTCCTTGCATACCGCATACCCGTCTTTGTCCGGCATCATCACATCGAGGACGATGAGGTCAGGCTTTTCAGTCTTTGCTTTCTGGAGACCCTCAATTCCGCCATAGGCAGCAGCCACATCATAATTCTTCGACTCCAAAATCATCGTCACTGCTTCCACCAAATCCGGATCATCATCAACGATTAGAATTTTCTTTGCCTTTGGCATTTTCCACCCCCTCGTTTTTTGCGCTAAGCGCAGAGCGCACGGCGCATAGCGGATTTTTGGTTTAACGCTTAGCGCTATGCTCTATGCGCTATGCGTTTTTCATAGCTGTGGTCTCGGCAGAAGGCCGGCCGCCTTCGCAATCTCCGACACCTTCTCCTCCCACTCTATCGCCATAATATGAATCCCCCTCACCCCTGGGACCTCCCTCAACCTCTGGATCGTCTCCACACAAATCTTGATTCCCTCCTCCGTCTGCTTCTCCTTGGGAACCCCCTTCATCCTCTCGATCATCGCATCCGGCACATCCATCCCTGGCACCGAATTCTTCATGTACTTCGCCATCCCCACCGACTTAAACGGCGTCACTCCAGCCAAGATCGCACATTTCTCATGCAACCCGCGCTCCCTCACCATCTCCATCCACTTCTCAAACCGCTCCATATTGTAGATACACTGCGTCTGAATAAATTCCACCCCCGCCTTCACCTTCTTGCCAAGTCTTACGGCTCTGATCTCAAAAGGATCCGCAAAGGGATTCGCCGCGGCCCCAATAAAGAGCATGGGCTTCCCCTTGATCTCCTCCCCCCCAAGGAATTTCCCATCGTCCCTCATGGTCTTTACGGTGTTAATCATCTGAATCGAATCCATATCAAAGACGTTCTTCGCCTTGGAATGATCCCCAAATTTCTGATGATCCCCGGAAAGGCAGAGCATGTTGTTGATCCCCAGGGCCGCGGCTCCCAGAATGTCACTCTGGATCGCTATCCGGTTCCGGTCCCGACAGACCATCTGAAGGATGGGATCAAACCCCATCTCCTTGAGGATGATACACGCGGAAAGGGAGCTCATCCTCACCACCGAGGTCTGGTTGTCCGTCACATTGACCGCATCCACCACCCCCTTGAGCAGGCCCCCCTTCTTCCGGATCACCTCCGGATCCGCCCCCCTCGGTGGCCCACACTCCGAGGTCACTACAAATCCACCACTCTCCAGTATCTTCTCAATGTTCGATTTGGTCTTCATCTCCGCTCCGCTATCTCACGATGTAAGGTGCAGGGCGTGAGGCGCAAGGCGTAAGATTTCTGCCTTCTGCCTACTGCTTACTGCCTTCTCCTGTTATAACTTCAGATCTTCCCTTACTCTTTTCCTCGGTCCTCCATCTCTCGAGGTCGTCCAATCCTTGATCGGGATGTTCTCCTCATATTTGTCCAACTGACCAAGCTCTTTGAGCCGATCAATGATGAGTTGCCACCCACAATCCAACTCCTTGTCCACCTCGCACTTCCCATTCGAGGACCCCCCGCAGGGCCCGTTGAGCAAACTCTTCGCACACCTCGCTATGGGGCAGATCCCCCCTGTCTGATCCAAAATACACGTCCCACACCCCTGACAACGCTCACTCCAAACCCCCTGCTCAAGGGTCACTCCCAGAAAGCTCGTATTGACCGCAGGCAACACAGGCTTCGTCCGATATTTTTCCCCCACATACTGGATCCCGGCCCCACAGGCCATCGACAAGATCACCTCATAGTCCCCCACAAAAGGACGTACCTGATCAATATACTCATGATCACACTGACGCTCCAACGTCTGCTCCCGTATCTCGATCTCCTGCCCCTCCTTGGCACGCACTAACCGAATCTCCGAAGCCAACACCCCCACCTCCTTCTCCCCCCCTGCCGCACAAACCGTCACACACTCATTACACCCCAAAAGCAATACCTTCTTGTAGGGCTTGAGCATCCCCAGAATTTCTTCCAAGGATTTCCTGTTAGCAACTATCATCGTTTCCTCCAAATAAAGGTTTTAGGTGTAAGGTGATAGGTAATTGCTTTAACCTTTAACCTATGACCTTCGACCTAATACCTTGCTTCTTTACAGGGTTCGGCCCCAGACCCCTGATCTTCTCCGTCATCTCACGGGCCACTTCGGCAAAGCGCTGACCCTGGGCTGAACTCATATTGTAGATCTCGACACGACCACTCCCTAACCCCACCTCATCCAATAAACCCTTCACATACTGGACTCTTTTCTTCGCTCTCAAATTGCCTCTCAGGAAATGGCACTCTCCCTCCAAACACCCCGCCAGATAAACCCCATCCACCCCGGACTCAAAGGCCTTCAGGATCAAGAGAATATCCACCCTCCCGGTACAGGGAACCTTCACAATCTTCACATTCGTAGGGTAGTTGAGCCTCATCGAACCTGCCAGGTCCGCTGCACTGTAGGCTCAATGCTCACAACAGAAAGCCAAGATCTCAGGCTCAAAGCCCGTTACCTTTGCAGGTGCTACACGCTCAGGTTGAATACTCTCATGGGCTGTCTCTGCCATCCTTTATCTCCCTGGAATAGCGCATAGGGCATAGTGTTCACCCCCTCCCAACCCTCCCCCCTCGAGGGGGAGGGACAGGGTGGGGGGCGCTCTGCTCTAAGCTGCAATGTCCACCATGTCAAAGATCAGGGCACGACTCTTCGCTTCAAGCTGTTGGGTCTGGAAATGCATGAGCTCGATGGCTCGAGCCGGGCACTCTGCCACACAACTTCCGCACCCTTTGCACTTAACCAGATCAATCTCCGCTTCTCCCTTTGCATTGATTACGGGCACACTATAAGGACAGACCCTCACGCAGGTCAAACAGGCGGCGCACCGCTCACCCTCCACCACGGCTACCACACCGCCAACCAACATCTTCTCTTTTGAGAGAATGGTGCAAGCACGGGCAACGGCTGCGCTTGCCTGGGAGATGCTCTCACTAATCAATTTGGGTCCATGTCCTGCTCCGGCTAAGTAGAGACCGTCGGTTGCAAAATCGACAGGCCTCAGCTTCATATGGGCTTCTAAGAAGAAACCCTCTGCCGTTCGAGGAACTTTCAGCATGGTCGCCAATTCTTCATTCTCTCTTGGAATGGTGGCAACGGAGAGAACCAGTAGATCGGGTTTTATTTCCATCTGTTCTCTTAGGATTCGGTCCATGAAGGAAATAGAAAGACTCTGCCCATCCTTTTTGACTTCCGGTTTTGCTTCGGGTTCATACTTGACGAACATAATCCCTTCGTTCCGGGCCTTGGCATAATAAGATTCTAAAAGTCCATAGGTTCGCATATCGCGATAAAGGATGGAGATTTTGGCATTGGGATTCAGTTCCTTAATCTTGAGGGCATTCTTCACCGCTGTCGCGCAGCAGGTTCGGCTACAATAGGGACGCTCTTCATTTCTTGATCCAACGCATTGGATCATCACGACCTGATTTGCTCGAGCCACTTCGTTTGGTTGATGAGCAATCCGATTTTCTAGTTCGAGTTGTGTGACAATGCGCGCGTCTTGTCCGTAGAGGTATTCGGTTGGTTTCGATTCTTCAGCGCCCGTGGCCAGGATGGTTATCCCATGCTCAATCTTTCGGTAATACATGGTCGGCGCCACCATGACCCCTGTAGAGAAATTTCCCTTGGAGCCGCTAAAATCGACGACCAGTGCATTCGTAATGACATGGATGGAAGAATGGTGCGTCACCCGATTGATCAAATCCCCTAAGAAGGCCTGGACATCTTCACCTTCGAGCGTATACTGGATGTTTCTCAGATTTCCTCCCAGTTGAGCCTCTTTTTCGAGGAGGAAGACCTCATATCCCTGCTCAGCAACCTTGAGAGCAGCGGTCATCCCGGCGACTCCCCCGCCAATAACCAACCCCTTCTGAATCACCGAAACCTGCAGCTCGCCGAGGGGTCGGATCAACCTGGCATTGGCCACAGCCATCCGGACGAGGTCCTTGGCCTTATCTGTGGCCTCTTTCTTTTCACGCATATGAACCCAGGAGCACTGATCACGGATATTGGCCATTTCAAAAAGGTATTTGTTCAACCCTGCATCTCGGAGCGTTTCGCGGAACATGGGTTCATGGGTTCTGGGAGAACAGGAGGCGACGATGACACGGTTCAGATGATGCTCTTTAATTGCATTCTTAATTTTCTCCTGTGTGTCCGTGGAGCAGGTATACAGATTTTCATCGACATAGACGACGTTTTTCAATGAGCGCGCATATTCCTTCACGCCAGGCACATTGACCACTCCTCCGATGTTGATCCCACAATGGCAGACGAAAACCCCTATCCGTGGGTCCTCTGCAGCGACATCCAATTCAACAGGATATTCTTTCTGGGTGGCGATGGTCCCCCTCGATTGAGCAATCCCCGCGGTGGCATCTGCCACTGCACCGCTGGCCTGAGAAACGGTCTCGGGGATGTCTTTGGGTCCCTGAAATGCTCCGCATACATAGACGCCCGGTCTTGAGGTCGCAGTGGGTGTGAAAGGTCTCGTCTTACAGAAACCATAACCATCCAGTTCAACACCCACTCTTTTTGCCATCTCCATGGTTTGCTTTGAGGGAACCATCCCCACGGAAAGGACGACCAGCTCAAACTCCTCTTCCACAAAGTTTCCTTCCTCATTTAAATAAGTGATAAGGAGATTCTTCGTCTTGAATTGTTCCCTTACCCTGGAAACCATGCACTTGATGAACCGGACCCCGTACTCGGACTTCGCCCTTTCGTAGTAGGCATCGAATCCTTTGCCGTAGGCCCGAACATCCATATAGAAGATGGTGGGTTTGATGAAGTGGACATGCTCTTTGGCAATGATCGCTTCTTTGGTCGCATACATGCAGCAGATAGAGGAACAGTAATCATTTCCGCAATTCGAATCCCGTGATCCGACACACTGGATAAAAGCAATCCGCTCTGGAATCGTTCCATCCGAGGGACGGAGAAGGTGGCCCCTGTGAGGGCCTGTGGCACTCAACAGCCTTTCAAACTCAATGCTCGACACGACATTGGGATAGCTTCCATAACCGAATTCCTGACGAAGTCGGGCATCGAAGACCTCATAGCCGGGTGATAAGATGACGGATCCGACTTCAATCTTCTCCACCGTCTGGGTGTCCGTATAATTGACAGCCTTCGCCAAACAAACCCTCTCACAGAGCCCGCATCCAATGCACTGTTCCCGGTCAATAATGAAGACCTTGGGGATAGCCTGTGGATATTTGATATAGATGGCAGCCCTTTTGCTCATTTTTTCGTTATAGATATCGATTGCTGTGACAGGGCAGTGTTTCGCACATTCGCCGCAACCTGTACATTTGTCGGTGCGGATATATCTCGGTTTTCGGGTGAGGGTTACCGAGAAGTGGCCGGGCTCGCCTTCGACGCCATCGACTTCTGCATTGGCAATAATGCGGATATTCAGGTGCCTCCCACACTCCACCAACTTCGGGGACATGATACACATGGAACAGTCGTTGGTGGGGAATGTTTTGTCGAGTTGAGCCATCACTCCGCCGATCGTCGGAGAGTTATCAACAAGATAGACATAGAATCCTGACTCCGCCAAGTCTAAGGAGGCCTGCATGCCACCGATCCCGCCTCCCACCACTAGGACGGCCCCGACAGGTTTTTTCTCTTCTGTTTTCTCGATTTTTCTTATCGCTTCCATTTGTTTTTGCCTGTTGTTTAATCCCCCTTTGCCCCCCTTTAGAAAAGGGGGATTTAGGGGGATTTGATCCATCACGCGTTACGAGTATATTTTGGAGCCTTTTCCTCTGAAGGATCAAATCCTATCTTTCCTTCTCCGATCAATGAGACTAAGTAGGAGAGGGTGTCCTTTAATTTTAGTTTCAGTGTTTGACTGATCTCTGTCGCGGCCAAAGGTTTGGATTCGACCAATTGGATGATCTGATTCTTAATCAACTCATCTCGGATCGTTCCTTCAATCGTTTCATCCAATTTCTCACGGGAGACATGTTCTCCATAGACATTCTCTTTTTCCATGAGTTCAGGTCCCTTGCCCACCATCCAACGGATTTTCTCTCCTTCCAGGGAAGCCTTGACTGCATGAAGCTTTCCATTCATTTCCTCATCGAGAGGGAAGGGGCCGAGATTGCGAATCTTCTCAATGAACTGTCGAACGACCTGGGAGAAACGTTCGCCTTCTCCTGCTGAGACCCAATCTAAAAGAAGTCTCTCTGTATCAATTCCTGCCATATTCAGCAATTTTCGGGTGAGATTTATCTTCTTTTCTGCTTGATAATTGCCGGTCAGGTAATGACAATCTCCAGGATGACATCCCAGAACCATCACAGCATCGTATCCAGCAAGGAGGGCCTTGGGAATGAAGACCGGATCGACTCTTCCGGAGCACATTACCCGAATGACGCGGGTGTTGGGCGGATACTGGAACCTTGAAATCCCAGCCAGATCTGCACCCGCGTAGGCGCACCAATTACAAAGAAACGATAGGATCTTGGGCTCAAAGTTCATATATTCACCATATGGCTATCAGGTTATCAGGCAGTGGATATCAGGATACCAGGGTATCAGCCGAAATGATTTCGAAGGAGTTATCCTGATATCCTGATTTCCTGCTATCCTTCATCCTGATTTCCCGATGACCTGATAACCTTGTCTTAGGCTGCTTCTTTCTCCTTCATGGGGATCAGCGCCTCGATCTGGGCGGTCAACTGTTCATCGGAGAAATGGTGAACGGTGGCTGCCTTCTGAGGACAACTGGCACTGCAGACCCCGCACCCCTTGCAGGAGGCTGCGATGGTCTCCGCTTTACTTCCCTTCTCGGTTTCAACGACACGGATAGCGCTGAAGGGACAGAGCAGTTCACATAGACCACATCCCACACAACGCGTCTGATCGACTTCTGAGATGGTCGGAAGGACACTGACATATCCTTTTGCAATGGAAGCCGTTGCGCGAGCCACGGCCGCATCGGCTTGGGAGATCGATTCACTGATCGTCTTCGGGAAATGAGCCAACCCGGCTAAGAAGATGCCGTCCGTTGCAAAATCAACGGGCCTTAGTTTCATATGGGCTTCGAGGAAGAATCCATCAGCCGTCAAAGGTACCTTGAGCATCTTTGCCAATGCCTCGTTCTCGTAGGGAACGATGGCACTTGCGAGAACGACGAGATCCGGTTGGAGGATGACTTCTTCACCAAGGATTCTGTCCTTGACTTTAAGTTGGAGAAGGCCTCCTTCAACCTTTAAATCCGGTTTCGCATCGAGTTCGTACTGAATGAATTCAATCCCCTGGTTTCTTGCTTGGGTGTAGTATCGTTCCATTAATCCATAGGTTCGTATGTCGCGATAGAGGATCGTCACCTTAGCATCGGGGTTCTTTTCCTTAATCTTCAAGGCATTCTTAACGGCAACAGAGCAGCAGATCCGACTGCAGTTGGGGCGCTCTAGAGTTCGGGAGCCTACACATTGAATCATCACGATGTTTCGGCTACGATGGACCTCCTCCCACTGATGGGCGATCTTCTCCTCCAGTTCTTTTTGCGTTATGACTCGTCTGTCCTGTCCGTAAAGATATTCCGTGGGAGTGCTCTCCTTTGCTCCCACAGCGACGATGACCACCCCATGTTCAAATTCTTTCTCGGAGCCGTTCGTTGAAATAATCGATTTGAAATTGCCCACATAGCCATTGAGGTTTTTCAACTCTGCCTTTGTAAAGACCTGGATCCTCGGGTTCTCAGTGACTTGCTTCACTGTATTTCTAAGAAGCTCTTGGGGGTCATTTCCATCAATCGTCGAGTAAATATGGCGCAGGTTACCCCCCAGCTCAGTTTCCCTTTCCACCAGGGCACAGTCTAATCCCTGTCGGGCCAATTCCAGGGCTGCCCTCATTCCTGAAAGTCCTCCTCCGATGACAAGGCCTTTTTTCGTGACCTCCACAACAGGCTCTTTCAATGGTTGCAAGAGGCGCGATTTGGCCACAGCCATTCGAAGCAATTCTTTTGCTTTTTCTGTAGCCTCCTTGGGTTGATGCATATGGACCCAGGAGCACTGATCTCGGATATTGGTCATCTCGAAGAGATATTTATTGAGTCCCATCTCCCGGACCGTCTCCTGGAACATGGGTTCATGGGTTCTCGGTGAACAGGAGGCAACAACGACTCTGTTCAATTGAAATTCTTGGATGGCCTTCTTAATCTTCTCCTGGGTATCTTGTGAACAGGTGTAGAGATTTTCCTCGACATACGCGACTCCGGCCAGGGTTTTGGCATATTCTCTCACTTCCTGGACATTAACGACCCCTCCGATATTGATCCCGCAATGGCAGACGAATACACCGATACGGGGTTCTTGGCCTTTGACATCCACTTCGGCAGGATAGTCCTTTTTCTTCGTCAGGGTTCCACGGACGTCAGCGAGAAGGTTGGAGGCACTCGCGACTGCAGCACTGGCCTGCGCCACGGTCTCAGGAATATCCTTGGGCCCTTGAAACGCTCCGCATACATAGATTCCGGGTTTGCTGGTGTGGAGCGGTGAAAACTCTTCGGTCTTGCAGAACCCATAAGAGTCCAGTTCGAGGCCAAGATTTTGAGCCAACTCTTTTGCCCCCTTGGAAGGGGTCAATCCTACAGAGAGGACAACAAGATCGAATTCCTCTTCTTTGACCCGGCCTTCAGAATCGACATAGGTAATGATCAGATTCTTCGTCTTTGGCCTTTCTGCCACCCGGGAGACCATGGATCGGATAAATCGAACGCCATATTCTTTCTTCGCCCTTTCATAATACGCATCGAAATCTTTTCCATGAGCACGGATGTCCATATAGAAGATGGTGGGTTCTACTTCGTGGTGATGTTCCTTAGCGATGACGGCCTCTTTAATGGCATACATACAGCAGACAGAACTGCAGTATTCATTCCCGTCATTTCCGGTCATGTCTCTTGAACCCGCACACTGAATCCAGGCTACCTTCTTCGGTGACGTTCGGTCTGACGGCCTCAGGAGATTTCCCTGAAAGGGACCTGAGGCACTCAGGATCCGCTCAAATTGAATACTGGTGATGACATTGGGAAGACGGCCATATCCATAGGCTTTCAGCCGGTCTGCATCGTATTCATCGAATCCGGGACTCAAGATGATCGAGCCCACGTGGAACGTCACGGTCTCTTCTTTCAACTGATGATTGACCGCTCCTGCCTTGCAGAGGGCAACGCACTGGAGACATTCAGAACAGAGTCCGCAGTTGAGACATCGAAGGGCCTCTCTTTTGGCTTCCTCTTCCGTGAAACCCTTTTTCACCTCCGAAAAGGTCTTCTGCCTCTCTTCGATGGAAAGCATCTCCATCCGTACTCTTGGAGCTTTGGGTTGGTCCGCGTAGATCTCTTCGAATCGAGCCTTTTCAAGTTTGGGTTTTTCTCTTCCTTCAGAGAGATTCTGGCCTCTCAGATATCGGTCGATCGAGATCGCAGCTTCCTTGCCAGCAGCCACTGCCTCAATGGCGATCCAGGGCCCAGTGACCGCGTCACCTCCTGCGAATATTCCCTCCCGAGAAGTTTGTAGGGTAGTAGGATCAACCTTGATCGTTCCCTGGGGATTTACTCCCATCTCCATCCCTTTGAGAAAAGAAAGGTCGGGAGTCTGGCCAATGGCTGGGATGACCGTATCCACTTCAACGGAGAAATCCGATCCTTGAATCGGAATGGGTCGCCTTCGACCCGAAGCGTCAGGCTCACCTAGCTCCATACGGATACATCGAACAGAAGAGATCTTTCCGCCTTTCACTATGATCTCGGTGGGGGTAGCAAGGAGTTGAAATTTAATCCCTTCGGCTTCTGCCTCTTCGATATCTTCTTCGTAAGCAGGCATCTCACTTCGAGATCGACGATAGATGATGCTGACCTCTTTGGCTCCCATTCGCAGAGCTGTACGGGCTGCATCAATGGCTACGTTTCCTCCTCCAATGACAGCAACCCGTTGCCCCACTTCAACCTTCTGGCCGAGGTTGGCCTTTCGCAAAAAGACGACGCCTGGAATGATATTGGGATTTTCTTCCCCTGGGATGCCGAGCTTCTGATCCTGATGAGCTCCCACAGCCAAAAAGATCGCTCGGTAACCCTGTCTGAAAAGGTCATTGAAAGTGAGGTTGGGGCCGATCGGAGAGTTTGTTTTGATCTCCACACCGAGAGACTGAATCGTCTTGACCTCCTCTTCGAGAATCTCTCTGGGAAGGCGATAAGAAGGAATGCCAGCATAGAGCATTCCTCCGATGACGGGAAGAGCCTCAAAAATCGTAACCGGATATCCTTTCTGCGCCAAGAAGGCTGAAGCTGCCAAACCAGCCGGTCCAGAACCCACAATCGCCACCCGTTCCCCTTTTGCTTCCTCCTTCTGAATTGGAATTTCAGTCTTGACTTCATCTGCCACAAATCGTTTCAACTCACAGATAGCGACAGGCTGATCCAACTCCTTACGATTGCATTCCTTCTCGCAGGGATGAGGACAGATCCTTCCCAGTACCCCGGGGAGAGGAAGATTTTCACGGATCAATTGGAGGGCTTCTTTATACTTTCCGGCTCCAATCAGCGCCACATAACCTTGAACATTGATACGGGCAGGGCAGGTAAGGCCGCAAGGAGCTCGGTCGCCCTTTTCGATTGTAAAGATATTGGGAAAGGCCTGTGCATAAGGCCTGTAGATGGCCTTTCGATCCACCAAGCCTTCGTCGAATAGGCTCTTGATTGGAACCGGGCAGGCCTGCGGGCATTCTCCGCAACCTGTGCACTTGGAAGGATCGATGAAGCGAGGTTTCTTTCTTACGGTGATTTCAAAGTCTCCGGGATTGCCCTCGACCTTAACCACCTCGGAGTAAGTGAGCGTTTGGATATTGAGGTGACGGCCTGCTTCCACCAATTTGGGAGAGAGGATGCACATGGAGCAATCGTTGGTGGGGAAGGTCTTATCCAATTGGGCCATCACCCCGCCGATGGCAGGCGAGGCCTCCACGAGGTAGACATAGTAGCCTGATTCAGCCAGGTCAAGGGAGGCTTGGATCCCGGCAATGCCACCTCCTACGACCATCACTGCACCCACTTTATCAGCCATAGTATTTCCCTCGATGTATCATCCGAAGCCCAAATGTCAAAATCCAAATGTCAAATCAATGACAAATGATCAAATGTCAAAATATTTGTCATTTGAAATTTGAACTTTGACATTTGACATTAATGTTTCTACATCAATCCTTTCGCGCTCAATACCTTGATTGGGTCTGTGATATGTCGGCCCAACCATTTTTTGACATCTTTATGACCCAGAGCCAATCCCATCAATTCCGTGAAATAGAGGATAGGAAGATCATACTTTTCTCCAGCCTCCTTCTCCAACTCATCCTGACGGGTATCGAGATTGGCCTGACACATTGGGCAGCCTGTGACCAGACAGTCAGCTTCTGCCTCCTTAGCCATGGAGAGAAGTTTCTGGCTCAATTTTCTGACGATGTCTGTTCGCGTCATGACCAGGCTGGCTCCGCAGCAATCCGTTTTGTAGGACCAGGGAACCGGTTCAGCCCCTAGCAGTTCCATCAGTTGATCCATATGTTGAGGGTTCTCGTATTCCCGGATCCCGGTCACTTTCGGAGGCCGAACCGTGAGACAACCATAGTAGCAGGCCACCTTCAGCCCCGAGAGAGGTTTTGTCCGCTTCTTCTTCACTTCCTCCAAAATCGGCCCATTGCAGAAGAAATCCAAGGAATATCGAATAGAGACATTGCCTTGATAAGGGAAATGGAGTTTCTTCGAGTGTTCTTTTAACTCTTTCTCCACTGCCTTGAACCGGCTGTAGCAGGCCACACAGGGGACGAGCAACTCCCGATCGCTCTTCTCTGCGATGGCAAGATTACGTGCAGCGAGGTCGATTGCCAATTCTTCATCCGTACAGTGGGCAGAACTGGCGCCGCAGCAGGTCCAATCTTCCAGTTCATGGAGTTGAATATCGAGGAGGTCCGAGACCCCTCGGATCGAATCGTCATACTCCCTGGCCGTTCCGTGGAGGGAGCACCCTGGATAATAGGAAATTTCTTTCACCTTTTCTCCCCTTTCTCAAAGGTATTAAAAATCTCCTGAATCTCTTTCCCGCCTCCGAACTTGGATGGGAGGAGTTTGATCTTTCCCTTGCGGTACATCTTCCATCCTAAACCCGCATCCTTAAGAAAATCGCGAGTCTTTGTCTTAAACTGGAGGATGAGGCTCAGTTCATGAATCCGTCCCTTCGATTTGATCGTATTCAAAAAGACGGAGTGGAAGATAGGAATATCCTTTTCCCCTGGTTTGATTCCGGAGTGAATCGAGATGCTTCTCAAGGTATCCATGATCTTCGCAATATCAATGTTATTCGGGCATCGAACACTACACGTATAACAGGATGCACAGATCCAGATGGTTTTTGAGGAGAGGACCTTTTCTCGGTGATCATACTGGATATGCCGCAGGACCTGGTTTGGAAGGATATCCATGGCGTAAGCCACCGGACACCCCGCCGAACACTTTTGGCATTGATAGCAGGCCTGGATTTTTTCGCCACTGGCCTGAACGACCTCCGAGAGGAAAGCATTTCCGCTTTGGTTCATCAGCGTGTTTGGATTCATCGTTCACCTCGAATCATGGATGGGGTTGCCCCTCCAGAATAGGTTGCGTTTCCGGGTAAGTCGGGAGCTCGATGGTAAAAGTCGTGCCTTCACCCCTTTTACTTTTGACTCTAATCTTTCCTCCATGGCTTTCAACGATGCCATAAGAGGTACTCAGACCTAGCCCGGTGCCTTTTCCCACATCCTTTGTGGTGAAGAAAGGATCAAAGATACGCCTGAGGTTTTCTTCCTTGATTCCCTCACCCGTATCAGTAAACTCTAAGGTGACCCATTTCCGATCGGGAGATGTGGAGGAGGTGATGGTGAGGGTTCCATTACCGTGCATCGCCTCTGCCGCATTGACAATGATGTTGATCAAGACTTGCTTCAGCTGACTGGCATTTCCTCGGACAAAAGGGAGGAAGGAGTCAAGGTTCTTGATAATTTTGATATTGTGAAAGAGAGCTTGATTTTCAAGGAAGAAGAGGCCGTCGGTAATGGCGCGGTTGATATCCGTGGGCTCCATCTTGGGTTCGGTCTGACGAGCGAATTCGAGGAGGCTTTTGACAATATCCTTGCATCGGCTGGTCTCCTGAACGATCCTGGCCAGATCCCCTCGTTTGGTGTCATCCTCTGGAAGATCTTCAGCCATCAGGCTGGCATAAATAAGAATTCCGCCCAGAGGGTTGTTAATCTCGTGAGCGATACCGGCTGCCAGCTTTCCGAGAGAAGCCATTTTTTCTGAACTGACCAGCTGGAGATGGGTTTCCTGAAGCCTCTTTTCCATGTTTATCCGAGCCCTCAGGTCGGTGAAGATCCCGACACTTGCAATCTCTTTGGCTGCTCCGTCGTAGATCAGAGCCGCCGAAAGCTGAATGGGGATCTCCTCTCCGTACTTATTGACGATATTGAGCTGACTCGGAATGAATTTTCCTACCCCTCCGTACTCTGGGCTGCGGAGTTTCTTCATGATCTCTTTGGCCACGCCTTCTGGATAGATTTTCGTAATATGGATCTTACCGATCACCTCTTCGGCCGTATGTCCGGTTAAAGCCTCTGCCCCCTTGTTGAAGACGAAGATATTGCCTTTCATATCTGCGGCAATAATTCCGTCCACGGAGCTCTCGATCAGGTTCATGAAAAATTCGTTGGTTTCCCGGAGCTCGTTTTCAATCCTTTTTCTTTCGGTGATATCCAAGTTGATCCCTTGGTAGCCGATAATCTCTTCCCTCTCGTTCTTGATCGGATGCCCGGTCAGAAGGACGGTGATCCGTTCTCCATTCTTCTTCTTAAATTCCACCTCCATGTCTTTGACATAGCCATCTCTTTCAATCCTCTCCTGGAAGATTTTTCGATCTTCAGGATTGAGATAGAGGTCCTGCGCGATATTGATGCTGAGAAATTCCTCTTTGGTGGAATAGCCCAGCATTTCGAGGAGGGCCTGGTTGCAGTCCAAAAACTTACCCTCCTTCGAGCTGATGAAGAGACCATGCCTCACCCTCTCAAACAGGGTCCGAAGTTTTTCCTCGGAATTCCTTTGGTCTCTTTCAATTTTTTTCCGGGCGGTGATGTCGCGGATGTAGGCATAGGTTTTGACCTCACCCGCGTCGGACTTGGCCAAGGCTATGCAGACCTCTGCATCCTTGACCTGGCCCTGGGGGGTCAGAATATTCATTTCGGTGCAGAGTTTTTCACCGATACCCACGCCTCGGGTCACAGTTCCTTCAAGGAATTCCTTATCTTCTTTTCCGATCACGGTGAAGAAATTTCTTCCGATGAGATCTTCTCTCGGTATCCCAGTGATTTCCGAGGCCATCTGGTTGGCGAAAATGATCTTAAAGGCCTGATCGAAGACGACGATTCCGTCATCCCCCATCTCGGCAATCTTCTCAAACTGCTGGGTGGCCTCCCGAATCCTTCGTTCCATCTGCTTTGACTCGGTGATATCCTTGAGGTAGGCATAACCCTTTCGGGTTCCTCGAGGCGTTTGGGCTAAGGCAATGCAGATCTCCACCTCTTTGGCCATCCCCTTGGAAGTGAGCAACTGGATATGCATACAATTTTTCTCACCGTAGCGCTCGGGATGAGTGAAGATGTCTTCGATGAGGGGTTGATTGGGTTTTCCTAATAGTGAGAGGATTGTCATCTTAAGCAATTCTTCATTCGAATGTCCGGTGATCTCGGAGACCATCCGATTCGCATATTCGATCCGATAATCCTCATTGAAGACGAAGATGCCATCGTTCCCCAATTCCGCAATCGCCTGAAACATCTCCGTTCCCACCCCTTGATGGATCAAGATGAGCGGTTGAGAAGGTCTTCTTTTTTTGGAGGAAGAGGTTTTTTTTGCTTGCATACCCTCTCCAAGGTAGCATAACTCCCTAGGGTTGACAAGGGAAGCCGGTTCCATACAGTCTCAATGTAAATTGCAACATGATCAATGCAAAATGTAAATTTTTTGTTTTACAATTTGCAATTTTCAATTTGCATTGGGTCTTATTAAAGTCCTACGGTCTCGAGCACACTGGGAATCAGATTCTCCCACCCAATGGGGATGATCTGGATACCTTGGCAGAACGGCTTCAATGTTCTAATCAGATGACCGGCAATCTCCACACTTGCCTGCCTTTTATCGGAGGCCTTCATCAGTTGATCAATGATCGAATCTGGGATGGAGGCTCCTTCCACGTGTTTATTGACGTATCGGGCCATACCGACCGATTTGAGCAGGGTGATTCCCACGATGATAGGAACCTTGAAATGGGCAACCTTTTTCACAAAGGCCTCAAAGACGTTCACATCGTAGACCGAGTGGGTGAAGAAGAAATCGACTCCCATCCGAATCTTCTTCTCCATATCCATGACCTCCAGATCCAGGACATGGGCCTTCGCAGCCGCATTGACCATTGTGCCCACGCAAAATCGGGGCTTTCCTAGAAGGTCATTGCCCATGAGGTCATAACCTTCTTGGAGGCGCTTGGCTGCTCCAAGCAACCCCGTGACATCAAGGTCAAAAACCGGTTGGGCCTCAAAATGGTCCCCAATGGAGGGATGGTCTCCCTGCAGGAGCAGGATATTTTTCAGACCTAAAGCAGCAGCATTAAGAAGCTCGGACTGGAGGGCCAATCGATTTCGATCGCTGCAGGAAAGATTGTAGATCACCTCCATCCCTTTTGCCCTCAGCAAAGCACAGACGGAAAGGGACCCCAACCTCATGATTGCATTCTGGAGATCTGGCACATTGACAGCATCCACACGACCTTTCAGGAGTTCTGTATTTTGGAAGACCTCGGAGAGGTCGCTTCCCTTAGGGGGTTGGAGCTCAACGACGATCACAAACTTTCCTAATTCCAACTGTTCCTTAAATGACATGTTCTTTCTCCTCTCTCCCACCATGAGGGAGGTCGTCATCCAGCGCTCTTGGAGGCCAGACAATTCAACCCGTTCTGAACGATGCCCCCTGTTAGAGGGTGAACAAAGTCAAATCCGGGCAAGCTCTCGAGACAGAGCTTTATCAGCTTACCCACCTACGCTTCATTTTTCTGAATCGGTCGCCCAATAGAACGAATATTTTCAGGGCACAGGAAATAAAGGTCGAAAAATTATAAAACCTCAAGGGAAAATCTGTCAACCTCGTTGAGAACTTAGTTCGGATCCCTTTCGCAAAGAATATTTATTTTGCGTACCTTTTCTTATAGGCTTCCTGAACCACGGTCCCCTGAGTTTGATTTCGCCATTCCCTCGCAGGTTTCACTTTCAGGATGTTTTCCAGCCTGTTTTGTTCCTTCAATCGTTTATGGATCTCGAACCAGGCACAAGGGGTGTCTTTGTTTACTTCACATTTGCCTTCTCGAGAGGTCCCTCCGCAGGGCCCGTTGAATAGGCTCTTCGCACATCTTGTAACAGGGCATATTCCTCCTGTCTCCCCCAAGACGCACTCTCTGCAGGCACGGCAATTTTCCTCAAACCATCCGATATCCCGGTCTATGCCGATAAAAGTCGTATTCAGAGCAGGAAACACTGGTTTCCCGGGATACCGGTCGGCAAGAAACTGGACTCCGGCTCCACAAGCCATCGACAGCAGGGCATCATAGGTCCTTACCATCTCATCCAGTTCCGAATAAAAATCGGCATTGCACTGCCGCTCAATGGTAAACCCATCCATCTGGCACGGGATCTCCTCCTGTTTGAAGGCACTTTGGAGTTCTTCATTCAGGAGTCCGACCTCCCTTTGACCGCCTGCCATGCAGATGGATGTACACCCTCCACACCCCACGTTCAAGACCTTCCTGAACTTCTTCATCATTTCTTTGATCTCATCAAAAGGTTTTCTTTCCCCGACAATCATCTTCTGCCTCCAGATTTCAAACGTTCAATCAAACTACTTTCTGACGTGACATCCCCCACAGTACTGGGAGCCCGCTTTTTTCTTCTCCATCTGATACTTCCTATGGCAACCTGTGCACTGGTTGTGAAAAGCCTTTTCCAGATTGAGTCGGGACTTGTGGCCATGGCAAGCAAGACAACGGAGGTCCTTATTCCCTTCCTCAAGTTTACTCTCGTCCAGAATGTTTTTCCCATTTTCATAGATGTGATGGCAGTCCTTGCACGATAATCCTGCTTCGACATGGCGGTTATGAGGAAGCGACACCGCAGGTCGTGTCTTCCCTTCCAGTACAATCTTATCCGGTTGAGCCCAGAGGGGAGATCCCGTTAATACGAGAAGGAGAGCAACGGTGATCATCAGAACCCTGCAGCCTATCGTTTTCATTCTTTTCTCCTCCAGAGGGCACCGTTTCTTCATTACAACCAGCTCTCGGAAAAAACCTCGTCAAGCTGAGGATAGACATCCTGAGACCTGAGAATACTTCGGGCAAAAGCGATCATGCTGGGAATATGAATACCGATCGGGCAGTAACAGCGGCCACAAAGCACGCAGTTTCTCCACACGATACCCTTCATCTCCGTCAAAAGTTTCCGGTCCACCTTGCCCCCTTTCCTGTATAGTTTGCCTAAGGAATTGATCGCCTTATATGAAGGCATATATTGGGGATCTTTATGATGCTCCATATATAAAAAACAGCTTTCGGCACAAAGACTGCAATGGGCGCAATGGGACAGGTATCGCTTCATTTTTCCTTTTTTCCGGTTGAGCATCTCTTTGATCTGTTTGGTGTCAACCGGTTTTGCTCCCGGATTGGGCATATTATTTTCCATGTCGCAAGATCCTTTCTGTTACCAGGCTCTGGCTCCCTTTGCGAAACTGTATTCATTCCCGATGAAGAAACGGTAGAGGAAGAAAAAGAGCATGTGCCCGAGCTTCGTAAATGGGATGGTGATGAGCATGACTTCTCCTGCCAGGATGTGGATCGTCATCACCGTATCATAATGAAACCATTGGTGGTAAGCAAAGTATCCTGTCAGGAAAGGGGCCGCAACGATCAGCAACATCACGTAGTCATAGAGGGTTGTGATCGCTCTGACCCGGGCCAGAAATAGACGGCGAGCAAGGAAAAAAGCCAGACAGATCAAAACGACCAGCGTGAAGACATCGGTCATCGATTCCGACAGGCTCCAAAGACTAAGGCCCCAGGATTGATCCAAGAGGAGATTGTGCCCAAGAAGAAAAATGGGTACCCCGAACAGAAAGACATGGAACACCGATGTCACAATCGTTACTAGGGGATCGGTTTTCCAGAGGGTCCCGTTAAGAGAGCCGAAACAAAAAGAAACCCATTGTCCCGCCGATTTCTTTTCAGACTTTATTTCCAAGGGAGGATAAACCCACTCTTTTTTCTTGGTCAACTTGAAAAACTGAATGAGTTGGAATATCAGCCCCAAAATAAATATAATCAAAGCAATCGATATCAACTGTCCCCGAATAAAATCGACCATGGACCTCTCCTCGTTCTCTTTCTTTTCTCAGCCGTAACCTTAACCGTGTGTCTTCACGTTCCGGGAAGCTGATTCACATGTCTAAACTTGAGGCCTGGGTATTAACTTCGCCCGTTCAGCGATCTCCGGTACCCTGTGTTCCCATTCAATCGCCATGAGGTGGATCCCGTGGACTCCTTTGATCTGTCTCAATTCCTCAATCTGCTCAACACAAATTTTGATTCCCTCCTCGGCCCCCTTTTTGGCTTGGACAATTCGGTCGATGATTTCATCCGGGATGATGATGCCAGAAACATTCTTCGCCATGTATCGAGCCATACCTCCTGATTTAAGAGGAGTAATTCCCGCTAAAATATGGACTTTTTCTGTTAACCCCATGTCATTGGCCTGTTTCATCCATTCACGGAACAATTTCATGTCATAAATGCATTGGGTCTGGATGAAATCTGCACCTGCCATGATTTTTTTTGCCAGACGATACACCCGCCATTCAAAAGGCTCGGCAAAGGGATTCTCAGCAGCGCCGATGAATATCTGAGGTGCCACATCAATTTCATCGCCGTTGAGGAATTTCTTGTCATCTCGCATCCCCTTGACCATGCTGATCAGCTGGATGGAGTCAATGTCAAAAACGCCCTTGGTCAAAGGATGGTTCCCAAATTGTTGATGGTCACCTGTGAGACACAGCATGTTGCGGATGCCGTGGGCATAAGCGCCGAGGATATCGCTCTGCATGGCAATGCGGTTACGATCTCGGCAAACCATCTGATAGTTGGGTTCTAAACCTTCCTGAATGGCAATTAAACCAGCACCCCAGCTGGACATGCGCACCACAGCGGTTTGGTTATCCGTGATGTTGACCGCATCCACGATCCCTTTTAGGTAACTGGCTTTTTTGCGGATGACCTCCACATTGGCTCCTTGGGGTGGTCCGAGTTCTCCTGTAAAGGCAAAATGTCCGGCTTCTAAAACCTTTTCAAGATTGCTTCCTGATTTCATATCAACGGCCCTTTCCATCTCATGATTCATCGACTCTATATTCTGGGGCGAGGAAACAACCCACACCTCTCCGCAATCTGGCGGGTTATCTCTGTCCGCCCCCTATGGATCAATCCGTATCAAATGTTAGAGGATAAAGGTTAGAGGTTGGAGGTTAGAGAATAAAACTCCTTCTGCCTGGAATTAAGGAATTGCCTCAGACCTCAAACCTCCACCCTCAAGCAATTTAGAGTTCCAACCACGAGTCGGAGTAGAGAGCTTTGGCAATCAGAACCCTGGTGGTCTTTACATAATCCGCCTGCTCTTTACTCAGGCTTTTAAGATCGACCTCCTGACCGTCCATGACCCGGTAAACCAGTTTTCTAAGATCCTCTCGTCCTCCCATGGCAAATTTCTTGAGATCTTCATCAAAGGCATCGACGATGGCAGAGGCCATCCCATATCGCTCGAGCATCATCAAATAGGTCTGATTGAGGATGGGCCTCAGATGGTCAGGAGCTCCGTTGGACACATTCGAAAGTCCGCAGGTCGACTTCATTCCGGGAAGCACTTCCTGGAGATCCTTAAACATCTTCATAAATTCGACGCAACTGGGTACCTGGACCTGGCTCTGAGGGCTGGTCACAGGGGTGACGATGGGATCCATCCATACATCTTCACCGGGAATTCCGAACTCGAGGCATTTTTGCATCAGTTCTGCTGCAAGCACTCCCCTCTCATCCGCATCTCGAGGAAGCCCGGAAGGTCCCCAGAGAAGGGCAACAACCCCGGCATTATGCTTTTGAGCAATAGGGAATTTGACGTCCATGCTTTCAGGACGGGCCATAATCGAATTGATGACGGCCTTTCCTTTCTTATTTTTGTAAACCTTCAGCCCTGCCTCGATGGCTTCTGGATTGATGGTATCGAGGTAAAGAGGGGTGTCAACCACTTCCTGGACGACTTTGACAATCCACTCCATTAACTCCCCTCCGCCTTTTCTGGCGGGGCCGAGATTGATATCAATGAAGTCCACGCCCGCCTTAGCCTCCGCAATGGCCAGCTCTTGAATAGGCTTCGGATCCCTTTCCTTCATTGCCGCTCCAATTTTCTTGATCATCACATTCAGATTTTCTCCAACGCGTAACATGATTTTCCTCCCTTCACAGTTCGGAATGCGGATTTCGGAATTCGGAATTAAGAACCTTTATTCCCCGTTCCGCATTCTGCATTCCGCAATTAGATTAGGCCCCCATCTTTAGAAAGGCAGGAATGTGGGCAGCCTCTCTCGGTCCGATCTTGACCTCCCATCCTGAGCCGAGCTCCTCTTCGAGATCTCCACTGATCGCTGCAACGGCTCCTGGAATCACCACCTTGCGATGTTTGACTTTATCGGTGATGCCGCTCTTTTTGACGAAGGCTCCGATCGCATCGCCGACAAATTTCCCTGCTGCCCACGCAGTAAGAACAGAGAGGCCTTCGGTATCCATCACCAGGAGCCAGCTCGGTACCCGACTCGATTCAATCTCACCGGAGACGATAAAGTAGGTCAGGGAGAAGTTCGTGGTAATGAGGACAGGAGAATTCTCAGCGGGATTGCCAAGGGGGTATATTCCCTGCTGCATCATCATGGGCCGCTGCGGATCGGTGTAGATGTTCAGCCGTTCCACCAGAAGGGGGAAGAGGCTCTCTCCCTGGAAATCTGAAAGGACGATGATGCCTGCGTACTTCGCCACCATCGTTGCTGCAATGAGTGCTTCTTTCATAGGATCTTTTGTCATTTCACAGGGGAAGGTGATCGTAGGGAACCCAAGAGAGCGATTCTTTTGGGTAAGGGCAGCTCGGCGGATGAAGATCTGGTCCTCAAAGGCCTTGCGGAGCGTTCTCGATCCGGAGTCGAGGACGAGATCTTTTAACCCGGCTGCGGTCAGTTTGTTAGACATGCTAGAGAGGGTTTCTAAGTTGTCGGCTTTGACGGCCAATGGACATTTATGTTCTTTGGCCAGATTGGCAAAAGCCTCGCTGTTGCCATTGTTCGCAGCATAGATGAGTGGCAAACGGTCCGCACAGGCCTTTACTCCTGCCGTCATCGCATCGACTTTATCACTCATCAGGATGAGCCCGGCATCGGTTTCGGCCTTTACCTTTTTAATCAAAGCTTCAAACTTGCCAGAGTCTCCGGATTCGTTCTTCACAGCGACCAACTCCGGACGCAGTGTCAGCCCAACCCTTTCATATCTCAAATCTTTGAACCGCTTGAGCCTGCTGTTGACCTCAGCCTCTGGCATGGTATCGCTCACCAGGATGGCAAAACCGGGCTTGTTGACAAAGGTCTTTTCGTGCCGGAAGAGAACCGTCTCGCCGCCGATCTTCACCACATTCTCACCCGTACCCACTGCAAGGGGTCGAATAGGCGGAGCCGAGGCTTCGGAGAGCAATGCCTTCGCTTCCTCTGATACATAGGGACAGGAGGCCAATTCTGCCTTTCCTGCTGCCAAATTCATGGCAAATGCGAGGCAGGTTGGGACTCCACACTCCCCACAATTCGTCTTCGGTAACATCTTAAAGATTTGGATTCCTGTCAGTCCCATGGTCTTCTCCTTTCAAATTTCGATGAACGGTGCGTTCGGGGGAACGCACCCTACAAAAATGTAGGGCCCGTTCGCCGAACGGGCCTCATAGGATTACCCAAGAATCGGGTCCATCGAGAGGGCAGGATGATTCTTCTCTGTCAGGAAGGGAAGAATCTCATCCTCTGTCACTCCGATGGTCTCATCTGCAATCATATCTAAGAGGTTTGGAACACCCATCTCTTCAGCTCGTTTCTTAAACCGGTCTCCAATCTCTTCCTTGAGAATCTTGGGCATCCAAACCAATCGCTTGATTCCCCCGTCTCCGATCAGCCACTTCCTCTGGGTAATATTGTATTTGCTGTGGCCCACAAAACCCGGTGTGACGGCACCGCCGCCGACAGAACCTGCCAGGGTGGTGAACTTCATGCCACAGGGGGTCATCCCAGCAAAATCCCGATTGACGGTCATCACACCGTTGCACATCGGAAGGACAGCAGCGATACACTCACAACAACCGCACGTCGTCATCGGATCATAAACCAAACTATAAAAGTTGTAATGATCGATCTTCTGGCGGGAGGCCTTGAAGACGAATTCATTCACGCCTTTCCATTGACCCAATTTCGTGTCGATCATCTCTCCCTTTTGAACGGGTTGGTTTGGTCCGGTGGGATTGATCTCAAAAGAGGCCCTGCAATCCATCCAGTTGTAAGCACCACAGAGTCCGGTTCTCTCCGGGCTGATGACACAGACATGGTTGGGTGCAAAGGACTGACAAAGCGTACAGGAGTAGAAGGTATCCGTTGTCTCATCGGTCATCCCCTCAATACGGGCATCCCTTTTACGATAGTTCTCCCTCGCTTTGGCAAGGATTTCATCCACAGCTTTCGGCTCCGTATAGACCTTCACTTGAACCTTGTCAAAAATGGCTCCGAAATCCTGATGGAACTTTGCATGGAGGATTTTACCAAGATGGGAGAGCCTGAATCCCTTGTCCACGGCTCCCTTACCGACTCGCAACCAGGCAATGTCTCTCTGGCCAATATGCATGATCCCTTGGGCATAATTGATCAGGTGGTGAATTTGACGTTCCAAGATCGGTTCAAAGTCCTCTTGCATCTGTCTGCCTGCTACTTCGGCAACAACGGCAAGGGGAAGTTGACCTGGTGGTTGTATCTTATCCAGGTCAGGACCGATGACATCTACCTTTCCATCTTCCACTTCGTCCATGTTTCTGGAGGTGACCCATTCTACGGCATGGGTTCTCCCTCCGCCACACTCCAAATAAATATCCTCACCCCTGACCCGTTCTCCCTCGAAAGCAGGACCATAAGAAACCGGGATGGGAACTTGAGCTACCTGAACCTTCAGCCCCCTGACCTCCACCGATCTTTGGACAATCTGATCATGAGGCACATTGGAAACCACGTGTTCATAGGTGCATACCCCAGTGGGTAAAATTTCGGGAATGGGTGTGTCGGCGATCGTGGGGAATCCCCAGTTGATGGCGCCCGCAGCATTGGCGTACCATTCGTCGTTTACATATCCCAAGGGCATGACAAAGGCGAAGGTGCGGTCTTTGTTGTAGATTAGGTTCTTACGAAAATCTCCGGGTTTAATCCCACCAAAGGCCATGGCCACACGACAGGCAAACCCCATGGCAAACACTGCAGCGCTGATATCCGGTCCAAAGGAGACAAGGCGGGTCGGCCAGCCAATCTGAACACCTGCCTCTACCAATTGTTCAGAGAAACGCTTCCCATTGAACTCAGCGCACATAAAGATATAGAGGTTTTTCTCCTGAAGCTCGATGGCGATCTTTTTAGCAATCTCCGGAGAAGGTGCAGAACCGGCAATGGCTGCAAATCCGGGTGCTGTCCCATCCACAAATTCAACGCCGCGTTTGCGGAAGATCACGTCGTCAGCGGCTCCCAGCCAGATATTATTGGGTAAAGGATCTTCCTGCTTTGTATAGAAATTTGGATTTTCTAAGTAACGGATCGCTTCGATGATCTCTTCGGCGAAAAAGGTTGCCATACCTGCATCAAGGGTCGGACCTAAATATGGAAGACAGACATTTTCTTTAACCAACGCGGGTAACAGGGAGCGGGCCCTATCTAAAACGGGCTTCATATCACCCAATTTTTGTACAGGGACCCCCAGAATGGCGTAGATGATGGGTAGGTAATAAGCAGTGTTAGGGAATCCCACATCCTGATTGGGCCCCCACTTTTTAATGGCTTCTTCGTATTTTTTTTCAGCCCTTTCTACAATCTTGTGAGCTCCTTTTATGGCTGCAGATGCAATGATCTTGGACACGTTATATTCCTCCTTCCATATTGTTGAACTTCGCTATGCGCAAAGCGCTCTGCGCATAGTGTAAGTAATTTATTAGGCAGCATCCAGTTCGCGGCGCTTGGCCATATCGAAGAGGACACGCTCTCTTGCTTTGTCAATTCCCAAGGCCTTCCGCTTCTTATCGATATGTTCGATCATCAATTTAGCGGCCTTGATAGGGTCGGGTTCGAACCCCCATTTTCCTTTGAGAGTCGTTTCAAATTCCTCAAAGAGAAGTTTTGTTACTTCCTCGCTACCACTGGTGGGCCAGGTGGTACCAAATACTGTAAATACCCCTGAAGCAACAAAGTAATGGCCAATAGCAACAGCCTTCTCACTCATCCATTCCAGAGCCGCACCCGCAGCTGGAAGATCACTGATATCATCGCCCAGCCCTCCATCTTTGACCACTGCGGTCGCAGCCATCAAGATCCGGCTGTTATCCACACAAGACCCCATGTGGAGAACCGGAGGAATTCCCACAACTCTCCCGACAGAGGCGAGTCCTTGGCCTGCATAAATATCCGTTGCCTCTGGGGTGAGGAGCCCTGCCTTTCCACAGGTCATGGCGCTGCAACCCGTAGCCAGAACGATGACATCATTTTTGATCAACTCTTTGATCAGCGTGAGGTTTGGATCGTCATGGGTCACGCGAGCATTGTTGCAGCCGACGACCCCTGCGATGCCTCGGATTCGTCCATTGATGATATTGTCGTTCAAGGGTCGGTAGGAGGCTCGGTACGCACCGCCGAGCAGGTAGTTAATGGTTTCATGACTGAATCCAACGATCGTATCCGTGGTATCCGAGGGAATTTCAACGTTGGGCTTCCGGTTTTTAAAATTCTGGATGGCCTCCATTAATATTTTTTTAGCAACATCTGGTGCATGATGCTCATCAAACTCGATGTGCATGGCCCCTTCGATCTTGGCCTTCGATGTCGTAGTGATCAACTTGGTGTGGTAACACTTCGCAACCTGTGCCAGAGATTGCATCTCACACTGGACATCAACCACCATGGCATCCACCGCTCCGGTGACAATAGCCAGCTCCTGCTGTAAAAAGTTTCCGGCCACAGGAATTCCATGGCGCATTAGAATCTCATTGGCAGAGCAGCACATGCCCGCCAAATTAACCCCTTTCGCTCCTACTGCTTTGGCTGCCTTCTGAATCTCGGGGTCATGAACCACATCCGCCATAATCTCGGGAAGCAAAGGTTCATGGCCATGAATGACCACATTGACCTCATCTTTTTTCAGTACACCCAGATTGATTTGACCATAAACAGGAACCGGGTTCCCAAAGAGGATGTCTTGAAGTTCCGTCGAGATCATGGAACCTCCCCAGCCATCGGCCAGAGCTGTCCTGGCGGCTCCCATCAAGATGTTTTGGTAATCTTGATCGACCCCCATATGGGTTCGATGCATCAATTCCACAATTTCCCGATCAATCCCTCGAGGGACAACTCCCAGTTTCCTCCAGATCTCCTGCCTCTTAAGAGGAGCCCTTTTAACAAAAATAGTCTCTCCTTCTTGACGGCCGAACTCGGCTAGGGCCTTATGACCTACATCAATGGCGATATCTTGGACCGGTCGATCCCCGATCTCCACACCAAAGTCCATGGCCACCTGGTATAGTTTCTGTTCATCCTTGATCTGAAATCCCGGAACTTCGCCTTTAGCCGTAGCCAGAAAAACCTCGGCTACGCCACGGGCATGATCCGAATGTGCAGAAGAGCCTGCTGCCACCATTCGTGCAAAATTCCGTGCAGAGATCGTCTCTGCTGTGGCGCCGCAGAGACCCATTCGCTTAGCTTTTTCAGCAGCGGTCTCGCCTTTCTTTTTAGGAGCAGGAACACGGCATGGTCCCATGGCGCAGTTTTTACAACAACTTCCTTCCGCACCAATGGGACAGGGTTTCATGGTTTCGGCCCGGTCAAAAATCGTCTCACATCCATCGGCCTTTGCCTTCTTCAACATTTTAATCGTTGCTGGGTCAATACTCTTCTTCTCTAAGTCTGACATGTTATTCCTCCTTTAATGTTTTCCCCCCTTCAACTCATTTAGCCGTAAAATCGGCAATCATCTCTCGAACCAGTTTGATGGCTTCGGGATGTCTCATCACCAAAACATCTGCCCCTGCCAGGAGAAGCATCACCGCCGTGACAGCCTCCAATAGAATTCCTCTCTTTTTAGGATCCCCCAGGGTCGGAGCATCTGTTGTCTTGGCCTCCTTGGTCTTCCAGACCTCCTTGGCCATATTGCAAATAATCGGGAATTGGAGCCTTTCATCCTGCTGGGTGAGGGCGGCCATCCGATCTCGTTCCATGACGGAATAGGTATATTCAATTCCATATCCCAGTCCACCGGTGGTCGGATCGACGATGATCTGTCCATCCGGTACGCCCAGATTTCCCATCAGGATGTTGAGCTGTTTGGCCAGGTTAATGTCGATTGGAGTAGAGGCGACGGCTGTATGTTTATATCCAATCGCTCCTGCTCCTACCTGTTTATAGTTGCCCTCGGCCACGGGCCCGATAACGAGGTTCATCCCATCACAGGCCTCGGCCACCTTTCGAAGAACATCCGCATCTTTCTCGACATTTCCACTTCCCCACACGATGACCGGAACATCAACAGCCCCAGCAACTTTTTTAGCGGTCTGAGCTGCCTCGTCGCTGGAACGATTGAGACCATTGGGGTCGGTGCTGACGAGTTGCAGAGTGATCAACTCCGCTCCGTAACTCTGGACACATTTCTTAGCCCAGGCTACAGGGTCATTGGCCACGTCCTTGAATGGCTCCAGGGCTGCCTCTGGCCATTCTTCCGGAGGCGCATCATAGACCTCCATGGCAATCCGAGGAGCATGAGGCATCTCTCCTTCGAATAGATGAAAGGGATAAGCCGTCTCTCCACCCGCGGTAACCGCCTTTGGTCCTTTTCCCAATGTCACTTCTTTTATCTTTCCTGTGTATGTCATTTTAGGAATTTCAAATGCCACGATACTCACCTCCCTCTGGTTATTCTTTTATGCTTTAGTTTTCCGTTTTTCACTACCGAACCATTCGTCACTAAACCAATAGCGTTCCCCGGTTTTGAGATAGGCGAGCATCTCTTCCCGACTTCTCATCTTCTGTCTCCAGTTGATCGGAGTCTCGGGCTTCCCTTCCTCAAACGTGGGACCTAGAACCTTCACCTTCTTCCCATCAAAGGTAACCTTCTCTTCCATTTGATCAGCCACGCGAAAAACCTCCTTTCTATTTATTCGCTACTCGTTATTTGTTATACGGATTTTCTTGCTCCGAACTCCGTACGGAACGCAGATCTGCGTTCCGTACTTCACTTCACCCCAGCGGCCAGTTTGGCCGCCTTCACGGTATTCATCATCAACATCGTAATGGTCATCGGACCGACTCCACCGGGCACAGGGGTAATGGCGCTTGCCTTCTCTTTCACCCCATCGAAATCGACATCCCCACAGAGTTTCGCTTTTCCCTCGGGAGTCATTCCGATTCGGTTGACACCGACATCGATGACGACCGCCCCCTGCTTCACCATATCTGCCGTTACCGCTTTAGGCTTTCCAGCAGCCACGATGAGAATGTCTGCCCTCTTCGTATGGAAAGCCATGTCTTTCGTTCCGGTATGGCAGATCGTTACCGTTGCATTGGCCCCTTTCTGTTTCTGCAGAAGGATATTGGCAATGGGTTTTCCAACGATGTTCGACCTACCCACGACCACAACCTCTGCACCGTCGATCTTTGCGCCAGATCGAATCAGGAGTTGCTGAATTCCTGCAGGGGTGCAGGGGAGATAATCGGCTTCACCGATCATCAATTTTCCTACATTCACCGGGTGGAACCCATCCACGTCCTTTTTCGGATCGATGGCGTAAAGGACTTTCGTTTCATTAATGTGCTTGGGAAGTGGAAGCTGGACCAGGATACCGTGAATCTTAGGGTCTTTATTATATTTATCGACTAATTTGAGCAGTTGTTCTTCTGTAATCGTTTCAGGCTGGCTGTCCTGTATCGAATAGAAACCTAACTCCTTGGAGGTCTTCTGCTTCCCAGTGACGTAGCTTACGGAAGCAGGGTTCTCCCCCACCAGAATGGTAACCAGACCTGGGACCACGTTGTACTTGGCCTTTAAATTAGCGGTTTCCTGTTTCAACTCCCCCCGAATCTGTTCAGCGATTTCACTGCCTTTAATTATTTTTGCTGTCATCGTTTCTTCTCCCCCCTTCTGTAGAATAATAAATCCGAAATCCGAATATCGAAATCCGAAACAAATCCAAAATTAAAAACTTAGGATTCAATGCTTTCTTGTTTGGAAAATTCGTATTTTGGACATTCGTGCTTGTTTCGATTTTCGTGCTTCGGATTTCGAATTTCTTTATTGGATGTACTCCTCAAAGATCTTTAGGGCCGCCTGAACCGCCTTTGACTCCATAGGCAACTGAAACGTCGGTTTTCCTTCGAGATCGTATCGGTAGATCTCCTCGTCCATAGGGATGACTCCTGCCAAGGTGAGGTTCTGGCGTTTCAGATCCTCTGAAATTCCAGGGTCCAAATCTCCCTGAAGCCGATTGATCACCACAGCCTCCCGTTTGATGTGTAGGTCGAGTTCGTGAATCAAATCCCGAATCCTGGAAGCGGTCAAAATACCACGCCGGCTGGAATCTGACAGAATGAAAAGAAGGTCCACATCCCGAGTGGTCAGGCGGCTGAAATGTTCCATCCCCGCTTCGTTATCGATGACAATATATTGATAATTTCCAGTCAGGAGGTCCAGGCATTTTCTGGCCAACGTGTTGGCAGCACAATAGCAACCCTGTCCCTCCGGTCGCCCCATGGCAATGAGGTCGAATCCCTTGGTTTCGACTAGTGCCTCCTGAATTTTATATTCAAACCAGATGTCCTTTGTCATTCCCACAGGGACATCCTTCCTCATAACTTCCCGGGCCTCACCGATCGTGGACCTCAATGTCACCCCAAGAACCTCATTAAGGTTCGAATTCGCATCCGCATCCACGGCCAGAATAGGCCCCTTCTTTTTATCCAAGAGGTGACGGATGATCATTCCCGCAAAGGTGGTCTTCCCTGTTCCTCCTTTTCCTGAAACGGCAATCGTGAAGCTCAAAGCTGCCCTTCGACCATCCTCTCCGAGCGATATTCCTTCCTCACCCGATAGAGCCTTTCGACCACCTGAGGAAAGGCGGAGGTGTCCGTATGGGGCAAAAACATCGCTGCAATGAATTCATTCATAAACGTCGGATGATTACTTAACTCGAGGTTGGTCATCATTAAAGCAATTCGCTCCGCCTCCCTGAGAAGGTTCTTGGAAAAGGAGAGCAGTCTTGCCCCCAGCAAGGAACCGTTTCCGACAAAAATAAATTTATCGATATCCATCTCAGGAAGGAGGCCGATGAAGATCGCCTTTTCAAGATCGAGATGACGACCGAACCCCCCTGCGATGATCACCTGATCCAAATCCTTGAAACTCAACCCGACGCTGTCCAGCAAGACCTTGCAACCGGCGTAGATAGAAGCTTTGGTCCGGATCAGATTTTCTATATCGATCTCCGTGAGGACGATATCTTCATGAATCAATGTCTCCTCTTTTCTCGCAAGGACATATTCATAACCGTCCGGTCCTTCTCGAACCCGGTCCGTAGGAAGGTCTCTTCGAAACTTTCCGTTCTGGTCAATCATTCCTGTCTCTAAAAGCTCGGCGACCGAGTCGATGAGACCTGAACCGCAGATGCCGATTGGCTTGGACCGCCCAATGGTAAGGATCATCGGTTCATAGGTTCGGTGGTTGATGCTGACCTCCTCAATGGCTCCCCGGGTGGCCCTCATCCCGAACTTAATTCCCGCGCCTTCAAAAGCAGGGCCCGCCGAGCACGAAACGCTGGCCAGCCAATCCTTATTTCCGAGGACGATCTCCCCGTTAGTCCCAATGTCCATGTAAAGCGTTAGCGTTTCTCTTTGAAAGACCCCGGACCCCAAGATTCCTGCCACGATATCGCCGCCCACATAACTCGCCACCATCGGGAGGATATAGACGTGGACATGATCCCTTATATTGATCCCCATGTGGACGGCTCTCACCGGAGGGATGAAATTGGCTGTGGGAACATAGGGGTCTTCTCGAATAAATTTCGGGTCCAGGCCTAACAGGAGCTGGGTCATGGTCGTGTTCCCAGCGATGACCATGTGGGAGATCAGCGATCGGTCGATTTTGCTCATATCGAACATTTCCTGAATGATCTTGTTGATCGTAGAGACGACCACCTCCTGTAATTTCTTCAGACCGCCGGGTTTCTGAGAGTAGACAATCCGGGTAATCACATCCTCGCCATAACTGATCTGGGCATTATAATCCGAGGCTTCCGCGAGGGCGAAAAGGGTTGTCCCGTCACATGTTCCACCCGGACAGGCAACGACGACGCATCCATTGAGGTCAAGGATTTGACCGAAGATCGTGGTTGTCCCGATATCGATAACGATCGAGTAGTTCTGTTTCGTATTGTCCCCAGGCTCCACGTTGATCAGCTTATAGGCTTTCCTTGTTAGAACAAGAGTGGCTGTCACCTTCCAATCCGCTTCCCGGAGAAGGCGACTCAATTTCATAATGACCCTGAAATCAGCAGAAATCCCTACGATCCCATGCTGTTTTTCCAAGGCATTGACCAGGCGGGTCAGGTCGCTCACATTGTCCTTGAGTGTTGGCGGTTCAAGCTCCACATATCTCTTAAATACGGGAGGGTCTACATCCCAACCCTTAACGAGTTGGAAGATGTCTTGGGGTGAGAGAAGATATTTATGGATTCCACGATCGCCTTTAAGGGCGAGGACAGACCGATCGACCTGGGATTCAAGGGGGACTTCCACATCCATATCCCCTCGAATCGAGGTCAGACAGGCGAGGCGATAACCTTTATCGTATTCCCATTGGGTTAACTTGGGATGCCTGGGAGAATCGACCGTACCTTGGAGGAGTTTGATCTTGCATTTCCCGCAGGTTGCGCTTCCCCCGCAGGAGGCATTGATATGAATTCCCGCCTCCATGGCGGCTTGAAGGAGGTTCTCTGCCTCATCGACTAAAATTTGTCGTTCGCTGGGTAAAAAAGTTACTTTATGCTTCGGCATGTGTCAAATTTATTGTAACCTAGTCCCGCCTCTATTTCGATAGAGGCGGGACTAGAAAACATTGTTAAACGGTGCAATCCGGAACAAGAGTCTTTCTTAGAAGACTTAGAAGAGCCCCTTCACTCTGCCGGTATTTACGTCAACATCAACCTTTCGATAGGCTGGGTCAGAGCTGGTTCCTGGCATCAGGCTGATCGCTCCGGTCATTGGGCAGAGGAATTTTGCACCTGCAAAAATCAAGACATCACGAACGGGTAGGATCCAACCTTTTGGAGTTCCCTTAATAGATGGATCATGAGTCAGACTCAGGTGGGTCTTGACCATCATGGTGTTAAAATCCTTCATTTTGGGGTCAGCCTCAAACCGTTTTGCTTTGGCTTCGGCATCGGGAGTCCAAGAGACACCGGCAGCCCCATATACCTCTTTGGCAACTGTCTCAACCCTTTGTCTGAGTGGCATCTCCAGAGGATAGAGGAATTTCAGGTTCACTTTGTCTTTGCAAGCTTCCATGACGACATCGGCGAGCTCAAGGGCACCGTCCCCACCTTTGAGCCAATGTTCGGAAAGGGCACAACGGGCTCCTGCCTTCTCGGCATACTTACGGACCATTGCGATTTCGTCTTTGGTGTCGGTATGGAAGGAATTGATGCATACTACTGGATTGATTCCTGATTTTCTGATCACACCGATGAGGTGGGTCATATTTTCGATCCCTTTTTCAAGAAGTCCCAAGTTTTCCTTAGAGTATTCTTCAGGAAGGGGCAGTCCTGCCACCACTTTAGGCCCACCGCCATGCATCTTCAATGCCCGGATGGTGGCCGTCAATATTGAGACATTGGGGGTTAGGCCACTCAAACGGCACTTCACATTCCAGAACTTCTCAAAGCCAATGTCAGCAGCAAAACCGCTCTCAGTCACATGGTAATCGAACATCTTTAAGCCAATGCGGTCAGCGATAATGGAGGATTGACCCACCGCGATATTGGCAAAGGGACCGGCATGAACCATGCATGGCTGGTATTCCGTTGTCCACATCAATGTGGGGTTGATAGCATTCCGCATCCAGGCACACATGGCACCTGCCACTTCGAGGTCTGTCGTGGTAACGGGTTTACCTTTTTTATCATAGGCGACGACGATATTACCGAGCCTCTCACGAAGATCTTTCAGATCTCGGATAATGGAGAGGATTGCCATGAGCTCCGAGCTGACGGTTATGCCAAACTTGGATGCCATCAAAAACCCATCCATCTTTCCACCTATCCCCATGATGATGTTCCGCAAACCCTGGGCGCAGAAATCCATGACCCAGCCCATCTCCATATTGGTAGGATCGATGTCCAGCCGTTTGAGTTTCCGCTTGGCGAGTTCCGCATCGTCGTAGTTTCTTTCATGCTGCATTCGTGCATTCACGGCAACCATAGCCAGGTTGTGGGCGTTGGTAATGTCATTAATGTCTCCAGTAAGCCCAAGGGAAAACTCGGTCATCGGGATGAGTAGGGATTTGCCGCCTCCTGCAGCCGTACCCTTAATATTCATTGTGGGGCCACCTGAAGGCTGGCGAATACAACCCCCAGCATTCTTACCTCTTTTCCCTAATCCCTCCAGCAAACCCATAGCAGTCGTTGTTTTTCCTTCTCCTAAAGGAGTAGGAGTAATGGCTGTGACTTCTATATACTTTCCGTCTGGCTTATTTTTGAGTCGATCCATAACCTTCATGAAATCGAGTCTGCATAACTTTGCCATGGGAATGATTTCTTCCTTCTTGAGTCCCAGCTTCTCCTGTGCTTCTTCAATCGTGGGCATCGTTTCTTCTGCTATTTCCGCAACCTGCCAATCTGGAAGTTTCCTTGGATCTGCCTCATTATATTTTTTTGTAATAGTGAAACCCATGTTTTCTACTCCCCCTTTCTTTTTGATTTTTTGCTTTAATTTTACATCAGGTCTTATTAGGCTTTTCTAAATCTTCAATCTAACATCCGCAATATGAAATCTTAGATTTTGAGATCCCCCCCTTCTCCATTGTTGTGTAAAAAGATGGTTGGTTAATATATTAAGATTTGCAAAATTTTGGGCTAGGTCTATATGTGACAAGAAGCACAATGTCGATTGGGATACTAAAATAACAGGCTTTTTTTGTCAAGGGAAATCTTGGTTTATTTGAGGATTAATTTGAGGATAGGGGACATTCAATAAATTGTTAATTATTTTAATGGCCTACGTTTAATTTAGAGCGATACGAAATATAGATGCCAAACACAGAATAAATAGACGGTTAAAGGACCTTATATTCTTCTTAAAGAATAAGGCCGCTTTTCTCCCCTTTTGGGCCGCATAACGAGTTTATCTCGGAACGATCTTTCAGTTTTGCCTCTGACTCGAGTCTATTTTTTCCCCTCCAGAAGGAATTTCTTAAGACTTTGCCTGTTCATCTTGGAAAGGCCTAATTCCTTTATGCCCCTCCCTGTTTTCCAATAGTCAGTCCGGTTGATTGCTGAGGTAAGCTGAATAACAGCATCGTGTGTGGGGGTGGGGATTTTAAGAAGGTCTCCCAGGGTGGAAGTCAGAACCATCCCGTAGGGGACATCTTCTGTTATATATCTGTCTTTTAAATGTTCAGGGCCTTTCATTTTCATCCCTGCAAAGATCCCATCCTTTCCAAACGCTCCATCCATACTGGTGTTGAGGATTCGGTAGCGGCACTCTTCTTCCGTCTCTCCCAGATTGTAATTCTTAAAATCGAGATCGTCCCAGTGATAGAGTTTATATCCCATGGCTTTGCAAATGGAGAGCCTCTCCTCGTTGAGGGATTCATAAGTTCTAGCCACGGATGGGGTCATTCCTTCAGTATAGAGATAAAATTCACCCTTTGAATGTTCAATTCGAGTGGCGCTGAGCAGAGTTGCTACCGGATGGACAATAGGGTTCGGATTATTAATGGCTGCCTCCAAGACATCCTTAGCAGGGGTGATCGTAGAGTAATATTGTTTTAGTTTTGGAATCACCTCTTTTGTCTTTTTCGATGGGAATACGCCAGTGGGAAGGATGAGGGCGTGAATGAAAACAGAGACATGGCCAGGGGCTTTGAGCCGGGCCCCATAGGGGAGAGTACAACTTTCAGCAAAAATAATCTCTTTTCCAACCTTTCTCTCCTTGAAGATCTTTACAAATTCGAGGGTTCCTCCTGAACCTGGCATGAGGAGAATGATCTGGCCATCCTGAACAAAAGGAGCACAGACCTCTGCCATCGTTTTATGACCAAAGGCAGGCGTAATCACAAAGATGACCTCCGCATCTTTAATCGCCTGCTCGATATCTGTTGTAGCCAAATTCACTTTCGTAACTCCATCGATCGATACTCCTTCGATTCGAATCTCTCTGGTTCTCAAAACTCTTTCAAGGGAGTCTGCAAATTGAGGGAGTTCGAAAAAGTTCACCTTAAATCCGGCAAGGGAAAGATTTGCTGCCACAGCATGACCGCCATTTCCTCCTCCCAAGACTGCCACCAAGTCCTTCTCCATATAGGATCCTCCTTTGAGAAATTTCCTCTCAGCTTGTGATTTCAAATTTTGAGCTTTGGACTTTTAACTATTAGCTTCAAATTAGCTTACTTCTGGAGAAAAGACAAGAAAGTTTACGTAAATATCTTGAGTCCTGCATGAGAGGGTTGCTATAAGGGGTTGCAAATTGTCTCGGTTGAAATTCTTAAATGAGCATTCTAACCCTGAACCGGAAGTCCTCATCTTGTGTAGAGTATATAAAGAGAGCATACATGACCGGTAGATAAAAAGAAGGTATTAAGGTGATCAAATCCCTTATCAACTTCATTTACGGCCCACCTCTTTTTTGTTCAGGTGGGCTTTTTCATTTCTTTTTAGAAACCCCTTTACCCATACCCTCTATGTATTCTCATAAGAAGAATGCTTATTGAGGTAAATGCCTTTTCCCTTCGCTGCATATTCTCTTAATCCAAAACGCTCAGAATGTATTGTTTTTTTATTATATTAGAAAGCTTGTTCATTTCAAGAGGTAACGAAGTCTGTGCCGATTTTTAAAGGGAAATATGTATAGAAATAATATTTTTCTGTCTTAAGTATTTGGTGTACAGTATCAGGATTTTCTAATAATTTTAATGGCTTATAAAATTAATTTCTTTTGGCATGATACATGCACTCTCAAAGGCTGAAATCCAAAAAAAGGAGGAACTAAAGATGGAACGAAAGATGAAAGCACTAAAGGTTGGATTGATGGTTGGGTTAATCACTCTGATGGCAAGCCCCGCATTCGCCAGGTCGATCAGCCTAAAAGAAGCTGGAACGGCCCTCTGGATCTTCATCATCGTCGGAACCATGATTGTCCTTCTTCAACTGATCCCGGCAGCAATTCTCTTCTTCAGCTTCATCGGGACAGCGACAACCATGGCCTTCAAGAAAGAGAAGAAAGTTGAGGAAGAAATTCTTCTTCCAGGTGTCGAGCCAGTTGCCGTGAAGAACTGAATCACCCATAAAGGAGATGATAACCGTGAAGATCGAAAAAATTCTACTCATCCTAAGCCTGGTTTTCATTATGTCAATCGTTTTTGCCTCTTTCGGAATCGCCTTTGCAGGAGGAGTCAGGGGGGCAGGAGTTTTGGGAGCATGCTTCTTCCTGACCTTCGGAATCATCATTGTTTTGGCCCAATTGATTCCAGCAGGGATCCTCGTTTCCTCCCTGGTGGGAACGATAGCCTCTCCCTCACGGAAAAATGAGGCGCCCGTCGAGGTGATATAGGATGATAGGATTGGAGGAGAGGAGGGTTTAGCATGAAATCGAATACGATCCTCATAGCATATCAGGATGATCTCTCGGCCAGATCGCTCGCCACCCAATTTCACCGAATGGGATATCGAGTGGAGACGGTAAGATTGGTGAGCGACATGATCCGAAGGATGCGAAATGGAACCACTCAAGTTCTCCTCCTCGACGATGAGCTTGAAGGAGTGAAGGCTTGTGATTTAATTCCAGTCTTTAAAAAGATCAATTCCCGTATCCAGGTGATCGTGATCTCCTCAGAGGAGTCAATCGGAGAGGTGAAGCGCCTCCGTGGTGCGGGCATCTTCTATCAAGCAATGAAGCCAGTGGATCTGGAAGAGATTCGGTCTGCAGTGGAATGCGCCTTCGAGAAGATCAAAAGAGAAAATGTGAAAGAAGGATTCTTTTCCTTTCTTGTTCCATCAATGGTTCCCGCATAAATAGAAGGAAGATTTTATTCAAAAAAAGGGGCAACCCAAATAGGGTTGCCCCTTTTTTCTTCTGGAGCCCGCGGACGGATTTGAGCCTCCGACCAATAAAAAAGCAGGGCCATTCCCTGACCCTGCCTTCGCTTTAAGCAATTAAACGTGGACTTATTTTCTCCTGTTTATGCCCTACTTTATTTTTGCGCAGACTGCATAAATTGTGAGAGTGGGATCGATCTCTTTGTCGAATGCTATTCTACCCAGCACATACCAACCATTTCCATCTGGCCTACTTTCTACAATTTTAAAATTAATAGACTTAAATCCCCCACCAGTCACCGTGTAACCTTGATCGCAAAGTGCATAACCTTCGAATTCGTTCGTCGAAATTTGTTTTCCATCCGTTGCAACTATTACCGATCCAATTGTACCAAGTTGTCCTGAAGGGTCTGCGATGGTCAGGGAATATCGATCTTTACATCTGCATTTATATTGATTGTCTTTGCAATATTTGTCTTTGCATTTAGAACAGTGGTCTTTGCAATATTTACATTTGCAATTAGGACCGTGATCCTTGCAATATTTGTCTTTACATGCAGAACCGGGGCATGTAGATACGACCAATCTATAGTCTCCGTAATCGAAATCTTGTTCTTCCGACTTCGGCAATGTCGCGACTATATAACCATCAGAGTGCTCCATTACAGTAAGACCAAATTCACCGCCCAAGGTAACAACCGGAGGGGCTCCATTGTCAAAATTTTTGCCCCAAATCGAGAATCTTATGAATGTTTCTGAGTCGAGGTTGTAGTCTAAAAATACTTTTTGAATCTTTGGTGGTTGACAGGGCTTACCGTGCTTAAGGCAATCCCAGTTGTCGTGGTGGTCACAGTCCCATTTATCTTTGTCATCGTCATCACAGCCCCAAGATAATTGAGCCAGGATAAATGTTGATAACAGAAAAATCCCACTGAGCAACAAAGCCTTTTTGAAAGCCATCCTCTTCATACCCCTTCCCCCTTTCTATGAAGATAGATAAAAATTAGAATTCAAAAACATCGGTTTTTATATCAAAAAATCAATATAATTACAAGATAGTAAAATAGGTTTTTCCCTAAAATTTTCACTATTAAAGCCGAGTTGATAAATGCAATTAAGTGGAAGAAATTGGTGTCAAATCTAATCAAGGAAATTCAGGGGTCGGCTTGGGAAATTAAATCATATAGGTCGCTATTTTCATAAAAAAAGAGCAACCAAGCTTTGGTTGCTCCTTTTTGCATTTAAGGTAACAAACGGACTTGAATCGCAAGCCCAGCGGTTAGCAAAAAGCACGGTGTGACTGGTGAGAAAATAGATTAGGGCAACACCCTATTACTTGCGCCTAACTCCCCAGACCTAACAGCAGCACACCCCGCCGCAGCAAAGATCATAACAAGAAGGCTCGTACCAGCAACAATCATACGAAGTTGAAGTTGTGGTTTTTGCTCTTTTCGCTTTTTTGTCATTTTTTTTCATGGTTAGCACCTCCTGTCTTATTTAAATCTAACCACTAAACTTAAGAATTCAAGATCAAAGGATAAGAACTGGAGGTCAACCCTTCAAAAATCAATCAAAGGATTTGAACAGCCACCCCCGTAATAATCTTTCTTGCTTTTATGCGAAAAGTAGTTTATATTTATACTGTTTTATAGAGCCTTTTTGGTAGCGAGATGAAAACCCGTAAAGGACTATAGACAACTTCTTTACGGGTTTTTTGTTAACCATACGGAGTCTTCCAATTCATTTCTGCGTGATTAAACCGTTGCTTGCCCGCAAGTCGTGTGAAATCGTGGAAATCATTGGTTTGGCATAAAAAAGGAATGGGATAACTCCATTCCATCACCTCTTAAGGAGTAATGAATGAACTTTTCAGAATTAGATCTAAAACCAGAGATTCAGAAGGCCCTGGCTGACATGGGTTATCAGGATTTGACGCCCATCCAGGAAAAGACCTTCTCTTCTATCCTGAGCGGCAGGGATCTTTTGGCCCGGGCAGAGACCGGCTCGGGTAAAACAGCGGCCTGCGGTATTCCACTCGTCCAGATGATCGATCCTTCGCTCAATGCCATCCAGGCCCTCATCCTGGTTCCTACCCGTGAACTGGCACTTCAATATGTGGAAGAGATCGATAAGATTTCGAGGCTGACAGATGTCGTCCCCTTTGCCATCTTTGGCGGATTCTCGATGGAGATTCAAAAAGCCAAATTAAGGGACAAGGTCCATATCCTCGTCGCAACACCTGGACGATTGATCGATTTCCTATATCATACCACGTCGATTGACCTCTCCTGTGTTCGCACGCTGGTTCTGGATGAAGCGGACGAGATGCTGAAGATGGGTTTTATTGAAGATATTGAGTGGATCATGTCCTGTATGATCCATGAGCACCAAACACTGTTTTTTGCAGCGACGATGCCCGAAGAGATCGATCGACTGATCAGGACCTATCTGAAAGAACCCGTCAGAGTGGAATTGAATAAGGAACGGGTGGCTCCAGAGAGTCTGGCTCACCATTTTCAGTATACGGGGCGACGTGATCGGCTCAATACCTTGATTGAATACCTGAAAAGGGAGAAAATCTCCCAGGCCATCATCTTCTGCAATTCGCGACATTACGGTGAGAAACTCATAAGGGACTTGGAGGGGAAATTTAATTCCATAGGGTATATCCACGGAGGGCTGGAGCAATCAAGGCGAACGTCGATCTTCGAACGTTTTCGCCGGAATGAGATTACCTTCATGGTTGCCACCGACCTTGCCAGCCGCGGCCTCGACTTCACCCATGTCAGCCATGTGATTAATTATGACTATCCTAACGGCCAGGAATCTTACACGCATAGGACAGGAAGGACCGGGAGAATGGGACGGCCAGGTATTGCCATGACGTTTGTAACAGACCAGGAATTAGGAGTCTTGAAATCCCTGTTCAAGATAAATCGTATTAATCCCGTGTGGCATGGCAACATCCCTAACCTCCAGGTTGTCTCCCAGCACAATGGGAACCGAGAGAGTAAGAAATACTTCAAGAAACGACCCCGGCCAATCTCCCACGGTAGGACCTCCTCAAAGAAGAGCACGGTTGAAAAACAGGTTTCAGTTTCACCCTGACAGCAGCGCGGGCGCTAACGGGGGGACGGGGGGTCGGCCCCGCACTCGCACCGTATAAGGTTTGCCTGTGTGGCTCAAAAGGAACTTATGAAGCGCGAAGATTTGAGGAACATCGCTCTCATTGCCCATGTTGATCATGGAAAGACAACGATCATCGATGGCTTGCTCAAGCAGTCAGGCATTTTTCGTTTGAACGAGACGGTCCAGGAAAGGGTCATGGACAATATTGCCTTAGAGCGGGAACGGGGCATTACCATCGTGGCAAAGAATACGGCGATCGAATATAAGGGCATCAAGATCAATATTGTTGATACGCCAGGCCATGCCGATTTCGGCGGGGAGGTGGAAAGGACGCTCAAGATGGTTGATGGCGTCCTGCTCCTTGTCGATGCCTCGGAGGGCCCTTTGCCCCAGACAAGATTCGTTCTGAAAAAGGCCCTCGAGTTTAATCTTCCTCCTATCCTTGTGATTAACAAGATAGACCGGGCTGATGCGAGAATCCAAGAGGTGCTCAACGAGGTCTACGATCTATTTATTGACCTCGATGCGACGGAGAAGCAGCTTGAATTTCCGATCGTCTACACCAACGCAAAACTCGGAATTGCGAAACTCCATCCTGATGAGAATGCGGAAGACTTTCGGTGTCTGTTTGAACTCATTCTTTCCGCCGTTCCGCCGCCTGAAGGCGATGAAGAAGGGCCGCTGAAGCTCCTGGTCACCAACATCGACTATAGCGATTACGTTGGTAGGCTTGCCATCGGGAGAATCTTTTCAGGCTCGGTTAAGATTGGGGACTGGGTATCGATGATCAACGGCAAAGGGGAACCGATCAAAACAAAGGTTACATCGCTCTATGGATTTCAGGGGCTCGAAAGATTAGAGATCAAAGGGGCCCGGGCAGGGGATATTGTTGCCCTGGCCGGGATTGAAGGGATTAATATTGGAGATACCATTACCGATATTGAAAATACGGAACCTCTTCCAAGGATTGCAGTGGATGAACCTACCATCTCCATGGTTTTTTCTGTGAATACCTCGCCTTTTGCCGGTCAAGATGGAAAGTATGTTACGTCGAGAAACCTGCGGGATCGGCTTGAAAAGGAGCTCTTGTATAATGTGTCGATTAAGGTTGACTTTGATTCTACGGATTCGTTCAAGGTGATGGGAAGAGGGGAACTGCAGCTTGCGATCCTGATCGAGATGATCAGAAGGGAAGGCTATGAGCTTTCTGTGTCTATGCCCGAGAGCATTACAAAAAACGTGAACGGCGCTCTTCACGAGCCCATGGAGCATCTTGTCATCGATGTTCCAGAGGAGTTCTTAGGGGTCGTGACACAGCAGGTGGGGATCCGTAAAGGCAGGATGCAGAAGATGAGCAACAATGGCCATGGCAGGGTCCGGCTCGAATTCAGGATTCCATCCAGAGGGCTGATTGGCTTTCGCTCTCAGTTTCTCACCGATACCAGAGGGACAGGGCTCTTCAACCATATTTTCGATGGTTATGAGCCGTGGCATGGCCCTATTACAAAACGCTCTACCGGAACCCTTGTTGCGGACCGGCCAGGAAAGACGACCACGTATGCGCTTTATCACCTCCAGCCCCGAGGGACACTCTTTGTAAAGGAGAACACACCTGTCTACGAAGGGATGGTGGTTGGGGAGAATTCAAGAGACAACGATCTTGATGTCAATGCGACGAAAGAAAAGAAACTCACGAATATAAGGGCAGCAGCTTCGGACGAAGCCTTGCAGCTCATTCCGCCCAAGATTCTTAGCCTTGAGCAGGCCATCGAGTTTATCAAAGAAGATGAGCTGGTTGAGGTGACTCCATACTCTGTGCGCATCAGAAAAAAGATCCTCGAATCGAACAAAAGACCCAAGTATCGGAATCAAGAAAAAAATTAGGGATATTTGCCGAGTCTTCTAATATCATTAAAATATTGGAAGTATCCCTTTTTCCTTTCATCAAGATTACGCCTCTCATTAAAATGGGCAAACCTAATCATTGGTTTGCCCATTTTTTTTATCTGGAGCCCACGGACGGATTTGAACCGCCAACCCGCTGATTACAAATCAGCAGCTCTACCATTGAGCTACGTGGGCCAGCCGAGGCATGAGGTTTGAGGTCGTAGGCTTGAGGCTTTAAACCCCGGACTTAACCTCAAAAAACGTGAATGTAATCGCCCTGCACCACGCAGGGTGCACGGCTTGCCCCGAACTCAACGCAGTTCAGGGTGTTTCGTGTTGCCTGTCTGTAATCCGACTATCAGATCCTTTTTATCACATTTCTTTGAGAGGATCAAACCGCCTGCCATTCTTCTTAATTCCTCCTTTTAAATCAAAAAATTACTTAGGTCCTACCGCCAGGATGACAGCGGTCCACACAAAGAGGGCGATCAAAAAAAAATAAAACTGTTTGATTAGTTTAGGGTCCATAGTATCTCCTTTCCCCCAAAGGGCCCATATGGATTGCGTTTTTCCTCAATATGATGTATGGAAAATATGGGTTTAAATTGAAAGCATTATGGAAAATTTTAGGAATTTTTTCAAGAAGGAAAAATGGACGAAAGGTCTAACCTTTTCGTTTGTTCTCTTTCTCATTCCTTTCGTTTCATCTGCGGGACCGATCAGAGAGGTCAGCCAGAGTGTGGAAAGGGTCAAATCGATTGGACCATCTATCCAGTTTGCCATCCTCGGAGATAGCCGTGATGGAGAGAAGGTGTTTACTCAACTGATTCAGAAGATCTTGAAACGGGAGCCGCATTTCATCATTCATTTGGGTGATATGATCAGCAGGCCCAACGAGAAGGAGTGGAAAGGGTTCTTTGAGATTTCAAAGGCCATCGATATCCCCTTCTTCCCTGTGGTAGGGAATCATGAAGTGGTAGGTACACCCCGGGGGGAGGAGATCTATCGAAAACAGTTTATCCTTCCGGAAGGGAAGACTTATTATGCTTTCCAAACGGGAGGTGCACTTTTTGTCATCCTAGATTCGGAAAAGGGGAAGAGGAAAATCCTGGGTGACCAGTGGTCGTGGTTAAAGGATATCCTGTCATCCTTTGACACGCCATTGAAGATGGTCTTTATCCATCGCCCACTCTTTCTTCCAGAGGATAGTTTGAAACTGGGAAAAGCCATGGATAAGCATCCATTGGCCAGAGATGATCTCCATCAACTCTTTGTAAAGACCAAGGTGAAGGCCGTTTTTCAAGGCGATGATCACCGCTATGACCGGATGGCAAAAGATCAAATACTCTACATCATTACGGGAGGTGGGGGAGCGCCCATCTATGCCCTCAAGGATACGGGGGGATATTTCCATTATGTGTGGGTCTCCATTAAAAAGGGAAGGGTGGAAGGCGAAGTCGTCGATTTGGACGGTCAGATTCAGGATCGGTTTGGGATTGTTGACAGGAAAGGAGAATAGAGATGGGCTTGGCGCTGGCACTGATTGCGATGGGTGTCCTGATTTTCTTAGATCGAATGGGTACTGGATATGGACTGCGGGAGGGGTGGCCCTGGATGATGATAGCCCTTGGAATAGGAGGGCTTGTTCAGAACAGAAAAAGTCTAGCGGCCTGGATAACGACGATCCTGGGAATCTTCATCCTGGGAGCAAAATATTATTCCATTCATATTTCGGTTCCTGCAGTCATCAAAACATACTTTCTACCTCTTCTCCTGATCGTCATCGGCCTCCTCTGGCTTTGGAGGTATAAAAAGGATTGAATTCAAGTTCGGAGCAGGGAGTTTGAATCGCGGTCTCAAATCTGCCATGCACCACGTCGGGTGCATGGCTACCCCGAACCTGACATGGTTCGGGGTGCAATTTGAAATCTGAAATTTACTCATCGGGGATCAGTCCCGCCACAACTAAGATGGCAAGTTCTTCGTTTCCCGTGTTGGTCAGCTCGTGGAACTGGCCGACGGGGATGTGAATGGCATCTCCTGGGATGACCTCACAGACCTCTTCGCCCACTTGCATAAGAGCTTCGCCGCTTTGGATAATGTAGATCTCCTCCATCGGGTCAATGTGTCCAAGAAGCTTTTGTTTAGGGGCTACCGAGGCGTGAGCCAAGAACATCAAGGTTTGCAGGTGGCGGGTATCCAAAATCATATGGGCCACACCTCCGCCATGGGCCCGGTATCGAGTGGCTTTCACCTCAGGATGTTCCAAGTTGCGTCGGATCATCGTCTTGTCCTTTCTCCCGGCTCATTTCTTATTCCCAGTATTTTAATTGACCGTTGAGGTGGAAATCAAAGTAAAATTAATCATTCAAAAAGAGGACTCTTGATTAGAGAATCCTGCTGGGTTATGTAAACACGGGTTGACCGGAACGTGCCCCGTCCCGCTCTGGCGGGATGGGCGGGGAACTTCAAATTTCTTGCAGGAGTGACCTATGGCAAAAGTAACGGAAGAAGTTTACCACATTCCAGGACAAGACGAATTTATGCCTGACTCCCATGTTTATGTTGTGGGTAACCCTTCCTCTCAAAACCTCTCCCTCATGGATGTGGGCTTCGTAGGTAAGGGGAGTTATAAGATTCAGTCCATCCAGAAAGCAGGGATCGAATTATCATCCATAAAAAGGATTATCATGACACACACCCATTTGGATCACATCGGGTGCCTCGCTGAAATCTCAAAAGAGATTCCCTGGGCTGAGCTGTGGGTACACCACTTGGAAGGCGATCTCTTAGAGCAGGGGGATGAACGGGGTGTTTACGGGATGGACATGTTCCGAGGACTTTGCCAGTCGCAGTTTGGCCTTAAGCCAGGTGCCTTCAAGTTTCAAGTCAATCGGAAACTCCAAGGAGGGGAGACCTTGGACCTGGGCGGCACGGTGTGGGAGGTCATCCACATCCCAGGACACTCCATGGGCAGTATCGGCCTTTATCATCGTTCCATGAAAACCCTCATTCCAGGGGACGTGGTCTATGCCGATTATGCCATTGGTCGCTTTGACCTTTACGGAGCCAAAGCCTCTCAGCTTAAAGAATCTCTGATGCGACTTGGAGAATTAGAAGTGGATATCCTTTTACCCGGCCACAATCGGATCGTCAAAGACCTTCCAAAAGGTTATATCTCAAAAACGGCTAGACAATGGGAATCCTATCTGACCTGAGAGATCAAGGCGCCTTTTAGAAAATCTTGACATTCTACCTTTAAAGAATATCTTGACGTTTTAGTGCTCAGGAAATTATTTTTTTCCCTGCCGCCTCCACCCATTCTTGAGCTTCTGCGACAGTTCGGTCAATGACTTCCTGACAGGTTGGTAAGTCTTTGATCAAGCCGATCGCCTGGCTTACGGGGAGAACTCCGGTTTCTAGGTCGCCGTTGTCAATGGCGACCTTCAGTCCTGAGATGCTAAGCGCTTGGCGAGCAAGGTTGTGAACCCCTCGCTGTTTCAAACCCCCGAGGAAAAGCTTAACGATGGGGACATCGATCATACGCTTAATCTGGAGGGCACTGGAGAGTGCTCGAAGGAATGACGTCTTTCCCTCTGCCAGCTTCATGGCTGCTGGAGTCTTGAGCCATCTCCCAGGTAAACCATCAATCATCTCAGAACAAATCGTATCCTCCGCCGTCGCTTTAAGACAAAGTTCTTTTGCGTTTTCATGCATTCGGCATTCCTGGGTCAACATGAACCTCGTGCCCATGGAAATTCCATCCGCTCCTAAAACCAAGGCAGCCGCTAATCCCCTACCATCGCAGAAACCACCGGCCGCAATGATCGGGAGTTTTGTTTGACGAGCAACCAAAGGGATTAATACCAATGTGCCTACCTCTGCTCCGTGGGCTGCTGCCTCATGCCCCGTCACCACAAGACCATCCGCTCCGTCCATTTCTGCTCGACGTGCATGTCTCTCTATGGCCACGGTTGCCAAAACCTTACCGCCGTATTCATGGGCTGCCTTAATTAACCAATCTCCTTTCCCCAACGCGTAATTTAAAATTGGGACTTTTTCTTCAAGAGCTACCTCCACATTCTCTTTCGCATTGGGAAATAGCAGGGTGGTATTTACCCCAAAAGGCTTATCCGTAAGAGATTTTATCTCTTTAATCACCTCTTTCATTTGGTTGGGAGTATAGGCGACGGAATTCAACATGCCAATGCCTCCGGCATTCGAAACCGCCGCGACCAGTTTTGGTAAACTCACAAAGGCCATTCCTGCAAGCATGATGGGATGTTTGACTCCTAAGAGTTCGGTTATTCTTGTTTTCATTGTCTCCTCCCCTAAGTCATTGCATAAATTTTGAACCGAGAAGCTGTGTGACTTGTGTTTACTAAATTGGGCTCTCCCCACTAAGGATTCTTGTTATTATCATCTCATTCTATATTACATCCAAAAATATTTTTCAATCCGCAATCCGCACTCAGCATTCCGCAATAAGGTGGGGTTGAAGTCTGGCGAAATTCTGGATATAAAATTCTTATGGAATCTTATTTCACAGAAAGGTCAAATCTCTTTAATGAAGGGTGGGAGTTTTCCTGTCCGGATTCTTGTGAAAGATACGGTTGCAAAGAACCCAATCTTCATGTCTCCATCAGCCGTGTCGATCTGGCTGCCATTTCTTTGACTTCTGGACAAAAGATATTGGACCTCTTTGAAAAGGATTGTAAAGTGGGATTCGATCCTTTCGAGGGGCAGGAACCCTGGCTCGGTCGGGTTTCCATCGAGTTGAAAAAAACCTGTTCCTTTCTTGATGGGGAAGAGTGTTCTGTCTATCTGGGGAGGCCGATGGCCTGAAGCGTTTAACAGAGATGAAGGGCTGGACGGATCAAATGGCCATGACCGCTCAT